>CAZDXZ010000007.1:0-36176 GCA_964509615.1 uncultured Dehalococcoidales bacterium
ATTTCGATGCCGCCTGAGCGATATTGCCGTTGGTTACAGCCAGCGTAATGCCCACAGCAGCAACGACCAGTAATATTGCGATGATTGCAGGAGTAACGATCCTATTCCAGCTATTCATGTGGTGCGCCTCCTTTGCGCTTTTATTTATGAGGACATTCTATAGCCGGATTGTGAATTTATAATGAACGGCCAGGGAGGTTTGGATGAAGGTTTTCGCAGTGGATCAGGAGGAGCCGCGCCTTCCGGACCTGCGCCGGTAGTAGGCGTAAGCGCGCACCACTGCGGTGGCAGCCCGTGTGACGGAGGGGAATGCGGCAAAACCCGCATCGAGCAGCCTCTGGAATGATTTCTCGGGTAGGCCGTCATCGCCCGGCACGGTATTGACGTTCATGGCCATCACAACGGGCTTGGGCGCTACCTCACCCCAACCCACGAGGGCGTCCGTATGCAGCTTGTACTGGAATTCGCGCGGCACAAAGGGGTCCTGCTCGGGCGTTGAATGCAGCAGGATCACGTCCACCCCATCCCATACACCCACGGCAGCCAGGGCCTCCCTGGCCTTGTCGACGCCCCAGTAGGGATTTATGTCAAGCGGATTCTTGAAGATGTTGCCTGCATCGAACTTGTATATATCCCAGAGGGCCTGCTTGTATTCCGGCGGCAGCAGGGGCATGGTAAGGCCGGCGCGGCAGCTGTCGTCCGAGGCCTGCACGCAGGAGCCGCCCCCGTGGCCGACCACCAGCGTCCGCAGCCCGGTGATCTCAGGGCAGCGCTGCAGCACGGTCACCACATCGAACATCTCCTGGACGTTGTATACCCTGATGGCGCCGGTCTGGCGCAGCAGCGCGTCCCAGGTCTGGCTCGATCCGGCGATGGCGCTGGTGTGTGACACAGCCGCCTGAGATCCCCCGCCCGTGTCGGCGCATTTAAATACGATGACCGGTTTTGTGTCGGCTGCCCTCCGCAAAGCCTTGAGCAGGCGCGGACCCTGGTTGGTGCCCTCGATGTAAGCGGTGATTATCTGCGTAGCGGGGTCATCCGTTAAATACTCCAGCAGGTCGCACTCATTGATGTCGCAGGCATTGCCGTAGCTGACGACCTTGCTGAAATCGATATTGCGCCGGTTGGCCTCCCTGATGCCGATGATGCACTGCCCTCCGCTCTGCGCCAGGTATCCCACACTGCCGGGCTTTTTGGAGAAATATGTGCCGAAGGCCAGGCCGGACTCAGGACAATAGATTCCCATGCAGTTAGGACCGATGATACGAATCCCGTACCTGCGGGCGATGTCCACCATCCGGTCCTGCAGCTCCCGGCCCGACCGGTCCTCGATCTCGCCGAAACCCGAGGTGAAGAAGTGCATCACCCTGACGCCCTTCCTGCCGCATTCCTCCACGAGATGGAGGACATACTTGCTCTGAACGGCGGTTATCACGTAGTCCACCGGGCCGGGTATCTCGCTGATGCTTTGATATATCTTGATGCCGTAAACCTCGCCCTCACCCTCTCCCACTGCGTAGAGCGGTCCCTTGAGCCCGTACTCGAGCAGCATCCTCACGAACTGGTTGCCCAGCTTGAACTTGTTGAGTGAATCCGGCAGGGTGCCCACCACCGCAGTGGACCGCGGATGAAAGATATAGTCAAGCGCCGGGCGATCTGTATTCTGAGACAACTCGTGGGTCCTCTTTAAAACGCTATATTCTAATCTAAGAGGAGGCCAAAAATCCAGAATCTTATACGCCGGTCCGGCGGCTGCGAATATGCCGGCGGAACATGTCGCAGTGAAGACAAAATAAGAGCGGGCGGCAGAACGGCCGCCCGCTGATTTTCACGTTGAAATACGGTTTTAAAGCCCGAGTTGCACGGCCACGTTCTCACGGTGGAAGTCGGCGTCGCCGTAGGCTATTTCGCCGGCCTTGGCCCTGCGGAAGTAAAGATGCATATCATGGTCCATGGTGAAGCCGATGGCGCCGAATATCTGGTGGGCCAGCACAGCCACGCGCTTGAACGCGTCGCTGGTCCATGCCTTGGCCATGGAGACCTCCATGTCGGAGGGCAGCCCTTCGCTCTCGGTCCAGGCAGCCTTGTAGGTAATAAAGCGTGAGCCGTCCACGTCGGTAACCATGTTGGCGCAGTAGTGCTGTATGGCCTGGAAGGCGCCGATGGGACGGTTGAACTGGACCCTCTCCTTGGCGTAGCTGACCGCCATATCCAGCGAGGCCTGGGCGCCCCCCACCATCTCGGCGCACTTGCAGACGGTGGCCTTTCTGAGTATGGATTTGATGACCGGCCAGCCGTCGTTCAGCTTTCCCACAAGATTGTCCGCAGGCACCTTCACGTCCTTAAATGTCACCTCGCACAGCTTGTCCCGTCCCAGCGTCTTAAGCAGAGTGACCTTCAGTCCGGCGCTTTTTGCGTCCACCAGGAAGATGCTCACGCCGTCCTCCGGGTCGGAGCTCTTTTTGGTGCGCGCCACGACCAGCATATAATCTGCTGTGTTGGCATCCGGTACGAACATCTTGGTCCCGTTCAATATATAGCCGCCGCCCGCTGCCTTCGCTTCCGCATCGAGCGAGGCGGGGGAATATGTGCCCTCCATGCCGGTCAGCGCCAGCGTCATGATCATATCGCCGGAGCATATCTTGCTCAGGTACGTCTCCTTCTGCTTTTCGCTGCCCGCCGCGAGCAGCGTGAAGCCGGAAAGCACCACGCTGGAGAAGAAGGGGCCGGGCACTATGTTGTAGCCCATTTCGTCCAGCAGGACGGTCAGGTCCAGCAGGCTGCCGCCGTTCCCGCCGTATTTCTCGGGGAAGGGCAAACCCATCCAGCCCAGCTCGGCCATCTTTTTCCAGAGGTCCCGCGAGAGGCCGGTATCGCTCTCATCCAGCTCCCGCACGAGCTTCTTGGGACATTCCTTGCTCAGGAATTCGCGCGCCGATTTCTTTAACATCTCCTGTTCTTCGTTCAATCCCAGATCCATGTTTGTCCCTCCCGGTTTTTATTAATAATGCTGCGCTACCTTATTTGCGCTTGAGCCCCAGCCCACGCTGGGCCAGAATATTCCGCTGTATTTCCGAAGTGCCCGCACCGATGACGGCCGACAGTGAATCCAGGTATCCCACGGCGAACCTGCCTTTAAGCGGCGCGTGGGCGGAGCCGGGCCAGAGCTGCCCGTAGGGCCCCATTATCTCCAGGCCTGCATCGGCCAGCTTCCTGCTGAGTATTGTGGTCACCAGTTTGATCTCGGAGGCCTCGATATTGGGGAAGAGGTTGTTGTCCATCATCCAGGCGGTGCGGTAGTAGAGCACGTAGGCTATCTCGATCTCGATGGCGAGCCCGGCCAGCCTGGCCCTGATCTTCGCATCCCGGCTGAGCAGCCTGCCGTTGCGCTTCGTCTCCCTGGCATATTTGACCAGCTCTTCGAAGCGCCGGCGGAAACCGCCCATGGCTATGACCAGCCGCTCGAAGTCCAGCGCCACCATCAGGTAATAGAATCCCATATTCATCTCGCCCACCACGTTTTTTTTGGGCACGCGGACGTTATCGAAAAACACCTCGTTGAACGAGTGGAAGCCGTCGATATTGATGATGGGCCTGATGGTGATGCCCGGCGTCTTGTTATCCACTATAAACAGCGTGGTCCCTTTGTAGGGCTGGGCATCCATATCCGTTCGTGCCACCATCCAGCCGCAGTCCGATACGTGCGCCCCGCTTCCCCAGATCTTCTGGCCGTTGACCACCAGGTAATCCCCATCCTCGACCGCCCTGGTCTGTATGGCGGCCAGGTCTGAGCCCGCGTTGGGCTCGCTGTAGGCCAGCCAGAACTTGAGGTCGCCTTTGACTATTTTAGGAATCCACTCCTGCTTCAACTGCTCGCTGCCGAAGCGCAGGATGGTGGGACCTGATATGAGCGTGGAGATATCCATACCGGGAGCGCCATGGTAGCTGAGGATATCAAAAAATATGGCCTGTTCCACAAACGAGCGGCCGCCTCCCCCGTATTCCTTTGGCCAGGCCATGGTGAGCCACCCGCGCTCACCCATTTTGCGTCTGAATACCTCCACTTCCGGATCTCTGATCTCAAATTCACCGATGGCGCCATAACCACCCGGCCAATACAAATCCCTCTCTGCATAGCCCTGCGGCATCTCGGCGAGAATGAACTTCTCGACTTCCTGCCTGAATTTGTTTTCAGCTTCGCTTAAGCGAAAATCCATAGGCCTGAGCACACCTCATTTCATTCCGGCACAGCTATTTACGCGGAAGGCCGAGCCCGCGCATAGCGATGATGTTGCGCTGGATCTCGTTGGTGCCTCCGCCCACGCCGATGGAAAGCGATGCCAGATAAGCCCTGTACATCTCCGCTGTCCCGATCGCCCCGGGTGAGCCGAAGGCAAGCTGCCCGTACTGGCCCATCACCCTCATGCCGGCGTCCGATATCCTGCGCAGCAGCTCGCTGCCGAATACCATGGCCTGAGACGATTCGTAGTTGGAGTGTCCACCCTTGCTGTAGATCCATGCTATGCGGTAGCAGAGCATGCGCGCCACCTCGATCTCGATGGCCATCTCCGCCATCAGGCTGCGCATCATGGGGTCTTCCGATATCAGCTTTCCATTTCTCTTATGGGTCCTGGCATATTTGACCATTTGGTCGAGTATCAGCTTATTGGTGGCGGCGGTCCCCACACCGGAGCGCTCGAAGTCCAGCGCCATGGCAAGCTGGAACCAACCGTTGTTCTTCTGGCCGACCAGGCTGTTCTTGGGGGCGCTGACGTCGTCGAAGAAGACCTCGTTGAAGGAGTGACAGCCGATGACATTGATGAGCGGACGGATGGTGATGCCCGGGCTCTTCATGTCGATTACGAACATGCTCATATTGCGGTGCTTGGGCGCCTCGGGATCGGTTACGGCGCCCAGCCAGCAGTAGTCGGCATAGTGGGCATAGCTGCACCAGATCTTCTGGCCGTTGATGATGTAGTTGTCGCCCTGCTCAACGGCGCGCGTCTGCAGCGACGCCAGGTCGGAGCCCGCGTTGGGCTCGCTGTATCCCAGGCAGAATATTATGTCGCCCTTTGCTATGCGCGGTATATAGTCCTTTTGCTGTTCCTCGCTGCCGAAATGCTGCAGTGCCATACCCACCCAGTTGACCGTGATCTCGGCCTCGATGCTGATGGGGGCGTCATGGTAAACAAGCTCCTCGGCCAGTATAAGGCGCTTGATGTGTCCCAGTCCCGCGCCGCCCAGCTCGACGGGATAAGCCGGCGCCAACCACCCTTTGGACCCGAGCTTCTTCTGAAACTGGCGCGATATATTCCACGACTCCTCCGTCTCCTGCCAGAGACCGGTGGGCAGCTCCCGCCAGCGCTGCGGTATAGCGGTTTTCAACCAGACCTTTACCTCTCCGCGGAATGCTTCCTCTTCAGCACTGAACTTAAAGTCCATGGCTTATCCTCCTGTCTTCACATATCCGGCTTTTCCATGCCCTGTCATCGGCCGGGACACCAACTTGCCGGGCTGCCCGACATTTTATCAAAATAATTAACCCTTAATCAATATTAACTAATCGGTTAATCAATATTTTTCGCCATACCTGTTTTACGATCAAATAATTGACCGAGTTTGCGATTGATAACCGGTTTACATGATTTATTAATTGTTATAAAATAGGCGGAAATCTCCAGGGGGTAGGAGCATCATGAAATATTTCGAGGACTTCAAGCTCGGAGAGAAAGAGGTTACCAGGGGACGCACCATCACGGAGGCTGACGTGACTATGTTCGCCGCCCTCAGCGGCGACTGGTACCCCCTCCATGTCAACGAGGAAGTTGCCAAAAAGACCATCTTCGGCGGGCGCATCGCACACGGATTCCTGGTGCTCTCCATAGCATCCGGATTCGTTACGCCCTACGAGACAGCCCTGATAGCCTTTTACGGTATGGACAAGGTGAGATTTACCGGGGCCACCAAGCTGGGCGATACCATTCACCTGGAGACGGAGGTGGTTGAAGTAAAAGATAAGGGGGACCTGGGCGTGGTATCCAGCCAGTGGCACGTAAAAAACCAGCGCAATGAAGACGTAGCCATCTGTCTGATCAAGGTAGCTGTTTCCAAGAAGCCGAAGGGTTAGATCGATCAACATCTAATTACTTAATGCAGCAGGTAAAGGGTAGTGATGCAGAGGCCAGTATCAACCTCCATGGGCAGCGAACACGGGGTACATCCGCATGTAAATCCCGGATACGATAACGGATCAGCAACAGCCGCATGGAATTCTATGGAATCTAAATATTAAAGGAGGCATACAATAATGGCTGGCAGAGTTGGAATAGTGGCGGCCTCCTCGACAAAGTTCGAAGCCGCCAAACCCTACGATCACCTGATGGACCTCGTTGTTGAGGTCACGGACAAGGTCGTCGAGGCCGCAGGCATCAACCTCAAAGACGACGTCGAAGCCGTAGTCAGCTGTTCCCAGGACTTCTGGGACGGGAGGACGATCTCATCCATGCCCATACCCGACGCCGTCTGCTCGCACCTGAAGGACGAGTCCAAGGTAGCAGGGGACGGCGCCTACGCGGTGCTTTACGGGGCCATGCACATCCTCTCGGGAGATAACAAGCTCATCCTGGTGGTAAGCCACACCGAGGAATCGATCACCGACGGCACCATGATAGAGAACTGGTCCATCGACCATATCTATCACCGCTGGCTGGGACTCGACTACACCATGGGTGCGGCCATGCAGGCCAGGCGCTACATGGACAAATATAAGGTAACGCCCGAGCAGTTCGCCAAGGTCGTGGTGAAAAACAAGGGCAACGCGCGCAAGAATAAACTGGCTCAGGAGGCGATGGAACTGACAGTCGACCAGGTGCTCAAATCGAAGATGCTGGCCGATCCCATCACCGCCCTGCAGAAGAAGCCGGTATCCGACGGCGCCTGCGCCATGATACTTGCCAGCGAAGAGGTGGCGAAAAAACTCACGCCCAATCCAGTGTGGATTACGGGCATCGGCAACTTTTACGAGCATCACAACCTGGGCGACCGGGACCTGGCGGAATGCGATGCGCTGATCAAGTCCGCTAAAAGGGCCTACAAAATGGCGGGCATCAAAAACCCGGTCAAGGACCTGGACCTGGTGGAGCTGTCCGAATACTTCGCGCCCCAGGAGCTGCTGTGGACCGAAGGACTGGGACTGTGCGGCCGCGGAGAGGGAGGCAAGCTGATCGACAGCGGCAAGACCCAGCTTAAGGGCGAGATACCTGTTAACCCGTCGGGCGGACTGCTCTCGGGCGTGCCGATAAATGTGGCGGGTATGGCCAGAGTAGCTGAAGCCGTCTGGCAGCTGCAGGGAAAGGCGGGGGAGCATCAGGTAGCGGGCGCCAAACGTGCCGTAGCCCACGGCTGCGACGGCCTGGCCGGCCAGATGCACTGCGTACTCGTTCTTGAAAAGGGAGGTAAATAAAATGGCAAACAGGGTAGCAATTGTTGGAATCGGCCAGACCACGCACAGCGGCCGCAGACCCTATGTCAATGACGGCGAGCTGATCTATGACGCCGTGACCAAGGCCCTGGACGACGCCGGCCTGAGCATAAACGATATGGAAGCCGTGATGGCGGGAAACATGGACATGTTCGAGGGCCATCACCTCAACGATGCCATGCTGAACCTCTACAGCGGCGCTGCCGGCAGGCCGGGCTTCAAGATGAACACCGGCGGCACGGTCGGCACCATGACAGCCATACAGGGCTGGTACCACATAGCCTCCGGTCTGTACGATCTTGTGCTGGTAATAGGCTGGGAGAAACATGACGAGGGTCTGGTGACACCGGCCATTTCCACTATCACCGATCCGGCGGTGGACCGCCATTTCCTGGTGGGCGCCATCGGCGGACTGGCAACCGTCTCGGTAGCCTACATGCAGAGGAGCGGATGCAAGCTGGAGCATGCCGCCATGGTACGCGCCAACTCGTCCCAGGCCGCACACAGGAATCCCAACGCGCACATGCGCGAGATATATTCGGTGGAAGACGTTATGAATGCCAGGATGGTGATGTACCCGTTGAACCTGCTGATGTGCTGCCCCACCAGCCTGGGCGCCACTGCAATGGTGCTGGCCAGCGAGAGCAAGGCCAAGAAGATATGCAAGAAGCCTGTCTGGATGAAGGACCACGTGACGGTCCACGTGGAGTACGGCGGCGCGCAATTCGGCATCGGCGAGAAGCGCTGGACTTCGCATATGGAGGCAGGCTCCAGGTTGTTCAAGCGCAACCACATCACCAAACCAATGGTGGAAACACAGGTCTTCGAGATGTACGACCCCTTCGCCTTCGCCATACCCATGTGGCTGGAGGATTTCCTGGTCTGCGAGCCGAACGAAGGATGGAAGCATGTGGAGAAAGGCGACCTCAAATTGGAAGGGCCGTATCCGGTCAGCCCGTCCGGCGGCGTGCTCTGCACCAACTCCATCGGCGACTCCGCCATACTGAGAGTGGCCGAGGCGGCCCTGCAGGTCAGGGGAGATGCCGGCGAGCACCAGGTGACCAGGGATGTGAAGCAGGCCCTGGCCAGCGGATTCGGCGGCTCATACTGGTCCGACCTGCTGCTGCTGAGCAAGACCATGGACTAACTGGAGGGAATGATAGATATGAAACAGAGAACACAGGAAGAGTTAATATATATCAATCAGACAATGAAGATACCCTATAAGTGGAGGACGGGAGAGGTCTGGGGAGAGTTCTTCAGGGAGCTGAAGGAAAACGGTATCATCTACGCCAACGAGTGCCCCACCTGCGGGCGCAAGTTCTGCCTGCCCAAGTCGGTCTGCACGAGGGACCATACAAAGTGCACGGACAGGTCGAAATGGATACCGGTCGGGCCCAAGGGGACCGTCGTGTCCTATTTCATGGCTGAACAATCATTTCTGCTGCCGACAACAGGCGAGATGCTGAAGATACCCTTCGCGGTGGGCATTATACTGCTGGACGGGGCAACCGTCATAATGCAGCACCAGCTGGAGGAGACGGATGAGAAAAAGATTAAAATTTTCATGCGGGTCGAAGCGGTGATCAGGCCCAAAGCGGAGCGCAAGGGCAATATCTTTGACATCGTCCACTTCAAGACCATCACCGAGTAACGAAAGAAGAGATAGGAAGGAAATAGCATGGAAGCAGTAAAGAAAGAGCCGGTCATCTTTGAAGGCTATGTCATTATGCCCTACAAGTACTCCGTGGGCTCCATGGCCAGCAAGTTTTTCATCAAGATCAGGGACAGCAAGGTGATCAGCGGCGCAAAGTGCCCCAAATGCGGATTCGTCAATGTCCCGCCCCGGTCCGTCTGCCCCAAGTGCTTTGCCAAGGTGGAAGATCTGATCGACCTGAGCGGCAGGGGCACGCTGGAAACATTCACTGTCGTGCACTACGAATCGGCAGTGCAGGCCATCAAGCCGCCTTATGCCATAGGCGTGATCAAGCTGGACGGCGCCGATACAGGTATGACGCACTTCATCGGTGACGCCGACGTGAAATCAATCAAATCCGGGATGAAGCTGGAACCGGTATTCAAGGACAAGCGCGAAGGAACTATCTTCGATATCGAGTATTTCCGGCCGGCCAAATAGATTAAATCGGACTGAGAAATAATTAAACAGGACAAATAGAGGAGGCAAGTATGGAAGACAAAGTCATCATCACAGCGGCACTGGCAGGATCGGCGACGTTCAAGAACAACAACCCTGCGACACCCTATACACCCAAGGAATATGCCGACGAGGCCGAGAAGGCTTTCAAGGCGGGCGCCTGCATGGTGCATATCCACGGCCGCGATGAAAAAATGGGCGGGTATCATACATCCGATGTGGAAATGGTAAAAGCCACTTACGACGCGATCAAGCAGCGCTGCCCTGACCTGATCATCCAGGTCACTTCATCGGTGGGTTTCCCCTGTCAGGTGGGGCCCTTCCCCGAGTCGGACTGCGTAAACCTGATAAACAACCTGATCAAACTCAACATGGAGTCAAGGATACGATCGATCAAGGCCATCAAGCCGGAGAGCGCGTCCCTCAACACCAACACCATGAACTTCAGCGTGCTGGACCGCAAGACCGGTGGGATCCTGATCGACAACGTGTTCGTAAACTCCTTCGGCATGCTGCAGGACTTCGGCAAACTGATGGAAGAGATAGGATGCCGGCCGGAGGCAGAGCTGTACGATATCGGCGGCCTCGACAACTGGATTCTGATTGCCAAACAGGGTTTCTTCCGCAAGCCCTATAACTTCAACTTCGTCTGGGGTGTGATGGGCGGCCAAAAATTCAGGCCGGAAGTATTCGTTGCGCTGGTAAATGCCCTGCCGCCGGACTCCAACTTCACCACCTGCGCGGTGGGCACCGAGCAATTCCCCGCCATCATGCAATCGTGCCTGATGGGAGGGCATATGAGAGTGGGACTGGAGGACAACACCAGGATGCCGGACGGAGAACTGGCCAAAGGCAGCTATGAACAGGTAGAAGTAGCCGTTAAAATAGCCTCGGCAATGGGAAGGGAGCCGGCTACTCCGGCCGAGGCCCGCAAGATCCTCGGTATCGTAAAAAAATAAAAATCGCTTTTCCCGTATAATATACAGTTAACTCTAACTTGCCGGTAGGCTGAGGTCAGCTCAGCTTCCCGGCAAGTTGGTTGTATTTTAATTAGACTTAAGGAGCGGCAAATGGAAGTTCTACACGAAGGAAAGGGACAACTGGTGGGATGGCACGATCCGGACGAGAATCGTGAGTATGTGCTGCACAACAAATCGCGCGCGCTCAAGGACAAGACCATGACCGCCCGCGATGCGGTGAGCAAATTCGTCAAAGACGGAGATTTCATCGCCAGCGGCGGCTTCGGACACATCCGCGTCTCCATGAACATAATCTACGAGATCATACGCCAGCGCAAACGCAACCTGATCATGGCCGGCAAGACGGCCGTGCATGACCTGGACATGCTGGTGGGTAACGGCTGCGTGGACAGGGTGGAAGTAGCCTATAGCTTCGCCCATGAGGTCCGTGGTCTCTCACCTGCCAGCAGGCGCATGGTGGAGTCGGGCAGGTGCAAGGTCATCGCCGAGATCAGCAACTCCGGCTACCAGTGGAGATTCCTGGCGGGCATGATGGGCCTGCCTTTCATCCCCAGTCGCAACCTGCTCGGCACGGATACCGGCGCATACAGCTCCAGCAAGGTGGTGAAAGATCCTTTCAGCGGCAAGCCCATCAACCTGATACCGGCAGCCTATCCTGACGTGGCTTTCATACATGTGCACCGCTGCGATATCTACGGTAACTGCCAGATCGACGGCATCATGGTGGAGGACTTCGAGCTGGCGCGCTGCGCGCGCAAGCTGATCATTACCACCGAGGAAATCATTGATAATGAGGTAATGCGCAGGGAGCCCTGGCATACGGTTATACCTTTTTACGTGGTGGACGCTGTTGTAGAACAACCATATGGATCACATCCCTGTGAAATGGCCGGCAAGTACTTTTTCGACGAAGAACACATCGCCGAATGGCTGTCGCTCTCCAAGACCGACGAGGGCGTCAAGCAGTACTCGGATAAATACATCTTCGGCGCGAAGGACTTCGACGAATACCTGGAGATCTGCGGCGGGCTGAAAAAAATTGAATTCCTTAAGAAGCGCGAGGATATGAGGGTGCCGCTGGTTACCCCCTGGCGCAAATAAAAGCTGCTCTCGACAAACCAGATTATAAGGGAGAATGAATGACATATGGCCAACAATCAAAACGGCAGATATAACATGCGCGAATTCCTGGCATTCACAGGCTCAGGCATCCTGGAGGACGGCAAGTCCGTCTTTGTAGGCACGGGCCTTCCCATGATAGCCGGTATGCTGGCTCAAAAGACGCACGCTCCCAACCTGCTTATCATATTTGAGGCAGGGGGTGTCGGACCTATACTGCCCGAACTGCCCATATCAGTGGGACAGGCACTGACCTGCTACAAGGGCATAATCGCCACCAGCATGCACGATGTAATGTCATCCTGCCAGGCAGGCTTCATCGACTACGGCTTCCTGGGCGGGGCACAGGTAGATATGTACGGAAACATCAATACTACAGTCATCGGCGATCACGACTCGCCCAAGACCCGCCTGCCGGGCAGCGGCGGCGCCAACGACATCGCTTCCTTTGCCCATAAGACCATCCTCATCGTGGGGGGACAATCCAAGCGCACGTTCGTCAACAAGGTCGACTTTCTTACAACACCGGGCTTCCTTAGCGGACCCGGCGCGAGGGAAAAAGCGGGTTTGCCCAGCGGGACAGGTCCTTTCAGGATGATTACCCAGCTGGCAGTCTACGGTTTCGATGAAAAGACCAGGCGCATGAAGCTGATCTCGCTCCATCCCGGCGTCACTGTGGAAGAGGTCCGCGATAATTCAAGCTTCGATATCATCATCCCCGACAAATACGCGGTAAGCCCCGAACCGACGGACCGCGACCTTGAGATACTGCGCAAGGATATCGATCCTACAGGCATGTTAATCGGCAAATAATCGGCAGGAGACTGAATAACTATGGACTTCGAGCTTACTGAAAACCAGCGAATGATCGCCAACGCCGCGAGGGAGATCGCAACTGAGTTCGGCCCCGAATACTGGCGTAAAAAGGAAGAGAAGCACGAATTCGGCAGCGAGTTCTGGAAGGCCATATGCAACGCGGGTTTTCCGGGTATAGTGATACCGGAGGAATACGGCGGTTCGGGCAACGGCGCAACCGAGCTTTTCATTGCCATGGAGAACCTTTCAGGCTGGGGTTGCGGCATGGCGGGCGCCTGGTACCTGATATTATCGGAGGTCTTCGGCGGCCTGAGCATTTTGAAACACGGCACGCCGGAGCAGAAAAAGAAATACCTGCCGGCGCTGGCCAAAGGCGAGATCGAATTCTGCATGGCGCTGACCGAGCCCAACGCGGGCACCAATACGCTCAATATCAGCACTACCGCCAGGAAAGAGGGAAAAAACTGGATCATCAACGGCAATAAGACCTTCATCAGCGGCGCAGACCGCGCTCAGGGAATGCTGATCATCGCCCGCACTTCGCCCTGCGGAAGCAAGGGAAGCAAGACCTCCGGCCTCAGCCTGTTTCTGGCCGATTTGCCCAACAAGGCCGTAGAGATAGAACCCATCGCAAAACACGCTGTCAACTACTCACATTCCTGCACTGTCACATTCAATGACCTCAAGCTTCCGGAGAATGCTCTGATGCCGCCGCTGGACGGAGGATGGCACAATGTCCTGGATACGCTGAATCCTGAGCGCATGAGCTTCTCAGCGCTGGGCGTGGGCATAGCCAACCTGTCCATTCGTAAAGCTGTGGAATACTCCCGCGAGCGAAAGGTTTTCAATGACGTCCCCATCGGCAGCTATCAGGCGCTGCAGTTCCCCCTGGCCGAGTCTTACTCCTGCCTGGAGGCGGCACGGCTCCTCAATTTGAAGGCATCGGTTGCTTATGATGCCGGCAGGCCATCGTCAGAAGTTGGCGCAGCAGCCAATATGGCCAAGGCCATCGTAGTAGAGCATGGCATCAAGGCGGTTTACTGGGCGATGCAGGTTTTCGGCGGCTACGGCTATGCCGTTGAATACGACGTCGAGAGATGGTGGCGCGAGATCAACCTGATCAGGCTGGCGCCCGTCAGCCAGCAGATGACACTGGCCTATATCGGTGAAAGAGTGCTGGGGATGCCCAAGAGCTACCAGACTTAAAAGCTCATCCAGACGCGGGAAAGCTCAGGCTAAAGCTTTTGCAGAGCCGCCTTAAGGCGCGCCATACAGCGGTCCCTGCCCAACACTTCCATCGTCTCAAACAGCGGCGGCGAGGCGGTGCGCCCTGTAACGGCAACGCGCAGGACGCCGAAAAAGGGACCGGCCTTGAGTCCGAGCCCCTCCGCCAGGGGCCTTATCCCGGCCTCCATATCGCCGGCACGCCACTCGCGGATGTCCTCCAGCGCATGAATCGTCCTGGTGAGAATCTCCGCGGCCTGGCCCTTATCCAACTTTCCGCACAGAAGCAGGCTATTATAGTCCAGCTTATCGCTGAAGAAGAAATCCACCAGGGCCGGGACCTCGGACAGGACCTTGGCCCTTTCCTGCACCAGCGGGGCTATTCGTTGCATATAACCTTCATCGATCACCGCACGGGGCAACGCGCGCCGGACAAAGGGCATACACCTGCCGCTGAATTCCTGCGGGCTGAGGTTGCGGATATAGACGCCGTTCATCCATTCCAGCTTGGCCAGGTTGAATACCGCGGCGGTCTTGCTCACACGCTCGATGGTGAAGTTCTTGATGATCTCCTCGCAGGTCATGATCTCCGTTTTGTCGTCCAGCGACCAGCCCAGCAGCGACAGGAAATTGATCATGGCTTCGGGTAGATATCCGCTGTCCCTGTACTCATTTATGGATGTGGCGCCGTGCCTCTTGCTCAACTTGGACTTATCCGGGCCGAGTATCATGGGCAGGTGCGCAAAGCGTGGCGGCTGCCATCCGAAGGCAGCATACAGCAGCACATGCCTGGGAGTGCTGGACAGCCACTCTTCGGCCCGCATGACATGCGAGATCTTCATATCGTGGTCGTCCACTATATTGGCCAGATGGTAGGTGGGATACCCGTCGGACTTGAGCAGGACGAAGTCATCCAGCGTGCTGTTTTCAAAGACCACTTCGCCCCTGATCATGTCGGTTATGACCGTCTTTCCCTCCAGGGGCGACTTGAAGCGGATGACGGGAGCTACAGGCGAGTCCGCTTTTCCGTGGCCGAGGTCGCGGCAGTGCCTGTCGTAGCCGGGCGGCTGCTTGAGCCTGATCTGCTCCTGCCGCATGGTATCCAGCCTCTCCGGTAAGCAGTAGCAGTAGTAAGCCTTTCCTTCGCTGACCAGCTTCTCCCCGAACTGCCGGTACATATCCAGGCGCCGGGACTGATAGACCGGGCCTTCGTCCCAGTCCATGTCCATCCACTTCAGGCTCTCAAGGATAACCTCTACCGCGCCCTCCACCTTGCGCGCCTGGTCCGTATCCTCGATGCGCAGGATGAAGGCGCCGCCGGTGTGGCGGGCGAAGAGCCAGTTGAAAAGCGCAGTCCTGACATTGCCCAGGTGGGGATAACCCGTGGGGCTGGGCGCAAAACGCACCCTTACCGGTGTCTCCATCCTACCTGGCGCCTCCGCGCGCCAGCGACTGGTTATATACGACCTGCTTGACCGGCAGCTTCACCACGTAAGTGTCGGCCATTCTGTCATGCATGCCCTGCTTGTGACTGTCGAACGCGATGACGATGAAGCCTATGCCCAGGGTCGCCATACACAGCACGCCGCCCACAAAACGGATGAGCGCATAGCGCAGATCCAACGGAGAGCTGTCCGTGCGGATTATCTTGATGCCCAGGCTGAGCTTGCCCACCGTCTGCCCCGAGGCGGCGCTGCAGGCGATGAAGTAGATGGTGCTGGCCACCAGCAGGGCCAGCAATATAGTGGCCGAGAGCCAGATTGCGCCGGCCGACAGCGGCGCGCCGGCGGCGATGTTGCCGAAGGACTCGATCACGCCCGGCACGTTGGGGAATATCCAGAAAAAGGATTGGGATATCACGCAGTACAAAATATATAATCCTGCAACCAGTATTAAGAAATCTATCAGCGCAGCCGCCAGCCTGATCCAGAAACCTGCGTACTCGAGGGCATAATCTTTGGGTTTCTCTTTCAACGCTGACTCCTGTCGGGGACTGTATCTATCAGCAGAACGCCGGAACCCTGTCATCTGCCTCTTGCCGGAACCGGGCTTGCTCAAGCTGCGTCTGAACTAAATCTTACTTCTCTCTCGGCTTGCCCTTGGTGAGGGTCTTGTACATCTCTTCATATTCCCGCAGGTTCTGTCGCAGGCGCTCGACCAGCTGTTCGGCCTGCTTGAGCTTGCCGCGGGTTTCTTCGATCTGGGTAGTAATATTGAAGAGCAGCTCGTTGCGTCTGTTGGCGGTATCGACTTCAAAGGTGGTGAAATCCTCGGCGCCGGGCGTGGGCGCGTTTGCGAGCTGGTTATACACATCGCCCTGTCCGCCGTAAGGATCCTTCTTGGACTGACCGAATTTATCCTGTGGTCTCATCTTGAAACCTCGCTTTTGAGTTAAATTTATCACACCCCCATGCTAAATAGCAACAGGTTTCAGCCCTTCCCCTTATCCAGAGACGTCAGCACAAGCTCAAGGTCAGGCGGCAGAGGGCAGGTGAATGCGACTATTTGTCCGCCGCCGGGCAGCCTGAACTCCAGAGAGCATGCATGGAGGAATTGGCGCGGCGCCGGAATGGGAGACCTGCCGTATTTTTTATCGCCCACGACAGGGTGTCCGATAGCCGACATGTGTACCCTGATCTGATGCGTACGTCCTGTCTGGATATGCACCTCGGCCAGTGTGCAGCTCTTAAAATAATGCAGCACACGATAATCGGTCCTGGCAGCCCGGCCACCCGATACCACCGCCATCTTTTTACGGTCTGCAGGATTCCTGCCGATAGGCGCCTCTATTGCGCCCCGTTCCGGCTGTAGCTTCCCCTGTACCAGGACAAGATAAGCTTTCTTCACGGACCGCGACCTGAACTGATCGACCAGGTCCAGGCGCGCAGCCTCGTTCCTGGCAATAACGATCAGCCCTGAAGTGTCCTTGTCCAGGCGGTGTACGATGCCGGGACGCTTCGAATCCCCGAAACAGGCGAGGTCGGTAAAACGTTTCAGAAGAGCATTGACCAGCGTATGTTCGGCATGCCCCGGGGCAGGGTAGACGGTCAGGCCGGCCGGCTTGTTGATGACCGCTATTTCATTGTCCTGGAAGACAACATCAAGGTCGATATCCTCAGGCTCAAGCCTGGATGCCGGGGCCGGCGGGATCGAGACATCGACGAGGTCGCCAGCCTTGAGGCGGTAAGCCGGGCTGGTCAGGCGGCCGTTTACGGACACATGGCCGGACCTGATCAGCTTCTGTATATACGAACGCGTCAGATCTGTCAGGGAGGTAACAAGAAACCGGTCAAGCCGGACATCACCGGCGCCGGCCTCAAACGTCCTTTTCTGCGCTTCCCGGCTTTGGCTCATGTTTTTTCCCCAGTCCGACCAGGGCGACGATGGCGAGCATAATGGCCCCGACCGATATAGCTGAGTCAGCGACATTGAATGCGGGCCAGAAGACATTGTCCCACAACCTGGCATAGATGAAATCAGTCACACAGCCGAACCTCAGCCTGTCGATGAGATTGCCCAAAGCGCCGGCAAAAATGAGACTCAGCGCCAGGCCTCCCAGGAAACCGAGATCGGCAAGGTATCTGAAGAAGATCAGCACCACCACCAGCCCCGCTATGGCCACAATGCTGAGCAGGAAAGCCTGGTTGGTGAATAGGCCGAAAGCCGAACCTGTATTCTGGACATTGACGATGGTCAGCGGCCCGACCTCGGGAAATGCTCCTCCCGGCGGCAGGCTGGCGCGGATCCACTCCTTGGTGAAGATATCCAGTACCAGTATTACTGCAATAACAGCGATGAAGATGAGGGCGTACCACCATCTGACGCGCTTTGGACGAACGGTACTTTGCTGCAATTGCTCTCCAGTTCCACTAATCCTTTAACAGGCCGGGGACCGTATCTATACGGAAATTTATTCTATATTACAGGAATTCATATGACAAGCTGGTCAAGCATGGAGCGCACCTGCCTGATAGTATCCACGGCCTGTGCGCGCCAGTGATTATTGGCGAAGATAAAGGTGTTCTCGGCCTTGCCGCCGATCACCTGAATTCTGGGTAGCCACTGCTCGAGTTCGGCGGCGCTGTAGGAATAGTCGTAGCGCTCCCAGGCCCGGTCATGGTGCCACCACTTGGCGGCGTTGCGGCCGTGAAAACGGACATACCCGATTTTGCCCGTTACCTCGGCCACGGGAGGCATCAGCCGGGGCAGGGCCGGCTCGTCCACACAGCAAAACCCTATACCACGCTCGGTCAGCCAGCTGCGCGTCTCATCGCCGAGCCAGGCTGAATTGCGGAACTCTATTACCAGAGGATAGCCCAGCAGCCAGTCGCTCAGCCTCTGAAGATAGTCCCAATTGGCGGAGTTGCAGCCGAAGCTATAGGGAAACTGCGCCAGCACGCAACCCAGCTTGCCGGCTGCCACCAGCGGCTGCAGTATGCGTACGAAGGCGCGGCTGGCTTCCTCCCCGTTCCGGCGCACATGCGTCATCTCCTGGTTTGCCTTAACGGCGAAAAGAAACCCGTCGCCGGTCTTGGCGGCCAGCGATTCCATGGCGGCAAGGCCCGGCAGCGCATAATAGGTGGAGTTCAGTTCCAGCGAATTGAACTCTTGGGCATAGTAGCTCAGCCAGCTCTTCGAAGGCAGACCTTCGGGATAATAAACACCCACCCAGTCTTTATAGCTGAAACCACAGGTGCCGCAATAGAACACTACTTGCCTCCCGTACCTGAACTAAACCGGGCCGCGGATATATTATCCCGAAAATATATTCGAGTATATTAACGGTCGACCAGCATCAGTATGCCCCAGACGATAAGGAAAATACCGATGATCCAGCGCGCCATGTCGAACCAGAATATGCATAAAACACCGGCAATAATTGCCAGAACGGCCTTGGCTACGGTGCTCATAGTGAAATGCTTGCTTGCCATAAGGTGGGGACCTCCTGTTTAAATAATGTTCCACATATTATTAGTTTTATCCTGGAGTGTCAATTCAACGCCAGGCAGTGTCGCATGCGTCAGTGCAAAAAAAGGCGGTGGATACTGAGTATCCACCGCCTGTATATACGGCTGATCCGGTTTACACTTCGCGGAATTCGCCTTCCACCGTACCATCATCTTTGGGAGGAGGAGGCGTGCCCGTATCCTGCGGGCCTTCCTGTCCAGCGGGGCCTCCGCCCGGCGGCGGTGAGGTCTTCTGGTACACGGCGGCACCTATTTTCTGCATGGAGTCGTTGAGGGCCTGCAGGGAGCTCTTGATATAGCTGATATCATTGCCCTGCAGCGCCGACCTGGTGGCCGCTATCTTGCCCTCGACCTCACCCTTGAGGTCGGCGGGTATTTTATCTCCGTATTCTCGTATGGTCTTCTCGGCCGAGTAAACGGTGGCTTCGGCCACGTTCTTGGTCTCGACCTCTTCCTTTTTACGGGTGTCGTCGGCGGCATGCGCCTCGGCCTCGCGGCGCATCTTTTCCACTTCATCCTTGCTCAGGCCGCTGGAGGCGGTAATGGTGATCTTCTGCTCCTTGCCGGTGCCCTTGTCCTGGGCGCGGACGTTAAGTATGCCGTTGGCATCGAGGTCAAAGGTGACCTCGACCTGGGGCACGCCGCGCGGCGCGGGCAGGATGCCGTCCAGGATGAACCTGCCGAGGGTCTTGTTGTCCCCGGCCATGGGGCGTTCGCCCTGCAGCACGTGAATCTCCACGCTCGGCTGATTATCTGCGGCCGTGCTGAAAACCTGGCTCTTGGAAGTAGGAATGGTGGTATTCCTGGGGATGAGCGGGGTCATTACGCCGCCCAGCGTTTCTATACCCAATGTCAGCGGGGTCACATCGAGCAGCAGGATGTCCTTGACGTCGCCTTTGAGGACACCGCCCTGTATAGCAGCGCCCAGCGCCACGGCCTCGTCAGGATTAATACCCTTGATGGGCTCCTTGCCGAAGAACTGGCGCACGATCTCCTGTACCCTGGGCATCCTGGTCTGTCCTCCCACCAGGATGACATCGGTAACCTGCGCAGCGGTGAGACCGGCATCGGACAGCGCCTTCTTGCACGGTTCAATGCTTTTCTCCAGCAGGTCAGCAGCAAGCTGCTCCAGCTTGGCGCGGGTCAGTGTGATATTGAGGTGCTTGGGACCTGAGGCATCGGCGGTTATGAAGGGGAGGTTGATCTCGGTTTGCCCGGTCGTTGAAAGCTCCCTCTTGGCCTTCTCCGCAGCGTCCTTCAGGCGTTGCAGAGCCATCCTGTCCTGGCGGAGATCGATGCCCTGTTCCTTTTTAAACTCATCGGTCAGCCAATCCATGACCTTGAGGTCGATGTCATCGCCGCCGAGGTGAGTGTCGCCGTTGGTGGATTTAACCTGGAAGGTGCCGTCTCCCAGCTCCAGGATGGAGATATCGAAGGTCCCGCCACCCAGGTCATAGACCGCGATCATCTCCTCTTTCTTTTTATCGAGGCCGTAAGCCAGCGCCGAGGCTGTCGGCTCATTGACTATGCGGATTACGTTGAGACCCGCGATAGTGCCGGCGTCCTTGGTAGCCTGTCTCTGGCTGTCGTTGAAGTAAGCCGGCACCGTGATAACGGCATCGGTTACCTTATCGCCAAGGAAGGCTTCAGCGTCAAGCTTCAGCTTCTGCAGGATCATAGCCGATATCTCTGCAGGGCTGTATTCCTTGCCGCCCATAATTACCTTGGCATCGCCATTGCCGCCCTCAACGATTTTGTAAGGCAGGCGCTTGATATCGTTCTGGACCTCTGTGTCCCGGTACTTGCGCCCTATTAAACGTTTGATGCTGAAGATGGTATTCTCCGGATTAGTTATGGCCTGACGTTTGGCCAGCAAGCCTACCAGCCGTTCGCCTTTTTTATCCACCGCTACCACCGACGGTGTTAAACGCTCGCCTTCACGGTTAGCGATGATGACCGGCTCGCCGCCCTCCATTGTCGCCACCAGGCTGAAGGTTGTTCCAAGATCTATGCCTACTGTTCTACCCATTTTATCCTCCTGATTTCCAGTATTTTTTACTGATACTCCTTTTGTTTAATCTATTCGCTTTCGGGGCATTTCTTATCTGTATCCGCCCCGCTATTATTTCCCTTACCCACCGTTACCTGCGAGGCCCTGAGCACCCTATCTTTGATAGTATAGCCTTTTCGGTGTTCAGAGACGACTACTCCTTCGTCACCATCCTCATAGGCGACGGCCTCATGAAATTTAGGATCGAACGCCTGGCCCACACACTCGATTTCGGTGCAGCCATGCGAACGCAGGATGTCCTGCAGATTACGCTGGATGATCCTGAAGCCCTCGACCCAGGTCGAGTCTTTAAACTTGGGATCAACCATATTGAAAGCACGTTGCATATCGTCAACAACGGGCAACAGCTGTCTCATCGTCTCAGCATTGGCCCATGACTGATATTCCTGTTTCTCCTGTTCCGTCCTTTTCTTAAGGTTCTGATAGTCGGCCCTTTCCCTCTGGGCATCGGCAAGGTAGGCGTTGGCCTTTTCCTCTGCCTCCGCAAGGGCCTTCTTCAGATCATCGATAGTTTCCTGCTCCTGTGAAACGGATTCCTCTGCCAAAATAACCTCCTGATTCAATTACTGGTTTTCATCGCGGCAGACTCTGGCAACCAGCTCGCTCAGCAGACCTGAAATATAATTTACAGTGGAGATGGCCCTGGAGTAGTCCATCCTCTTGGGGCCGATAATACCCACGGCCCCCCGCACCTGGTCAGGCACGCCGTAGTTATGGAACACAAGGCTGAGATCGTGCAGCGCGGATTCACGGTTTTCTTCGCCGATAATCACCTTGACTCCTTCATCCGTGACCTGCCAGTCAATTACATTCCTTAACCAGCCCTTGGCTTCCATCAGTTCGAGCACGCCCAGCATGCGCTCACGCTGGACGAACTCCGGCTGCTCCAGCATCAGCCGCAGTCCTTCAAAGTATGATGTCTCGTATTCAATGGCATCTTCGCTGGCCATTACCTGCACGATGGCGTCGGATACCTGCTTCTCCAGGGGAGGCATCTCCTGCTTCCTGGCAGCGATCTGGCCGCGAGTACGTCCCGCATATTCCCTGTTGAACTTGACCGATGCTCCACTCAGCTGGGCCTGTTCGACAGGTTCCGTGAACTTGATCGTCTGACGCCTGAGGACCGCATTGCCCAGTATCAGCACCATCATGGCGATATACTGCTGCATCGAGATGAGCTCTATATGCTTGAACCGGCATTCGGTCGACTTGGGGAAGGTTACAATGGCAGCATTTCCTACCAGCCGCGACATTACGCCGGCAGCGACCTTGAGCAACCTGTCATATTCATCCACGGCCGCATCCAGCAGGCGCCTGATGCGTTTCTGCTCCTCGGCCGGGAGGTCTATGCGCCCCGAGATGTTTTCAACATAGAACCTGTAGCCCTTATCCAGCGGAACACTACCCGCAGACGTATAAGGCCTGGTTATGTATCCATCATCCTCGAGCGAGGCCATATCATTCCTGATCGTAGCCGGGCTCACACCAAGGCTGTGATGGCGCAGAATGGCTTCCGATGCGACCGGAACAGCCGTTGTAATGTATTCACTGACTATTATTTTTAATACAGCGTCTCGTCTTTTATAAGCAGCCTTGCTCATTTTTAGCACTCTCCACTTTAGACTGCTAATTTACTATATACTTTAGCACTGGATTAAAAACAAGTCAAAAGCGGTAAAATGGGGCGGCGCGAAGGCCGCCCCTGTGTATCTGTGTATCCGGTTGACCAGGGCTTATTTGGGTGCGGCGGTGACCTCCAGCACAACATCAGGCCACTGTATATACTGTGCTATGCCATTACCATTGGTGGTGCGCCTCATGAACCCCACTTCCGCCTGGAACCTTTCAAGCCGGTTGTCCACCGCGGTAACGAGCTCCGGAGTCACATCCACTTCTACAATCTGCTTGTTCAGATAAGCTTCCGACCGCTGGAAGGGCGAACCGTCAACCGTGCCGAACTTGGGCAGGGTCGAGCCGTATGAAATGCGCATGATCTGGAATCCACCCAGTCCGGTGACAGGATCGAATGGATCATCACCCACCACTCTGCCGTCGATGAACTTAAGCCTGGCCTGTTTTATTTCCATGCCCATAAGCGGGAAGATATTGTAGCTGAAGAAAGCCCGGTAGCCTATATTCTTGTCATCGTCCCCCGCCCTGTACATGCTGTTATCCCTGTCGCCCTCGGATGTGACCGTGCCGCTCTCTTTGGGTATCAGGGTGAAGGTCTGCACGCTGCTGGGAGCCGCCACCGGTATTACAATCTCCTGCCTGGTCTCGGCGCCCTTCCCATCACTGACCACCACGAAGACGCTGTAGTTGCCCGATTTATTGGGCGCAGTCCAGGACACTTTATTGCCGACGCCGCTGAGTGTGCCCTCCCTGGCCTCCCATTTATACTGGACTGCATCTCCGTCCTGGTCGCTGGCGATACAGGTCAGCGTGGTCATAGCCGACGGCAGAATCGCGACCGGGTCAGCCGTGAGACCTGAGATGGAAGGCGCATGGTTGGCGCTCACTGTAATGGGCACGGTTGCCTGCACCGATCCGCCTTTGCCGTCATCAACCGTGAGCTTGATCTCGTAGGTGCCATAACCCGTGGGAGCGCGCCAGGTGGTATTGGGCCTGCCGTTTTCAACAAATTCGCCACCTGTAGCGGTCCAGTTGAAATTAATAATATCCCCGTTGGGATCGGATACCACGCTCTGAATATTTACCATACCCCCCGGATATGTCTGGTTCTGCGCAGCAGTAATGCTCGCTATAACCGGGGGCATATTGCCCGCCGGGGCCGCAGGCGCGGCCGGCTGCGCGCAGGCTGCAGTCAGCGTTAATGCAATAACCACCATGAGTAACAGCGCATAAATGATCCTGTTTTTCCTCATACTAACCTCCTGATTAATCTATTGCTTAATGTTATGGAGCAAACGTTATAAGCAGACTGGCCTCCGGCCATTCCACATAGTCGATGGCATCATTCCCGTTGCTTGCCCGGTAGAAAAGGGCTTCCACCTGCAGCCTTGTAGCACCGGCGGCAATTAGGCTCCTTACCTCATTAGTGACATCTATCTCGTTGGGCGAGGAGGTCAGGACGGCGCTGGCTGAAAAGATAGTCTCCCCGGTTATGTTGTAGTCAGGCAACCCTTCGCCGTAGTTGACCCTCCACAGGCGCAGGCCTCCCAGCGCATTGAAAGGATCGCCGACGACGGTTCCCGGCCCGAATTTGAGTTTGGCCTGTCTGACATTGGTTTTGTTGAGGCCAAAGATATCGAAGCTGAAAAATGCCCGGTAGGTCAGGTTCGCCGCATCATCGCCCGCCCTGTACCTGGTCGTATCCTTGTCGCCGGTGGATGATACGGTCCCGCTTTCCTGCCTCACCTGTTTCAGAGTAATCTCACTGGTTGACGGCGTTACATTGACCAAAATCGTCTGCTTGGATTCGGCGCCTTTGCCGTCGCTGACGGTGCAGGTGATGCTGATATCGCCGTTCTTATTGGGCGATATCCAGGTAATTCTGTTGCCTGTGCCCGAGATCGAGCCGTCGCCGGCGCTCCAGC
Organism: uncultured Dehalococcoidales bacterium; assembly: GCA_964509615.1. Classification (GTDB taxonomy): domain Bacteria; phylum Chloroflexota; class Dehalococcoidia; order GIF9; family UBA5629; genus CAIMUM01. The sequence goes on from CAZDXZ010000007.1 coordinate 24,370, forward strand.
TGTAACGGACGATGTCCCCGTCCGGATCGCTGGCTACACATGTAATGACCGTGCTTCCGCCGGGAGTCACGTTAACGGGATTGGCGGACAGGCTGGTGATGGCCGGCGCCCTGTTGCTCGACACCGTAATCGATGTCTTTGATTGAGCATAACCTCCCTTTCCATCCTCGACAACCAGGGTTATGTCATATACACCGACCTGGGACGGCGCCTGCCAGATATTATTCTGTCCTGATCCTCCAAACCCACCGCCGCTGGCCGACCACTTGTAACTGAGCGTGGCATTGGACGGATTGATCACGGAGCTCTGAATCACCACGGTGCCTCCGGGTGGTACCTGGTTTAGCACAGGGGCCAAATTCTGTATAGTCAGCTGTTGCCCCGCCGGTGATGCGTTCTGAGAGCATGACAATATTCCCGAAGAGATCAGGAATACGCTGGATATTAGTAGAAACACACGCCCTAAGTTCTTCATGTTGCGCTCAAACCTCCGCTCTTAACAGTACCAGAATTATAGCAATTAAAACAAAACACCGTCAGCGGGCTGTGCCGCTGATTTCGTAGCTGCGCGCTTTCCAGGCGTCAGGCACCGTCAGCTGGACAGTGAAATTCCATACCTCGCCTGGCTCCATGTACTGTCGATAGGCCGAAGAGTTACCAATTAAATTCCTGTCGGCATCGAGGTAGCTGACATTGATAGTGCAATCGGACAATGGTGCACTGCTGATATTCCTTGCAGCACCGCTGACAACCGCCATACTTTTAATCGAATTGAGGTCACCCGTAAATTGCCTTATGGTAAGATCATGATTGACGATCTGAAGCCCGCTGTTTCCTGAACAGCTCCAGGCTGTAACGGTCAGCAATATGACCACCCAGATGAGGCGGCTATAATTCCTGATCAACACTTCACCTCATATTAAACGCCGGTTTAAGCTTCCTCTCAATTGCACACAGTTATATCGTAGCGTGCCACTTTCCATGCATCGCCGCCCTTAAGGGCTATCCTGAAGTTCCAGACCTTCCCGGGCTCCAACCGCCCGATACTATCCGAGAATACGCCAAGGCTGTTGCCGGCGTAATCGTAAAAAGTTACGCAGATTTTGCAGTTGTCGAGCGGCCACACCAGCATGTTCTGCGCCTGGCCCTCGACGGTCGCGGTGCTTTGCGATACGTCCGCGGTAAACTCAGCTACCACTATCTCATGCTTGATAATTTTGACGGCATTACCCGGGCTGCAGGCTGGCAGACAGAGAAGAATAATCAATAATACAGGAGCCAGCCGGCTGCCCAAACGCATATCTCCTCTCACCTGCAACACTTGGTGGGATCACGAACAATTACGGTCACCTTCACCGTCTGGCTGGACTTATTGCCCTGGCCGTCATCCACGTTGGCCATGATATAGAAGTCACCGTATGTTTTAGGCGCTTCATAAGTGACAGTAGACCCGCTGCCGATGATGGTGCCGTCAATGCACACCCATTTGTAGTTCAGCGGCAGGCCACGGGGGCTGACGGCCGAACAGGTGATAACGGTATTGCCCAGAGGATACAGCGTGGTATGTTCAGCCACCAGCGATGAAATCACCGGTGCATTGGGATTAGCAGCTTCCGCCGCGGCACATGCTCCGCTCATTATTAAAACGGCAAGTAAAGGCAAAAGCATGAAATAAATAACGGCACTGTGTTTCTTCAATTCTCTTCTCCGGCAGTATGTATGTTGCAGGCGTATATATGATAAATACGGCAGGGTGTTTTAGCAAATTGAGTTTGTTAAATCCCGATCGCTTCATGTATGCTTTATAAAAACGTCCACCGAGGTATAACATGTCTGATTTTCAAAAGAAGATAGATAAGCTTGTAACAAGAACGGTCGAAAATAACCGGTGGCGGCAGAGGGAGTGCATCAACCTTATCCCGTCCGAATCGTCGCCAAGCCTGCTGGTAAAGCTGTGCGAGATATCCGATCCCGTGGGGCGCTACGCAGAGCACAGGACCATGAAAGGCCGTGAGGTCTATTTTTACCAGGCCACGGATTTCATTAGAGATGTCGAAGAGGAACTGAGAATAGAGATGCAGCAATATTTCGGCTGCACCAACATTGAGCTGCGCCCGGTCAGCGGCAATATGGCCAATGAAGTAGTCTTCAAAGGCATAGTTAAATTTATTAACCGGGAGAAGCCGGCCGGCCAGCCGCTGAGGAAAATGCGCGCTGTTATCAACAATGATCTGAATAAGGGCGGTCACCTCAGCGCGCAGCCGATGGGCGCCCTGTTTAACTTCGTAGCGGACAACCTGGAGACGGGAAAGGAGAACGTATACCATTTCCCCGTGCTCAAAGACAATCCCTACAGGGCCGACACGGCTAAACTGGGGGATTTGATTGAATCGATCAAACCGGAGTTGATTATCTTCGGTAAAAGCATGTTTTTATACAGGGAGCCGGTTAAATTTGTATCCGAAATCGCCGGCAAGATGAATCCCCGGCCCGTTCTGATGTTCGACATGGCCCACGTCCTGGGTCTTTACGGCGCATTTCAGGCGCCATTCAGTGAAGGCGCCGATGTTATCACGGGCAGCACGCACAAGACCTTTTTCGGTCCCCAGCGCGGCGTTGTCGCCGGCAACATGGCCGCCGGTACCGGGTTTGAGAAGCTCTGGATCGAGATCAAAAGCAGGGCTTTCCCCGGCTCAACCAGCAACCACCACCTGGGCACACTGCTGGGGCTGCTGATGGCAAGCTACGAGATGAACCAGTTCAAACAGGAGTATCAGACACAGGTGATCAAGAACGCCCGCGCCTTCGCCAAAGCATTGAATTCGCGCGGCATAGTAGTTGAAGGCGATGCAAAAGATGGGTTCACGGAGACTCATCAGGTGCTGATACGCGTAAGCAAATACGGGCACGGAGAGGACATCGCCCGCAGGCTCGAAGATAATAATATCATCACCAATTACCAGGCTCTGCCCGATGATGACAGCTTTATAGATTCGAGCGGCATCAGGATGGGTGTTCAGGAGATGACGCGCTTCGGTATGAAGGAAGCGGACTTCGAGCAGCTCGCCGAGTACCTGAGCGAATGTGTCATATCGAATAAAGCGGTCAAGGATAAAGTTAAGCAGCTGCGACAGCGCTTTCTGACCATGCAATATTGCCTGCCCGAGAAGGAGTCCCTGTCGCTGGCAGCCAGGGTACTTGCCTCCATTCTGCCCGCCGACGGGTACCTGAATAAGTTTGCCGATAATCTGAAGTCCCTCAGCTGATTACCGCAGCGTCGACTTTAATAACCGGCTCAATCACCGGCTGATTCATTTCGTGCCCGCTTAACCAGGTCTTATAATTGTATACAGCCATCACGATGAAACAAGTTTATGCCATCGAAACATTTGCCCTGACCAAAAGGTACGGCAAAATCCTGGCGCTGGACAGCCTCGACCTTAAAATCAGACCGGGGGAGATTTTCGGCCTGCTGGGTCCGAACGGCGCTGGTAAAACGACCGCCATATCCATGCTGTGCACCGTCAACTCACCCACCTCTGGCACGGCGCTGGTCAATGGTTTCGACATACGCAGGCAGGCGGGCAAGGTTCGCCGCAGCATCGGCATTGTTTTCCAGGATCCCAGCATCGACGACCGCCTGACCGGCCGGGAGAACATGATGCTGCATGCCACGCTTTATGACATCAGCGCACCGGTCGCCAGGACAAGGATCAACGAGCTGCTGGGGCTGGTCGGGCTTATAGACCGCGCCGATTCCCCCATGAAAACATACTCCGGCGGCATGCGGCGCAGGCTTGAGCTTGCCCGGGGACTTCTGCACAGCCCCAGGGTACTTTTCCTCGATGAGCCGACGCTGGGACTGGATCCACAGACACGCCAGCACCTCTGGTCTCATATCGAGGAGCTCGCCAGGAAATCAAATATTACAGTGATCCTGACCACGCACTATATGGAGGAGGCGGAACGGCTCTGCAGCAGTGTCGGCATTATCGATTCCGGCAGGATCAAAATAGTTGATACTCCGGCTAACCTGATCGGCGCATTGCAGGGCGATGTCGTGACAGTGGCAACGGCCAAACCGGATGATTTTCTGGAACGCCTGAAAGAGCTTAGCTTCACTCATCAGGCGGAGGTGGTTGACGGCACAGTGCGCCTTCATCTGTCCGATGCGGAGAAAAAGGTGCCCGTGATTGTCGAACTGGCGTCAGCCGCCGGCATCGAGCTTAAGTCCGTATCAATACACAAGCCCACATTGAATGATGTTTTCCTGTATTACACGGGCAAGGAAATACGCGCCGAAGAGGCGGAAAACGAGATGAGAAAGGTAATGCGTGTCGTAAGCAGGGGGAGATGAGCGAACTGAGAAAAATAGGCGCATTGTGGTACCGTGAAGTCCTTCGGTACTGGAGAGAGAAATCGCGCATCGTGTCTTCTCTGATCCTGCCAGTGCTGTGGCTGCTGGTCTTCGGCAGCGGTATGCGGAACGTGCAGTTGCCGGGGGTGGACAACTACCAGACATTTATCTTTCCCGGCATACTCGGCATGACGCTGCTTTTCACGTCGGTATGGTCGGGCGTCTCGATTATCTGGGACAGGGAATTCGGTTTTCTCAAGGAGATCATGGTGGCGCCGGTTTCGCGGACCGCCATCGTCGTGGGTAAAGCCCTGGGCAGCGGCACCAGCGCACTGGTGCAGGGATTCATACTGCTTCCACTTTCGATGCTGATAGGGATAAGGTTGGACCCTCAATCCATATTGTTGCTGATCCCCATCATGATATTGCTGGCGGTCGGGCTGGTCTGCGTCGGACTGCTAATAGCCTCGCTCATGAACAGCATGGAGGGCTTCAACTTCATCATGAGCCTGGTCATCATGCCCATGTTTTTCACCAGCGGCGCGCTTTTCCCCATTTCGGCTGCGCCCGGCTGGCTGCAGGTATTCAGCTATTTTAATCCGCTGACATACGGAGTGGACCTGCTGCGCTGGGCAACATCACGTGGAACGGCAACAGCCCTGCCGGTTTATGCAGAAACTATAATATTAATGGGATTCGCGGCCGCAATGATCGCAGCCTGCTCCTACACATTCAGTGTCAAGAAGTGATCGGCTACTTGACGGTTACATTCAGTACGAAGGTCTCCACGTTTTTCTCGCCGCCCTCCCAGGGCCTGCTGTAAGAGAACGAGGCGGAGCTGGATCCAGCCTTCAGAGCTTCAAATGTCCATACCTGTGTTGCCGGTGCACCTGGCATACTGGTGGTGGAGGGCACTGTTTTATGAGAGGTCTGCTTCAAAACCTCTTTGTTGCTGATCTGGGCCTGCTCACCCCAGGAAAATCCGGTGGATGGATTTGAGCAGAGGGTAAGAGTGATGACAGCGCCGGGGAGGGCTGTAACATCCTGTACGATATGGGCATTCTGTGAGAACTGATCGCAGGTTACGGTTACACTGACGGGTTCGGGCGCCGGGGGCGTGGGAGCTGTGGTAGCAGCCGGCGCGCAGGCGAGGAACGTGATTACCAGAGCGGACACAGCGATTAATAAGGCTATACGAGATTTTTTCATAGTTGCTATCCTCCTCAAATATAACTGGCCTCTGATAAATCATTGTAGACTGAAGTTGCATCTATTTCAAGCCGATTAAATTACAACACCTGGCATCTTGACAAGGACATATGTCAAGCATACAATTTGCCATCAGTTATCTCTGAACACGACTGCGAAGTGAAAAATAACTGGCAGGTTAAACCTGGCGATAAGTTCATCCGCCCTCAACGTCTGAAGATCAGGCCGCTGCGGCGGGTCCTCCGTACAACTCATCTCTTCAGCATAGCTTACGGCAACGTTGGCTCTTCCATTTATTACGCCCTCGGCGTGGTTGTGCTGGCGGCCAGTGGGGCCACCCCTCTCGTACTGGGCCTGGCAGGCATTATTTTTGTTTTCACCGCACTGTCCTATGCCGAGGGAATCGCCATGTACCCGGAATCCGGAGGTTCCGCCAGCTTTGCACGGCGCGGATTCAACGATTTTACAGGCTTCCTCGCCGGCTGGGGCCTTATGTTCGGTTACATCGTGACTATATCGATCTCTGCATTTGCCATACCGTCATACCTTGGATTTTTCTGGGCCCCGCTCAAGGCTTCGCCGGCTATAATGACCGGTTTCGCCATGATGGTAGTAGTATTTCTTATGACTATCAACGTTATCGGGGTTAAAGAATCATCCATTCTAAACATCACACTTGCAATCATGGACCTGGCCGTGCAAGCGGTCTTGATTACACTGGCGTTAATGTTTTTCTTTAATCCTCAACTCATTATGGAAAGAATTGTCAATTACTGGCCCTCGCCACAGGACTTCCTGTTCGGCATAGCCATTGCCGCCATCGCTTTCACCGGCATAGAGACCATATCCCAAATGTCGGAGGAAACAAAGCGTCCGGAGGTACGGGGACCGAGAGCCCTCCTGATTACAACTATAGTAGTGCTGGTGGTCTATGCCGGTATTTCTGTATCGGCCTTCAGCACCATGCCTCCCACCGAGCTGGCAACAAACTGGGCTACGGATCCCATTGCCGGGATAGCCAACAAGCTGTCGCAAGGCATGGATGCCCCGATGCTCGCAGCCCAGCTTTTCAGCGAGGAAGCGTATCGAATACTGTTCACCTGGTCAATTGGAGGCATCCAGGCCATACTACCCGTGCTGGTCGCAGTGCTGGCGGCCACCATACTTCTTATAGCTACTAATGCAGGATTACTGGGCATATCCAGGCTGGCCTTTTCACTCAGCCGTTTCAAACTCATTCCTGCAGTGATGGGAAAGGTGCACCCCAAGTTTAAAACACCCTACATTTCGATCATCATTTTTTCGGTTCTGGCCATCCTCCTGCAGGCCCCGGGATTTTTCGTACCGGATATGTATTCGAACCTGGGCGGACTCTATGCTTTCGGCTCTATGATGTCCTTCGCCATAGCCCATGCCTCGATTCTGGCACTGCGTATCAGGGAGCCTTACAAGGAGCGACCTTTCCGGCTGGGACTAAATATACCCATTATGAACCGCGACCTGCCCCTTACAGCAATACTCGGCCTTGTGGGAACCGTTGCGATCTGGATCGTGGTAGTGGTAATGCAGCCTTACAGCCGGTGGGTGGGCTTTTCCTGGATTGCTATTGGATTAGTGATATACTGGTACACCGTCAAGCGCAGAAAATCGGATGCCAATGGGACAGACGGTAGAATCCAAACAGTTGTATCATGAAATTGACTGGATTAAGATAAGCGGCAACATTATAATGAAAGCTGCGTTAGTAATCACTTGCTTTCAGGAGATGAAGTGGAATTCAGTAAGATACTGGTAGCCGCGAGGGGCAACGGTGTAGACCAGGTGGCGGTGGAACTGGCCTGTAAAATAGGCAGGAAATCCAAGGCCAAGATATTTATTGTTTACGTTCTGGAAGTTAACCGGAGCTTGCCTATCGATGCTATAATTAAACCCGAAGTCGAGGCGGCCGAGAAGGTGCTTCTCGAAGCCGAAGAATATGCGCAGAACAACGATTTCGATGTTGAGACGGAGATAATACAGGCCCGCGATGTCGGGCCGGCTATCATTGAGGTAGCCCGGCAGAATAACGTTGACCTGATAGTGATGGGTTTGACCTACAAGAAAAGATTTGGCTCTTTTACAATGGGGAACGCCGTACCGCACGTCCTCGAAGAGGCGCCCTGCCGAGTACTTATATGCCGGGAACCGAAGGCTTAAAACAGAACAGGAAGGCGATTGTCATAATGGGCTGCGGCCGCGTGGGCGGCAAACTGGCAGCCATGTTTGACGCGGCCGGCCATAAGGTGACGGTGCTCGATCTGGATGCATATAGCTTCAGGCGCCTCCCGCCAACATTCAGCGGCACGGCCCTAATCGGCAACGGCACGGATGAAGAGATGCTGCGCAAGGCAGGCATCGAGGACGCCAGCGCCTTCATCGCTCTCACACAGGGTGATAACCGCAACGTCATGGCGGCGCAAATAGCCAAACACATCTTCAAGGTGCCCCGTGTCATCTGTCGCATTTATGATCCGCTGCGTAAAGATATCTATGAGCAGCTCGGCCTGGAATCCATCAGCCCGACAGAGGTATTCGCAGACATCCTGTTCAACAGGCTGGAGAAGATCTGAACACTATGAAATCGCTTTATATCGTGATTGTCGGCGGAGGCAACATCGGTTATTACCTCAGCAAAGCACTGCTGAACCAGGGACATGAGGTGCTGATTATTGAGCGCGATGTGAGGAAATGCGAGAGGCTGGAGGATGAACTGGGCAGTTGCTGCATGCGCGGCGACGGATGTGAGACTGTAGTACTCAATGAGGCCGGCCTCAGCCGGGCGGACGTGCTGATTGCCACCACCAGCCAGGACGAAGATAATCTCGTCTCCTGCCAGGTGGCAAAACACCGCTTCAAAGTGCCCCGCACCATAGCGCTGGTCAACAATCCCAGCAACGATGTTATATTTAGAAAACTCGGCATAGATGCCACCATCTCGGTGACTAACACCATACTCGAGCATGTTGAACAGGAGATACCGGCACACCCGCTCATACACCTTCTGACAATGAGCGGTCACATGGAAGAGGTCGTGGAGCTGCTGATAACCAAGGAGTCGCCCGCCGTGGGCAAGTCCATAGGCCAGATGAAGCTGCCCCAGGACACCACCATCGCGCTTATAATGCGCGAGGGTGAGCGTCCCAAGATCCCCTCACCCGATGCCGTTTTCAAAGAGAACGACAGGATTATCGCTTTGACTACGCTGGACAGCGAGAAAATCCTGGAAAAAATCCTGCTCAGCTGAAGCCGGTTCAATCAGCCAGGCGGGACAGTCCTTCCTTCAATTTCGTGTACGTAGCCTCCAGTCCCTCGGAAAGAACCCTGGTATCCGCAACAACACTCATATAATTATGGTCGCCGTTCCACCTGGGCACCATGTGCATGTGGATATGCCCATCCAATCCGGCGCCTGCAACTTTACCGATATTCATTCCAATATTGAAGCCGTCGGGGCGCATGGTCTGTGTCAGCAGTTTGACACATAGCTGAATCAGCTCGAACAACTCTTTTGCTTCCCTGGCATTTGCATCGGTAATATTCGCGATATGACGGTAAGGGGCTGCCATCAAATGGCCGGAGATATATGGATAAGCATTAAGTATGATGAAGCTGTACTTTCCCCGATGGAGTATGTAATTCTTCCTATCTTTTTTTTCGGCTGGCTTATCGCACAGAATGCATCCTCCGGCTTTATGATCTCCCAGGATGTATTGCATGCGCCAAGGGGCCCACAGTCTCTTCATTCACCGATACCTCAGAAATAAGTCTAACCATTGTAGCACTATTATTGACTTTGACGCTCAAGATTGCTATCTTTGTTCTATCCGGCTATGGCATCGAATGACCTTAGCTATTTTTCCCGCGGAGACATCTCCGGCAGTTTCAAGAAGGAAGTCTCCGAAGTCCTCAACGACTGCTACGGACGCTTTTCTGAAAAAGTTCCTTACAAAATCGAGATATACGCATTTGACACTGAGGATAACCTCGCCAGCTTCCTTCGGGATGAAAAATTCAAACTTGGACTGTCTTTCAATACCATAGATGACGCTTCCGCCTGCACCTATGAGGTGCTGCGAGGTTATCCGAGGCTGCTGGTCTGCCAGGAAAGGCTGGCTAAATATGGTAAACAGGCAAGGGCAGGTGCGATGAGGCACGAAGCGGCCCACACGATATTGCACGGTGCGCTGGAGTATAGTATTTTCCGGATACCCGAAGATTGCCGGCATACGGCCATGGTTAAAGGTATCGACAACGAAAAGCTTGAAGAAGTCTTTTTCCAGCTGTCCCTGGGCATCAAGGATTTCGAAGCTACCAGGTTCCTGATCCAGCACGATTACATCAGCTGCCAGTTCCACTACGCCATGGAGTGGATTAAGCCTTCAGAGGACGACAAAGATGCCTGGACCATTTCACGGACGAACCGGCAGACAAAATTCATCTACGAGAGCGCTTTGATGAGACCGATACTCTTTACCGACCCTCTCCTGTCACTGCCTAAAACAAAGAAAGCGCCGGCAGAGATGCAATTACAGCTTGACGTAAGGATGGAGCAGATGATTGCTCTGCTGGGCGAAACTGAGGAGAACAAGGTGCTCAAGATAGCCGGAGCGATAATTGAAACCCTGGGCGAGGACACGCACAATAATATCGACGCAGCTTTTCACCAGCTGATAGGCCTGATCTGAATCATATCTTCTTAAAAGCAGGTGGTTATGCAATATCATAAATCAGTCAAACTTCTGGACAATCTATATTGTTACATATGGTCCGGCATGGGCAACAACTGCAACACTTGCGTCTTTACGGACGTTCTCAAGGGGGACAAACCGCACGTTATCATTGATCCCGGCCATCTTAGCAATGAGGCCGACGAGGACTGCCTGGGCAGTCTGAGCCAATCCATGAAGAAAGACGGTATCGAAATGAAGGACCTCGGCCTTATCATAAATACTCACAGCCATCCCGATCACTGTCAGTCCAACGAGGAGATAGTGAAGATAAGCGGTGCGGCAGTGACCATGTCGGAAGAGGAAAATGCCTTCAGAACAACCGCCGGGGACCACATGTACACCATGTTTGGCATGAGAGCCCCCAAATTCGATCCTGCCTTTTTCTTGAAGGAGGGAGATGTCAGGCTGGGCAAAGATGATTTCAATATGCAGGTGCTGCTATGTCCCGGACATTCTCCCGGATCGGTCAGCCTGTACCTGCCTGACAGCAAAGTCCTGATCACCGGTGATGTTGTCTTCTATATGAGCGTGGGCAGGACCGATTTCCCGGGCGGCAGCACCAGGTTGCTGCAGAGGAGCATAGAACGGCTCGCGAAACTGGATGCGGAATTCCTGGTACCCGGGCACAACACGGAACCGAACGGGGTGATAAGGGGCAGGGAAATGATAAAGCGCAATTTCCAGGCGGTTAAAATGTACTTCGAGTAGTCTGGATAACCATGGACGCTGACGAGAAAATAAAATCCGTTATTGAGAACACGATGGTCCTGCGTCCGCCAAAGCAGCAGCTGGCCACCTTCGGGATCACCAACGTTTACTATTACATGATCACCGAGCTCATGCACGAGGTAAACGTGGTGAGGGAAGGGAGAGTGATAGCCGCAAGACCTAAAATAGTTACGCCCAATTATCTCATCAATGTGGAGGGCTTCAGCGGACCGGCCAGGCGCTTTATACAGATAGCGGCCGAGCAGAATCCTCATGAGCCGGGCATCCTTTACTCGTATAAAAACGAAGCAGGTGAGATGAATATCGTGTCAGAGCCTCTGGGCAATATCCTTGATAATATCAACCGGCGCATCGACAACCGCAATGATCCGCTCAGTGCGATCATTAAAGGTGTTGAGGAGATGTGGGACGTTTCACTCATGAAATTCACTTTTGAGCTCACCAGAAACTCGGCTTACCGCAATTTCTCCGAGCTATACGGGCGTGGCAGGCTGGCGGCAGACGGCCAGGGAATACCGCGTGATGCGCGCGAAAACATTGAGGAGCTCTTTGAGATGGCCGCCAAAGACCCCTCGTACGCGCCTGAACTGGCCAGCGAGCTCCACCGCTGGAACATTTGGAGCACATACCAGGACCGCTTTCTCAATCTCTTCAGGCGATCCTGAGGTCCTATTTAATCCCGATTTAAGCCTGCGTTGTTCCTGTTGACAAATATTTAGAAAGCGTTATATATTACTCAAGCT
>CAZDXZ010000008.1:0-31338 GCA_964509615.1 uncultured Dehalococcoidales bacterium
TGTTCTCTCTAAGCTTGCTTCCTATGGTCTCCGAGGAGAGGTTTTACTCCCAGTGCCTTGTATACTGACTGCAAGACCGTCCTTACTTGGTTACTACCGTCTGCTGTATGGACTTTCTCAAAAGGAATTCTATCGATCTTCAGACATGGCATGCTTTAAGCAGCTGGAAGAAAAAAATGATTTGCCAACGACCCTTGCAATCCGATTAAGCGATCTGTGTATAAGTCTTATTCACACTGGTCAGCTATTAATAGAAGGAATAGATACTATTGATATTAGGATAGTGCGTGATTTACAGCTGTTGACACTGGGAGCACAATTCCGCGGGGGCCAAAATACGAGACTGGGGAGAGAGGCTACTGAAGAGGTCTTTAATATAATTGAGAAGATTGTTCACCCAAACATCATTGAACAGGATACTCGACAGATTGTACTTCGAAACGCAGCTGGTCGTGAGGTTATTGTTGCTTTCTCATCCGATCCCGATATCGCAATTACAGAAAAAATGAAATCAATGACTCGGCCTTCTGTATCAGTAGAAATCAAAGGCGGCACAGATGTTTCAAATATTCACAATAGGATTGGGGAAGCGGAGAAAAGTCATCAAAAGGCAAAAAGCCGTGGATTCTTCGAATTCTGGACTATAATTGGAGCCAAAGTTGACCTGAAAACAGCCCAGCGCGAATCTCCTACAAGTAGTCGTTTCTTCTATCTACCTGATCTTAGAAATGCCGCCACTTCTGAATACAAAAAATTCAGGGATCACCTACAGTCCGTTGTAGGAATAAAGACTCGCTAAACTAGCATGTAGCCGAAGGCCTTGCGGCTGATGATGCGGGAGGGATTGGAGGTATCCGGCTCTATCTTCTCCCGCAGCCGGTGCACGAGCTGGTCGAGCGTCGCATCCGATATAGCGGCCGGGTCCAGACTATCGAACCACACGGCCTTGATTATCTCGTCGCGCAGGCAGACTATGCCGGCGTTCTCGTACAGGTAATTCAACAGCTCGTACTCCTTGCGCGACAGTTTCATGGATTTGCCGTCGACGTGCACCTCTTTCCTGGCCTCATCGATTTTTAGCCAGCTTACATCGGTGGCTACGGCTTTCTGACCGGCCCCAGCACCCTTTCCTCCCAGCAAGCTGGTGCTCTCGGTCTCCTTGAAGATCAAAAGGGAGTGCGCAGGACCCGCCGCCGTACCCAGCCCTATCTTGCAGTTATGCTTCAGGTCGTACAGCCTGCCCGAAATTATGCGGTCGTCGTTGAGCACGGTGCCGTTGGTGCTGCCCAGGTCCCGTATCTGGTAGCGGCCTTCCTTCTCAAGTATCTCAACATGCCTTCTCGAAACCGCTTCGTCGTTTAATTCGATATCCGGCTTGTACTGGGGAGTGCGCCTGCCGATGACCGTGGCGGCCTGTCTGAGGGTGAATATCTTGCCGATGTCCTCGGCGTCGCCCTTTTTAACTATGATGAAAGCCACAGCAGGCCTCCTGCTATATGCAGGCCGTATTTCCTCTTGCAGTATAATATATCCATAGCAATCATCACAGAAAATCGAGATGTCAGATGTATATTAGGTATTCGTCAGAAAGCTGTCAAGCAATTGATTTTGCCGCAGCCTAGAATGATGTGATCGTAATGGAAGAGGTAATCAGCATCAGCGTGGTCTGCCCGGCCTGCCAGGGATTGAACGGGGCCGGCAGCTTCTTCTGCTATAGCTGCGGACATTACCTGGCGGAAGAAAAGGTTTGCTCGAGCAGCGATACCATAGGGGAGGAAGCTGCTCAACCTGCAGCACAGAACGCTGCGGCCAGACTGATCATGCCGGGTGGCGAGGAGATCGTCCTGACGGACAATACCCGGTTCATTCAGCGCAGCGACTTCGATGGCAAACTCCCGCAGGACGCGCTGATGAGCATATCCAGGCAACACCTGCTGGTTACGCGTGAGAACGGCGCGTATTTCGTCCAGGACCACGGACGGGACGGCACCGGCAGCACCAATCACACGCGGGTGAATAATGTCGACATACACCATAAGGGCAGGCAGGCCCTCAAGGACGGGGACCGGATAGAGCTGGCCAGGCAGCCCGGCGCCACGCTGATCTTCAAGCTAAGCTGATATTGGATTGAAGGAGATTTGATTGGAAACCGGATACGGCTGGGATACCGGCCTGGTGAGAAAACTCAACGAGGATAGCGTTTTCTGCTGCACCTTCGATCTGCGCACCAGTTCAGGCACGGTATCGGCCGGGCTGCTGGCGGTCGCCGACGGCATGGGAGGACACGATGCCGGGGAGGTAGCCAGCGACCTGGCCATCAGGATTTTCCAGGCCGAATGCATCTCGGGATTGCTGGCCAGACAGGCGGCTCCCGGTCTGCCGCTGCTGGCCACCGCCTTCAGCAAGGCCAACGACGCCGTCCTCGAGGCTGCGTCTGACAGGTCGCTGCAGGGAATGGGCACCACTCTCACAGCAGCCCTTATCGCCGGCCAGGACATGTTCGTGGCACACATCGGGGATTCCCGCTGCTATATCATCAATGCCCGCGAGATCATTCAGGTCACAACGGACCACTCCGTGGTGCAGGAGATGGTAGATAGCGGCCACATCTCGGCCGAGGAAGCCCTGACGCATCCGCGCCGCAACGAGATAACGCGCGTGCTGGGATACAGCGACGTAAGCACGCCGGACCTGATACAGATCAAGCTCTACGCAGGGGACAACATACTCTTGTGCTCGGATGGGCTGTGCGGCGTCCTTCCCGCCGACAGGATCCAGGAAACGCTGCTTGCCGCGCACAGTCCCGCGCAGGCCTGCGACGACCTGGTATCCCAGGCCAACCTGGCCGGAGGGCCGGACAATATATCGGTTATCGTCGCCAGGCCTGTTGGGCTTCCCTCGTGGCAGGCGCTTATATCGGCTAAGACGGGGGTAAAAACAAGCTGATGGACGATCCGACCATCTTCGTCATAGTCTTCGCCCTGATCTTCACCAGCATACCGGTAACGGTGGCCATCATCCAGGCGGTTCAGAGGCACAGGGCCAATAAACTGGCACAGCGACAGGGCGGGCCGCAGCAGTCCCGGGTGGAGAGCAAGCACCGCGTTAACGGGCGCTACGAGCTTAAAGCGCCGGCATTTAAACAGGGGGGCATGGCAAACATCTGGCTGGCCAGGGACCGCACCAGCAGCACGAAATGCATCATCAAGACGCCGCGCAGGGGCACCACCATGGATAACGTCTACCTGGACAAGCTGCGCCAGGAAGCCGCTTTCCTCAAAAGGCTGAAGCATCCCAACATAGTCACCTACCTGGATGATTTCTACTATAAGGAAGAATTCCACCTGGTGCTCGAGTTCGTATCGGGTGAGACCATCATGTCTTCCTCCCCCAGGACATCGGCGGGCGAGCAGCAGCTGTTAACCTGGGCCGGCGAGGCGCTGGATGCCCTGGCCTATATCCACGCCGCGGGCATCGTGCACAGGGATGTCAACCCCAAAAATATCATGCTGAGCGGCAACGGCGGCATCAAGCTGATCGACTTCGGCACGGCTAAAAGCCTGGAGAGCATGAAGAGGGACACGGTCAAGACGGATCCCTTCACGCAGATTGCCAATAAGGGCTTCGATATCCCCGAACTGTTCATAGGAGGCGAGAGTGACCAGCGCTGCGACCTGTGCGGCCTGGCGCAGACCTGTATTTACCTGCTCACGCTCAGACAGCCCAACGACCTGTGCACCGAGCTGATCCGCACTAACTGGCCGCGGAGCTACAGCGAGGCCGGCAAGGTTGCGGACCACCTGATCTCG
Source organism: uncultured Dehalococcoidales bacterium (assembly GCA_964509615.1). Classification (GTDB taxonomy): domain Bacteria; phylum Chloroflexota; class Dehalococcoidia; order GIF9; family UBA5629; genus CAIMUM01. The sequence goes on from CAZDXZ010000008.1 coordinate 3,810, forward strand.
GTGGGTATCTCCGCCAGGACGTCCCGCTGCCTGGCGCAGGCCATCATGTTCTCCCCCGGCAGCAGGCTTGCCAGCGCCACCGCCATGCGGGCGGCGCTGCTGTCCGCCGACGAGTGCGAAGTGAAAGAGGCGGAGGTCTCCAAATGAGGCGACAGGCTGCGGCCCTGCTAATCGCGCTGGCCGTCCTGCTGGCCTGTATAAGCTCAGCGGCACTCACGCATATATCCGTACATGCCATGGGCGCACCGACCGAGAACTTCACCATACCCGATCCCCTGGAGGATAGCGAGCATGCTGAGATCAAGCCGCCCGTCAATTTCATTTTGCACGGCACTTCTTCACTGCCTTCGGGGGCATCGCCCGACCTGGCCGCGTCCATATACGGGGCCTCTGCAGAGGGCGCCAGCATAACCGGGGACGAGCAATGGTACCTCGATGTCGACATCAATATGCCGGGCTGGCTGTATATATATGAGTACTTCCCCATACCCGGCGAGGACCAGGGCAGATGGATCGCCTATAAATGGCAGCTCAAAGAGCCGGGCCTGTGGAGGCTCGGGCCGTTCAGGCCCGGCGAGAATGAGCCGGAAGGGCAGCACATCTACAGGCTCTTTTTCTACGGGGACGGCCAGTGGGCTGCGGTCAGCAGCGAGGCGCACAGCGGCTATTTAGTCTACTGGAAATACGTGAGGGGCGCGCAGGAGCCGGCTCAGCCTGTCACGACTCCTTCATCCGGGCAACCTGCGCCTTCAGATAACAATCTGCTAAAGTTCATCACCAATCCCCTTTTCCTGCTGATCGCTCCCTCGGCCGTCGTGATAATTGTGCTCCTGGCGCTTTACGCACGGCGACGTCTGCGCGAACCGGGCTACGCACGGCCCCTTGCTCAGCAACCGCTGGTGGAACTGCTGGAGAAGCCGGGAACAACGCCCAAAGCGCCGTCACAGGGCGCGGCCAGGGCCGTACTGGAATTGCCCAACGGATTGAAGATCCGGCTGAGCGATGAAAGCGAGATTATAGGGCGGGCCCAGGTCGCCAGGACGCTGGGGCTGGACGAGCTGGGATTGATATCCAAACAGCACTTCAAGATCAGCTTCACTGACGGCAAGGCTTTTATCCAGGACCTGGAGAGCGCCAACGGCACTGCCGTCAATGCTACCAGCATAGACGGCACTGAGCCGGTGGAATTGAACGACGGGGATGTTATCGAGATGGCAGGCAAGGTCAGCCTGAAATTTCGCTCCAACCTGTAAACTCTTTTTCCCTTCACAATTCACACATAACCCGCAACTGCCATCAATCTTTTTTATCAGGTATTTATCAGGAACCTGTCAGGTCGGGGTCAAGCAGGGGGTGGAATATGGATTTATACTTATTGAAGATAGACCGACCACCCCGGAGGTGCGTTATAGATATGAAAAAATTAATAATACCGCTGCTGATCGCATGCATGGTCGTATCTGCAGCGGCCGCCATAGTATCGCCGGCCCAGGCGCAGCCGTCTCCGCCGGTCAATCCCGATGAAAGCTGGCAGCCTCCTGACGAAGGCGGCGAAATGGTCGAGCCCCCTGTGGGCGTCGACACCTACAACCAGACATGGCCCAGTCTCCAGATGACAGTGCCGCCGTCACCTCCGTCGGGAGCGTCGGCGTCCATAGTAAACGCCTACCTGGTGACCAGCTACGGTCAGACGCTTAATTACCTGTCACGCAACGACCTTTGCTACCTGATCGTTTCGTTCAACGGCCCGGGTTACTTCTACCTGTGGGAATATTATCCGCCGGGGACCACTCCTTACGGGCACTGGCTGTGCTACAGATGGTACAGGCCTTATGCGGGCGTATGGCGGATCGGACCCTTCAGCGCCGAGGCCTGGGATCCCGACGGGCTCTACGTCTGGAAGATGTGGTACAACTCGGGCTTCACCTGGTCGGAGCGCACTCTGAGCTTCAGCTACACGCGCGGCAGCATCTCGCCTTACAGCGGGCCCTCGCCCAGACCGATCTATCAGCCTGCGATCAATTCCTTCACCGCCAATGCATCGTCGATAGACGTGGGGCAAACTGTCACGCTGACCTGGGCCACCAGCAACGCCAGCAGCGTAACTATATCTCCGGGTATGGGCACAGTGGGAACATCGGGATCAACAACCGTGACACCCGGCGTGACCACGACTTATACACTGTCGGCTGCGGGCAGCTCGGGAAGCACGGTTACCTCTTCCACCACCATCACCGTGATACCGAGGGTGCCTCCAACGCTGACCGTGCTGCAACCCACCATACAGTCCGGCCAGTCCACCGTGCTATCGTGGAACGCCCCCGCAGCACTTCAGGTATATATAGCCGGGCTGGGTAATTTCGACGCAGTCGGCACAACTGTGGTGGCGCCCAACCAGACCACCACGTATAACCTTACCGCCACCTATATCGACGGCGCCACCCAGACGGCTTCCATTATTGTCACCGTCGAGCAGCCGTTCTACCTTCTATACGGCCTTCTGGCGCTGCTGGCCATAGCCGCCATCGTGATAGTGATCATGCTGGTGAAAAGGCCGCGCGCCCGGCAGCCGCGCACATCGGCTGCAAGCGCAGGCACAGCCACATCATCCGCCGCCACATCGACGGCAGCCACCTCCGCAGCATCGACATCGGTCACGGAAGCTCCTCCGGCCAAGCTGGTCATGCCCGACGGCGGCGAGATGCTGCTTGCCGGCAACGTGAGGGCACTGGGGCGCCAGGACTTCGAAAAATTGCTGCCTGCGGACCGTGCATCGTTCATCTCGAGGCAGCATATCAACGTCTGGTACGAGGATGGAAAATACTATATCGAGGATCCCGGCAGCACCAACGGCACCAGGCTCAACGGCACTGAGATCCGCGAGGGCGGCAAACAGGCCCTGGTGGACGGCGACGTTATCGAGCTGGCCGATAAATTGAGTATTACATTCAAAATATAGTAATCATAATAATCAAAGAGGAGGTTAAAATGATTGCTAATAAGATTGCGCAACTGCTGGCGGCAGCGCTCCTGGTCTGTTCTGCGCTTATACTGCCGCTGGCATCCGTCGCTGCGGATGACACTCCAGCTCCAGTAGTCGAAACCACGACCGTGACCACTACCGAGACACCCGCCCCGGTTGTCGAGACTACGCCCGTGGTGACCACCGAGACACCCGCTCCGGTTGTCGAGACCACACCTGTGGTGACCACCGAGACACCCGCTCCGGTTGTTGAGACTACGCCCGTGGTGATCACCGAGACACCCGCTCCGGTTGTCGAGACCACACCTGTGGTGATCACCGAGACACCCGCTCCGGTTGTCGAGACCACACCTGTGGTGATCACCGAGACACCCGCTCCGGTTGTCGAGACCACGGCAACGTCGAATACGGAGCAGGTTGTCCTGCCGCCTCCGCCGCTGCCAGCCACATCAGGCCAATCGTCCGAGGAGACTTCTTTTGCGGTAGCCCAGGCCGAAGCGCCCGCGGGCGATGCGCTGCCTGCGCCGCCGCTACCTCCTTCATCTCCGGTTACAATCCAGGTTCATCCACCGATTGGGGTACCCTCCGTGGACGCTCTTCCTCCTCCACCTCCGGGGCCTCCACCTCCTGGGCCACCACCTCCACCTCCTGGGCCGCCTCCTCCCGGACCGCCACCTCCGGGGCCGCCACCTCCGTGGCCTCCTCATCCTCCTCCACCACCCAGGCCGCCCTACCCGTACTATTACGACTATCCCTGGTATTACCGGCCCTGGATCTCAACATACCATCCAGTAGTGGTAGTGCCATCGATACCATCTCCGGTGTACGCGCCTGTGATCAGCTCGTTCACCGCTAATCCCAGCTACATACAGCCGGGGCAATCATCCACGCTGTCGTGGACGGTCAACAACACGGCCAGCGTCAGCATATCACCGTCGGGCGGTTCAGTGCCGAATTCGGGAGTTTACGTTGTAACTCCCACCTATACGACCACGTATACACTCACGGCATCCAACAGCGCCGGCTCGGCGGTGGCCAGCACCACGGTAACAGTGGCGCCCTATGTCGGCAGCACCTATTACACCGGCACCACCTACAGCGGCACATCCCAGCCGACCTCCACGACTACTGATCCGGTCGGCACGACGAGCAGCAGCAACGGGACCTTATCCGGGTGGCTGCCCTATATACTGCTCGTTGCACTGCTGGCCGCGGCAACCATTATCATAGTCATCCTCCTGCTGAGGAGACCCGCAGTGCAGGCCGCTCATTACAGCGGCGCCCGCTCCGGCACGATGCCGGCGGTCACCTCGCCTGTAGCCACGCTGCCGGCAACGGGCTCCCCCAAAACATCGCCGGTAATCGTCGGCCCGGCTGCCAAATTCGTTGCCACCAATGGTGGAGAGCTCTCGCTGTCGGGCGACGGCGCCCCGCTGGGACGCAGGGACTTCCAGCACATGGTTGCTCCCGATAAGGCAGACGTCATCTCCAGGCAACACATCTCGGTCACTTACGAGAACGGCCAGTATTACATCGAGGACCGGGGCAGCACCAACGGAACCAAGCTCAACGGTTCGTCGATCAAAGGCACAGGCAAGCATTTGCTCAAGGACGGTGACAGCATCGATCTGGCGGGCGCGCTCAGCTTCCTGTTCAGGTCCTGATCTTTTAAACAGAAGGCCGGCGCTCCATATGGAGCGCCGGCCTTTTTTAATCCACTCCTGCCGGTTTAACGCACCTGCTCGTAGAATTGTTTAATGGCAGTTTCCATATCCTTTTCAGTGCCGAACCCTCCGCTCTTGACATCCCGGATGACCGATCCCGTATCCAGAAAGAGCGCCGTGGGGATGGTCCTGAACTGGCACTCGCTGACCAGCTTGGCAGTCGGGTCCATATAAACGGGCATGATCAGCCCGTATTTTTTTATCCATTCCTCTACATCCTTCTGCTTCTCGCTGCTGGCCACCATGAACAACAGCATATCGCTGTCCCTGGGCCAGTCGCGATAGACGTCATTGAGAAAAATCGCCTGTTTCATACAGGTCGGGCAGGTGGTCTTGGTGAAGACCATGAATACCTTCTTGCCGGCGATATCTTTATTGGTGAAATCGCCTCCCTGCAGGGTCTTGAAGGAGAAATCGTAAATCCCGCAATTCATCTTGCAGCCGGTCGGGGAGGCCGGCGGCGTGCTAAAGGGGTTGAGCGTCTGCCGGGCGGACTCGTCGAAATCGGTCACGGACTTTATGGTCACGCTATAACGCGTTTGAGGTTTAAGCCAGTTCAACCTGAATTTATGCTCGTACACCAGGCTGTTATCGCTTTGACTGTCGGGCTCGGTCTCCTTATCCGCATTGTAGCTGACGGCGCCCGTGGATGGCTTGCTGGTGATCCATTTCACCGTCGCGGCCGAGCTGGTTATATCGTATACGTTAACATTCGAGATGGTGAACGCGCCCGCCTGTGCGCCGGCCGCCGTGGTCACAAGCGTATAGCCCTTCGATGCCGCGGTATTGCCGCAGCAGTCTACGGAAAGGGCACGGAAGTAATAGGTCGTTTTAGGCACCAATCCCTGCAGCATGACCGCATGTGTGTTCAGCAGGGTCGCGTCCAGCGCCGTCTTATTGCCGTAGGAGTCCTTTAGACCGAACTCGACCTGGCCTGTGGCCGGCCGGTTGGTCTGCCAGGATATCACCGCATGGTCGCTGAAGACCGCGGGAGAATCGATGGAAACGACGGTCAGGGGATCCGACTCCGCTTCCCTGGCCTTTTCCAGCACTCCTTGAATCTCGTTGGATGCCAGGGCGAATCCTTCCCGGCCGGGCTGGCCGGCATTCCATGCTACCATGCCGATCAACTCACCCGCTTTGTTCAACACCGCGCTTCCCGCCTGCGACGGGTCCAGTGCAGCGTTGGTCTGCAAATAGCGTATCTCGTTGTCTTTGGGCAATGAAGTCACGCTGCCCCTTGACTCTGCGGCGCTGTCCGTGCCGGCTTTAAATCCCCAGGCCGCCACCTCGTCCCACTGGCGTACCAGGTCCGAATCACCTATTAAAACCGTCTTTAGCCCGGGCGCCTCGATCTTAATCAGCGCCAGGTCCCTCCCGCTGTCCCGGCAGACTACACGGCCTTCGTAGCCCTGCCCGGGCTTGATCTGGACCGAGGGAGCCGTGGTATTGCCCAGCGCGTTATTGCCGGTGGCAATATAGCCGGCCTGATCGATAATTATGCCGTTGAGGACCGCGCTGTCGGTCTGAATTCTCACAAGTGAAGCAACGATGGCAGGGCTGCCGCACCCGCAGAGCATGACTGATGTGAAAACGACCGTGAGTATCAAAAGGCGAGCCGCTAAATTACGCATATGCTTTATCATTATCCCAGGGATTCCGCTATTTAATGGGAACGCCGCCGGTATCCAGCTTGGGCCTCACCACGTTGTCCATCAGGACTGCGATGGGGGCGTTCATAACTTTTTTCATCTCGGCTACGATGCCCCTGCCCTTGTTCAGGCCCTTGGCGAAGGCCACCGCCTCTTTTACGGTCTCATCGGCGGAGGGGCAGGCTTTGCGCACAACGTTGAGCTTTTCCAGCTCTGCGGCGGTGTAACGCTTACCCGTGAGCTGGGCTTCGCGCACTTTGGTCGAGGGCAGGGTCCGTTTGATCAGCGCATCCATATACGGCAGGAAGGGGATATTGAGGTCGACCTCCGGGAGGCAAAGGAAGCCGCGGTCGGCGCGCATATAAAGGAAATCGAAGGAGCAGGCCAGTATGGCGCCGCCGGCGAAGGCATGGCCGGTCAGCGCAGCCACCGTGACCATGGGATAGAAGGTAATCCTCCTGTATACCCTGTCCTGGACATCAAAGAATTTCTCCACTTCGGGGTCCTTGCGCCCGATGGCGGGCACCAGCCAGTCCAGGTCCATGCCATTGCACCAGATCTTTTCGTCGGCGGATTTCACCACGAGCGCGGTGACGGTGGTCTTCTTTTCGATATCGTCCAGGGCTTTGAGCAGTTCGCTGCAGAAAACCATATTGAACCTGTTCTCACCGCTCTTCATGGTCAGCAGGGCGATGTTCTCGTCAACGCTCCATTCGACTAAAGACATGGGGACACCTCCGTAATTAAATTATTTGACGGCCGCCCGGTGGGAGGGCGCCCTTTGAGGCGGCGCTAAATATTATATAACGATGACATGGGCCAGTACAGTATATTGCTTAATCCGCCCGATTTGTGCACAATAAGCAGGTCTTATTTCAGTATACAAAATCCACTTAAGGAGCTTTATTATGGATAACGTTATGGTCATCGGCGCAGGGTTCATGGGCGGAGGAATCGCCCAGGTGGCGGCGCAGGCGGGCTATAACGTCTACCTGCAAGATATGAGTCGGGAATCGATCACAAAAAGCCTGGCGCAGATAAAGTGGTCGACCGAGAAGCTTGCCTCCAAGGGCATGATCAAGGACAGCGCACAGGTGGTGCAGGATAGGATCAAAGCCGTCAGCGATCTCTCCATGGCCCCCCGCTGCCAGTGGGTCATCGAAGCAGTCTTCGAGGACGAGAAAATGAAGAAGGAGATGTTCAAGGAACTGGACGCGGCCTGCCCGGCCGATACCATCCTGGCCTCCAACACGTCCAGTATACCCATCACCCGCCTAGCCTCGCTGACCAAACATCCGGAGAGAGTGGTCGGACTCCACTTTTTTGGCCCGGTGCCGATGATGCGGCTGGTGGAGGTAATCAAGGGCAACAACACCTCGGATGAGGTGTTTAAAAAGAGCGTGGACTTCATAGCTTCACTCGGCCAGTATCCGGTCAGGGTAAGGAAGGATATACCCGGCTTTATAATGAACCGCGTGGGCGGCGTGGCCTTCCGCGAGGCGCTGTCGCTGGTGGAGAACGGCGTCGCAACGGTGGAAGACGTGGACAGGGGCATGCGTTATGGTTACGGGTGGAATATCGGCCCCTTCGAGATCGCCGATAACGCAGGTATCGACACCTATTTCAGGGTGGGCAAGTCCTTCGCCGCGCTGGGCGCCGGGGATATAGCATCGGCATCGCCGCTGATGGAGAAGCTGCTCAAAGCCGGCAGGCTGGGCCGCAAGGTCGGCAAGGGCTTCTACGATTATTCTCCCGACGGAACGATGACCCCCTTCGATGTAACGCAGCTGTAGTTTTTATACTGTCATTGCGAGCGAAGCGTGGCAATCTTGTATGCCTGTCATCACGTACAGGATTGCTTCGTCACTACGTTCCTCGCAATGACCATATTTAACGAGCGAATCACAGCTCGACTATCAGACCTTCGTATCCGACCTCCAGCTCCATCTCGAGCTGTTTGCCGGCCGCGGCCAGCTCCCCGCGCATCTCGTCTTCGTATGCAACGGGTATGTGGTTGACGATCACTCTGGGCAGGTAGCCCCTGGCCTTGCGGAACTCCATCAACTCCTCTGCCAGCAGCGCAGGCGTCATGTGGCAGAGCTTCTCCATCTCTTCCCGAACGCGGTTCAGTCCCGTGACCTCGATTATCATCAGGTCCGGCGCTATCCGCTCCCAGCACCCCTCCAGACCCGGACCCGTATCTCCCGCATAGAAGAAGCTCCTGCCGTTGTCCGCCCTGACGAAGTATCCGGCCGACGGCACGGTGTGGTTGACCGGCAGAGGCAGCACTTCCAGGTTCCGCAGGGCCAGAGGCTGAAACATGGCAACAGGGTTCAGCTTCATGCGCGGATTATCGGCGGAAGGCCAGATTGTATAGTCTCGATATAGCCTGCCGTCGAGCAGGTAGAGGTATACCGTTTCGAGAGTATCGCGCAGGCCGTAAACGTCGATGGTTGAACCTGGCAGGCTGTTGGCCCCCAGCATGATCAGGTCCTTGCAGTGATCGAAGTGATGATGCGTGAGCAGGACAGACTTTATCTGCTGCTGTCTTTCCAGCGGCAGTGACGCAGTCAGTCCGCCCGCGTCCAGCGCGACCGCACCGTCCACCAGCACAGATGGTAGTCGGGCCTTATCGGTCTCCGTATTATGGGCGCCCAGCACCTCTACTCTCACACTCAACCTCGCAAAGAAGGCCTATCCCGTTATTGCGTAGTAGATCACCAAATAATGCAGCACCGCTCCCACGATGACCAGCAGGTGAAATATCTCATGGAAGCCGAAGACGCCGGGAAATGGATTCGGCTTCTTGATGGCATAGATAACCGCCCCCAGAGTATAGGCCACACCGCCTGCTAAAAGCAGGCAGAGCGATGTGAGCGGTATGTTTGTCAGCAGAGGGCCCCAGAAAAGCGGTACGAGCAACATCCAGCCCATCACGACGTAGATCACCGTGGTAAGCCAGCGCGGGCCGTGGATATAAACCATCTTAAAGACGAATCCGAGAATGACCAGCAGCCACTGCGCGCCGATGATGCCCCAGCGCCACCAGCCGTCCAGATAGATATAGCTTATAGGTGTATACGTGCCCGCAATCATGAAAAATATAGCTATATGGTCCAGCCGCCGCCACGGATTTCTCTCGTCTTCGCCCGCTTTCTGCCCGTGGTAAACAGCGCTGCAAGTAAAGATGAAGATGGCGCCCAGGCTGTAAATGCTGGAAAGAACGATTTTTGTCATGGAGCCGGAGGAGTTGCACAGCAGCACTATGTAACCGGCCAGGGATGCCACGGCGGCCAGCAGGTGGGAATAGAAGTTCACCAGGTCGGACTTTTGAAACGCCATCTCGATCCCTTTTACTGCCCGATCCAGGGCTTCAGCCGTGGAATCCAGCGGGGCACGTTCTTTTTGTATACGAGGTACTCCTGACCGAACCTCTTCTCAAGCCCCGGCTCTTCCGAAGATATGAAATAAATATGGTTGATGATGAAAAACAGCAGGAACCAGATGAAGATGCCGATCGAACCGAAGACCACCGATTCCCCCAGCAGCGTCATCAGCACGCCGCTGATCATGGGATTGCGCACATAGCGGTAGGGTCCGATCAACACCAGCTTCCTAGTAGGCGACCAGGGCGCCAGCGTGCCCCTGCCGATGTTGTTGAACAGCCAGATGCTGACGGAAAGATAATACAGCCCGGCGCCCATCAGCAGAGCCCCCGCCAGTACGATGATGATATCCCAGAGCATGCCCAGCCCCCAGCCTATCCTGAACCCGGTCGCCCACAGGATTGAGCCGGGAATTATGATGAGCACGACCAGGGGCAGTATGAACGACTTTACCTGATTGACGGCCGATTCCTTCACATGGACCTCTCTCGTACCCGATTTTAACCAATGATAACATTAAACCGGGATACCACGCATGATACAATGAATCTGTGAAGACCGGCATTATCTACTGCGGCGACTGCCTGGCGAAGCTGAAGGATATGAGCACAGGGAGCATCGACCTGATCTATATCGATCCGCCCTTCAATTCCAGCCGCAGCTACAGGAACCCGTCCGGGGCCGCCTGCGACAGGCGTTTTGACGACAGGTTCGACGGCGTAAACGCCTATCTCGATTATATGAAGCCGCGCATAAAAGAGCTGCACCGCGTTTTAAAGCCGACGGGCAGCTTCTACTATCATTGCGACTGGCATGCTTCGCATTACGTCAAGGTGATGCTGGACAGCCCGGAGCTGTTCGGCTACGGCAATTTCCAGAATGAGATCGTGTGGTGTTACCGTTCGGGAGGCGCCAGCCCGCGCAGGCGTTTTTCGCGCAAGCACGACATCATCCTCTTCTATACCGGGAGCGGGGACTACGTATTCAACGGGCTGAAGGAGAAATCCTACAACCGCGGGCTTAAGCCCTACAGGTTCCAGGGCGTGGATGAGTACGTGGACAACGCGGGCTGGTACACGCGCGTCGGTATGAAGGATTACTGGGAGATAAACATGGTGGGCAGGACCAGCCGTGAGCGCCTGGACTATCCCACGCAGAAGCCGCTGGCGCTGCTGGAAAGAATAGTCTCCGCCAGCAGCAATGAGGGGGATATCGTGCTGGACGCCTTCTGCGGCAGCGGCACGGCCTTGGCAGCCGCCGGAAAACTGGGCCGCCGCTGGATCGGCATCGACATCTCCCCGGCCGCCTGCAAGCTTGCCCGGCAGCGCCTGGGGGCGATGCGCTTATAGCCTGCGCAATTCCTCGATCACAGCATCGGGGCGGTCGGTCATAATAACATCCAGCCCGCAGCGCAGGGCACGCCGCAGCGTTTCCTCATCCACACCGTCCCATACGAATACCAGGTCGCCCCTGGCATGCGCATCTTTAACCAGTTCATGCGTGATTTTCTCGGCCGCCACCTGTGTGAAACCGGCGGTCCCGGCTGAGGCGACCGCGCCCGCGTTGTCTCCAGGCTCGCTGATCACAGCGCGCGGCAGCTCCGGCGCCAGCACAGCCAGTCTCTCGATCAGCGCAGCATCGAAGGAGACCAGCACCGTCCAGGCCTTATCGACATAGCTGCGCAGTACGGCCAGGAATTTCTCCAGGGAATGCACCTGCTTGAGCTCGACCAGGAGCACCAGCCCCCTGCCCAGTATATTCAGCGCCTCCTGGAGCGTGGGCACACGATAATTTCCTGCTACCCTGTAAGCGGCCAGGTCGGCCAGTGTGAGGCTGCCGATGCTGCGCCCATCTATATCGGCATCATGGTGGATAACGAACCCGGCATCCGCCGTCTCCTGCACGTCGAACTCCACCCCGTCCACGCCCAGGTCCACGGCAGCCCTGAAAGATTCCAGGGTATTCTCAGGGAAGTCCCGGTGGAAGCCGCGGTGCGCGATGACTACGGTCTTATGCAGGCTATTCATCCAGTATGGCGATGGCATCCATCTCGACCAGGGCATTTTTGCTCAGCAGGTCCTGTACCACTATGCCGGTCGATGCGGGGAAGCTGGAGCCGAAGTACTCCCGCCGTACGGCCGCCGTTCCCCTGTATCCCTCTTTGGTCTTTATGTAGTCGCAGGTCCAGACTATGTCGTCGAAGGTGGCGCCTGCCGCCTCCAGTATCACTTTCATCTTCTCATAAATAGTCCTGTACTGCTGCACGATATCGCCCCTGATCACCAGCTTGCCGTTCTGCAGGTCGATCTCGGTAGCGTCGGTGCCCGAGATATAGAGCATATTGCCCCTGCGCACGGCAGGCGCGAAGGTGAGGTGCTCGTAGATCTCCCAGCCTTTAGGAATAATAGTCTGCCTCTTACTCATGTCTTCCTCCGACCACCGTTAATATCGGCCCCTAATGGGCCGGCTTCGGCGTATTGGTCAGCCGTTGTATCAGGTCCGGCGTCTCCTTCTGTCCCATTCCGTAGCTGATCAGCTGCGCCAGCCGGTCGAGCATGGGCTGCGCACCGTCCAGGTCGTCCTTCTCCAGTAATGCCAGCGCCTTCTCCAGCAGCTGCGTCTCCTCGCTCAGCTGGCAGGCGAATCCGCCCAGGTTGCCGCAGCAGGGCGCGATGACATCCGAGCGCCACAGGTGCGCCTGCTTGATATCCAGCATTTTGCGCAGTACCTCGATGCCCTCGCGTCTGGTGGCAGGATCGGCCAACCTGGCCCTGGCCCCGTTGAACGTATCGATATTAATCATTAGCATAATCGCACCGCCTGATGCTATTTTAGCGCCATTTCTTTAATGCTTGAAATGCCTGACCCCTGTGAAAACCATGGCCATACCGTGTTTATCGGCCGCATCGATGGACTGCTGGTCCCTGATCGAACCACCCACCTGTATGATGGCCGTCACGCCGCCCGCTGCGGCCAGCTCCACCGTGTCGGGGAAGGGTATGAATGCGTCCGAGCCCAGCACCGCCCCCTTCGCTTTCGCGCCGGCACGCTCCAGCGCTATCTGGGCGCTGACAGACCGGTTGGGCTGTCCCGCTCCCATGCCCAGCAGCGTGCGGTCCCTGGCCAGCGTTATGCCGTTGGACTTGATGTGCTTGACCGCCTTCCAGGCGAAGAAGAGATCGTCCCATTCCCGCTCGGTGGGCGCGCGTTTGCTCACGACCTTCGGCTTGAACTCCTCGTCGGTGTAGAAATCCCTGAGCTGCGCCAGGAATCCTCCCGTAATGGGACGGAACTCCACCGCTTTTCCTCCCGGCGCCGGCGGCTCCGGCGGCATGGACAGCAGCCGCAGGCTCTTCTTGCGGCCCAGCAATGCCAGCGCCTCCTCCGTGTAGCCTGCGGTAATAATCGCGTCGAAATGCGTCTTATCCACCTCGGTGGCAAGCGCGATATCCATTACCCTGTTGACCGCCACGATTCCGCCGAAGGCAGCCACGGGGTCTCCGGCCAGCGCCCTGAGATAGGCTTCGCTAAGGTCGTTGTTGCTGCACAGCCCGCAGGGATTGGTGTGCTTGATAACGGCCACGGCGGGCTCCGTGAAATCGCTTACCACGTTCCAGGCCCCATCGATATCGAGAAAGTTGTTGAAGGACAGCTCGGGACCCGAGTCGCGCTTCACCTGCGTGATGCCGCGCGGTTTGCGCCCCGCCACCTTCTCAACGTACAGGGCCGCATGCTGATGAGGGTTTTCCCCGTAGCGAAGGTTATACATCTTGCTCAGGGCCAGAGTAACGTCTGCCGGGAAGGCCTCGCCTTCCAGCAGGTACTGCGAGATGGCCGTGTCGTAGAGCGCCACATGCTGAAACGCCTTCTGAGCCAACCTGCGGCGGAAAGCCGGATCGACCTTGCCCGCCTTCAGTTTTTCCGCCAGCTCGTCATAGTCCGCCGGGTCCACCACCACCAGTACGGCGGGAAAATTCTTGGCCGCCGCCCGGATCATGGTCGGGCCTCCGATATCGATATTCTCCAGCGCGTCTTCCAGCGTCACATCCGCTTTGGAAACGGTCTCGACAAAGGGGTACAGATTGACCACCACCAGATCGATCAAACCGATTTTGTGGCTGTCCAACTCCTTCATATGCCGGTCAAGGTCGCGCCTTGCGAGTATGCCGCCGTGCACCATGGGGTGGAGCGTCTTGACCCGTCCGTCCAGTATCTCGGGAAATCCGGTCAGGTCCGATATGCTGCGCACTTTAAGGCCGGAATCGGTCAGGGATTTCTTTGTGCCGCCCGTGCTGAATATCTCGACCTTGAGCCCCTCCAGTTTTTGGGCGAAATCGACCAGGCCTGACTTGTTGGAAACGCTCAGGATTGCTCGCATAGCTCCCCCCTTATCGTATAATCACTCTCTCGCTGCCATTAGCCTTGATTACCCTGCCGATGACGCCGGCGCCTTCCACGGTCTGCACTATCCTGCCGGAACTCTCCTTGTCGCAGAGCACAACCATACCCACGCCCATGTTGAAGACGCGGAACATCTCCTCATCCTTGACATTGCCCCTCTTCTGAATGAGATCAAATATAGCCGGCGCCGTCCACGACGACCTGTCCAGCTCCACCGAACAGCCCTGCGGCAATATGCGCGGTATATTGCCCACCAGACCTCCGCCGGTTATATGCGCGATGCCGTGGACCTCCCGCAGGTGAGGTATGAGCCCATTGTAATAGCAGCGGTGCGGCGCCAGCAGCTCCTCTCCCAGCGTTCTGCCCAGCTCGGGGTATATCATCTTGAGCGACAGGGCGTCGCGGTCGATACCGAACACCCTGCGCACCAGAGAATATCCGTTGGTGTGCAGCCCGCTTGATGCCAGCCCGATCACTACATCGCCTTCAGCGATCTTCTCGCCACTGATCACGTCGTCCTTCTCCACCACACCTACGATAAATCCAGCCAGGTCGTAGTCGGCAGATCTATACATGCCGGGCATCTCGGCCGTCTCGCCGCCGATCAGCGCGCAGCCGACCTCCCTGCAGGCCTGCGCCAGGCCGGACACCACGGCCGCCACCTTGTGCGGGTGCAGCTTGCCCAGGGCCACGTAGTCCAGCATGAAGAGGGGGCTAGCGCCGCAGCAGAGTATATCGTTGACGCAGTGGTTGACCAGGTCCATGCCGACCGTGTCATGCTTGTCCATGAGGACGGCTATCTTCAGCTTGGTGCCCACGCCGTCGGAGCTGGACACCAGCACGGGATCCCTGTATTTTTTCAGATTGTAGAACGCGCCGAAATGCCCGATATCGGTCAATACCTCGGGGCCGAACGTGGGACGCACCAGTTCCCTGATCAGGTCCTTGGTCTTATCGGCGGCCGAGATGTCAACGCCGGCCTGCGCGTAAGCGCCTTTAGGTTTCGATTTCACTGAGGCTCCTTGCCATGTCCTGAGGAAGAGTCTCCAGCTGTAATTTGTCCATCTCGAGCTGTACCGGCATGGGGTAATCGCCGGTAAAGCAGGCCGCGCAGAATATCTCCCTGGGCAGCCCTATTGATTCGATCAGCCCATCCATACTGATATAGCCCAATGTATCCGCACCGATGGCGTCCCTGATCTCCGCAACGGTCTTCTGGGCGGCTATCAGCTCCCAGCGCGTGGCCATATCGACGCCGAAAAAGCAGGGGTAGCGGATGGGCGGCGCGCATATCCTGAGATGCACCTCCCTGGCCCCGGCCTTCTTGAGCATGTGGATAACGCGCGGCGTGGTGGTGCCGCGCACGATGCTGTCGTCCACCACCACCAGCCGTTTGCCCGATATCTCCTGTGTCAGGGGATTAAACTTAAGCCTGACGCCCAGCTCGCGCAGGCGCTGGTCCGGCGCGATGAAGGTGCGCGCCACATAGCGGTTCTTGAGCAGTCCTTCATGATAGGGGATACCTGAAGCCCTGGCATAACCTATGCCGGCCGCCGTGGCTGAATCCGGCACACCCATCACCATGTCTGCATCGACAGGGTACTCCCGTGAAAGCGTTGCGCCCATCTGCTCACGTGCGGAATAGATCAGTTTACCGTTGAGCAAACTGTCGGGCCGGGCAAAGTAGATGAATTCAAATATGCACAGGGCTTTGCGCTCGCTCTCGACACGGGTACTGCGCACGCCGTTGCCGTCGATGGTGACTATCTCGCCGGGCTCTATCTCCCTCACAAACTGGGCGCCGATATTGTCGAAGGCACACGTCTCCGACGCCAGCACCCATCCTCCGTCGATAGTTCCCAGCGACAGCGGCCTGACGCCCATGGGATCACGCACGCCGTAAAGCTTATCCCCCACCAGAACAACCAGGGAGTATGCTCCTTGAAGGCGACGCATGGCATGCTTGATCCTGGCCTCGATCTCCTTCTCGGGCGATGCCAGCATCAGGTAGCCGATAACTTCCGAGTCTGTGGAAGAGTTGAACTTGAAGCCCTGCTCCTCCAGACTGATGCGCAGGGCAGCGCTGTTGGTAATATTGCCGTTGTGGGCCAGTGCCACCTGCAGGTCGGTGGTCCCCGTCAGTATGGGCTGGGCATTGCAGGCAACGCTGGAGCCTGTGGTCGAATACCTGTTATGGCCGATGGCGATATTGCCCTTGAGGCGCGACAGCTCCTCTTCGTTGAATGCGTGCGACACAAGCCCCATATCCGTATGGATATAGATCTTGCCGCCCTCGGCCGTAGCTATGCCCGCGCTCTCCTGCCCGCGATGTTGAAGGGCGAACAGCGCAAAGAAAGAGATACGAGCTACATCTACTCCGGGGGCGTAAATACCGAAAATGCCGCAGCTTTCGTGCAAATCATGCATCGGCTTGCACGTGAATTATACGGCTTTTACAGTCATAGGGTCAATCGCTTCAAATATCTCATACCGGCCGGAAGAGGCTGAGAAATACGGTATCGCTACCCATTGAAAATATATCGAGTATAGACTAAACTCAAATGCGCAGTTATTCTCCGGGCATTACCATGTTACATATATAAGATGAACGGATTTTTGACATCGTGGTTCCATTTTAACAGCATAGCCCTTCTGCTTGTTATACCTGCCATGATCTGCGGCGCGCTGGCCATTTACAGCTTCGCCAGACGGCCGGTCCCCGGTTCACGGATTTTCGCATTCCTCATGCTGGCCGTCTTCATATGGTCGGCAGCCTACGCAGTGGAACTTTCATGTCTGACATTGCAGGCGATGCTGATCTGTATCGCATTTGAATATATCGGCATTGTCAGTATACCGCCCCTGTGGCTGATGTTGACCCTCACATTCACGGGCCACAGGAAAACCGTTAACATACGAAACACCACACTGTTTTTTATTATCCCTTTGATAACGCTGCTTCTTATTATGACCAACCAGTTACATTTCCTTTACTACAACCAGGTCGACATCGATTTCAGTGGTCCTATACCGCTTCTGGCCATAGATATCGGCCCCTGGTACATCGTATTTATGGTTTATTATTACATCTGCATGCTGGCAGGTGCCATCCTGCTGCTATCCAGATTACGTAATCCATCCGAGTTATACCGCTCCCAGGCCGCGGCTTTGTTGATCGGGGTGGCGGTGCCCTGGATAATCAATATACTGTATCTTGTTTTCAACGTTAAACCGTACGGACATCTGGATCTGACGCCTTTTGCTTTTACCGTAACCGGTATCATGGCTGCTTGGGGAATTTTCCGCTATGGCCTTTTCGACGTGATTCCTATCGCGCACGAACTGGTTATCCAGAGTATGAACGAAGGGCTGGTGGTGCTTGATACACAGAACCGGATTGTGGACTGCAATCTTGCAGCCCGCCAATTTTTCGCATGGAAGGAGGTCCCCACCGGATCTTACATCGACAAGGTCTGGCATGACTGGCCGGAGCTAATTAACATTCTACAGAAAGACATCGGCATTCGCCGGGATATACCAGTCGAGAGGGAAGGAACAGCGCATTACTACGAGGTGCAGGTTTCAGGGCTGAAAACCCGCCGTGGTCGCAGATTGGGACGCATGGTGCTGCTGCACGATATCTCCGCCAGAAAAAGAGCACAGGAAGACCTCAAACGCCAGCAGGATAAATTCCAAATACTGTTTGAAACTTCACGTGATGCTATCTTCATCACGTCTGTTGACGGTCGCTGGCTGGAGGCCAACGAAGCTGCCGCCAAGCTTTTTGGGTATGTCAGCGTCGAAGAGTTGAAGACAGTACCCGTTATCGATATGTACGCAGACCCCGAAGCACGAAAAGAATATACAACAAAAATAGCTTCACAGGGTTATGCTGATTCATTCCCTGCCATCTTCCGGAAAAAGGATGGGACGGTTGTATCTGTACTTATTTCCGGTGTGGCTTTAAGGGATAGCGCCGGCGCCGTTACAGGTTATCAGGGTACGATCAGGGATGTAACCCGGCTGTTGCAATACGAGGAGGCTTTATTACAGGCGAATGACAGGCTGGAAGCGATGCTCGCTGAGTCCGAGAAACGCATCAACGAAATAACACTGCTGGGTAACATGGCCCAGTGGATACAAGCCAGCCGCGATCTGGAGACGGCCTACGAGGGCGCAGCCCGCTACCTTCAGGATATGTTCCCATATGACAGCGGCGCTATCAGTATCGTTGATCACGAAACCAAACTGGTAGAAGTCAAGTCTACGTTCGGCAAGCCACAGGGACAGCAGGAATTCGATAGCGGGCAGTGCCTGGCTCTCACTTCCGGGAAAACAGTGGAATATGACGGCAGCAGAGGGCAGGAAATCTGTGCTCATCTGGGCGACTTCCGCGGATATTACATCAGCCTGCCGCTTATCGCTCCCGGCGATTATTCATGGCTGCTATGCATATATAATCCGCAGAGTGAAGAACCGTCCATCACGGCCGGAAGGCGGTGGCTGGATGAGCGACGCCCCCTGTTGATATCCGCAGGGCAGGAACTGGTGATGGCACTGTCCAATGTAAACTTGCGCGAAACCCTCAGGGAGCAGGCGACGCGTGATCCGCTGACCGGGCTGTATAACAGGCGCTATATGGAAGAAATGCTTGTACGCGAGCTGAGCAGGTCCGTCCGCAGCAAGCGAGGCATCGGTTTTATAATGGGTGACCTGGACCATTTCAAGAAATTCAACGACACATACGGCCACGAGGTTGGAGACCTGCTGCTCAAGGCAGTGGCCAACCTTATGCGCAGTACAATACGTACGGAAGATATCGCCTGCCGCTACGGCGGCGAGGAGTTCCTCATCATACTTCCCTCAGCCAGCTTAAATGACGCCTATCAAAGGGCTCTGCAAATACACGATGCCGTGGCGAATATTTCCTTCGAGCACGGAGAAAACCTGATAAAAGATGTGACCATATCCCTGGGCGTATCGGCCTTTCCCGACCATGGTAAAGAAGCTGACAGGCTGATTGCCGCCGCCGATGCCGCCATGTACAGAGCAAAGAAAGAAGGACGCAATCGAGTCTGCCTGCCATCTTAAGCCTTCGGCAGGCAGACCCGGTTTACATTTCAGTCAAATTCCGGTCTAGGGAGCCGGCGGACAGCCCCAATACTCGGAACGCGAGTTGTTGGTTTCGTCCGACTCATTGATTGTGCCGCCCGTATCGGCCGTCACCTTGACCGTGGCATGCGAGCCTATTACACAGAAGTGGTGATAATGCGGGAATGCGAATGTGGCCTGGCCCCCGGCTACCAGACCGCCCGCTATGGTGACGGTATCCTTATACACCCCACCCACATACAGCTTGACGTCGAATGGCCCTGTATCCAGAACTCCCTGGTTTTTCACCGTGAATTTAACAGTGCCCGCATCGTAGGATATTTCAGTTATTGTCAGGTCGGACTTCAATATCGTCAGCGGCGGATCCACGGTCAGGGGTCCGACGAGCAGGCAACTGAATGTTTCCGATGCGCTGTTATTGCCCTCGTTGGATTCGTCGGCAACCCCGGTTGAATCAGCGGCAACCGATATCGCGTCCGACGCGCCGCTGCAGGTGTAGGAGTAGCCGCTGAAGCTCTGGGTACTGGCGCTGCCCGCGGCCAGCGACGGCACGGAATCCGTAGCTTTCACCACACCATCGATGGTCAGCTTGGTCGAAGTAACTGGAGAAGACGCCGTGCCCTGGTTCTTGATGCGGTAATACAATGTGGTGCCGTTTTTCCAGATATCTTCAATTATCAGATCGGGCCTGGGCGTTGCCGCGGCGGCAACGGTCACTTTAGCCGTGGCCTGGCTGTAATATGCCGTATTGGCGGCGGTGAGTGTATATGCTGTATCGGTGGCAGGTGATACCACCCGCGTTCCGCTCAGCCCCACGCTGCCGACGCCGTTATCGATGGTGACGGCTATGGCATTGGTCACACTCCAGCTGAGTGTGGAGCTGGAACCGGCTGTAATTCCCGTCGGGTTTGCGTTAAAAAAGCTGATCACAGGCGGGGTGGCAGCCGTGCCCCCATCATCGGGCGGCAGCGTGCCATCACCCGTAGAATCCGTGGTGAGGTTTACCGTGCCCTGCGTCTCCAGCGACCAGCTGCCCGCGTCGTTCTGCACCGAGAAAAGTATGATGTGCTTGCCCGGTGAAAGCGTGGCCGTGTTGAAGGCGGGCCGTGAGCTCAGGTCGCCGTCGATGCTGGAGCGCCAGCGGTAGGCAGTGATGCTGCCTTTGGACGTCTCACCGTGCCCGGTGAAGCTTACCTCCTGACCCCAGGCAAGGCTGCTGGGCGAGATAAGGTCTATATAAGCCGATGGCCTACTGCTGTCGGGAGTGGCGCCTCCCCCGGGCTGAACGATGGTGATACAGGCCGAACTGAGAGCGATGACACATGCCAGTGCAAGATATACAACCTTCGACATCTTCCTGCCTCCTTCGAATTAAGTTGGTAACCCGGCATAATATTGTATTAACAATATATTAATAATTTACCACAACATAATTTAAGTTCATAATTGCAGCGCCGGATCAAGCAAGAGTTGCCTGGAGTTTACAGGCCGGCCAGCTTGCCCAGCCATGCCATCACCGCCACGATAGCCCTCTCGTCCTGGCGCAGCCGGTGTCCCGCGCCCGGCAGTATCAGCTTTTCCTTAGGCCGTCCGGCCTTTTTATACAGGCGCCGGACATGTTCAACGGGCACGACATCATCGTCCTCACCATGTATTAAAAGCAGCGGTTTCGGCGCTATTTTATCTATATGCTCGATGGGCGCGACCTGCTTGAATCCATCCAGCCATTTCTTGACCGAAGGGGGAAATCCGGCATCCCTGATAATGCCGATCTCCCTGAACCTTGAAATCAGCGCCTCCGCCGTATATCCGCCCGCCATGAAGTCGAACTCGGCCGGGCAGGCCAGGGTGGCCACCGCGCTGACACGTTTCTCACGGGCGGCGACATTGATGCAGGCCGCCGCGCCTCCCGACGAGCCCAGCAGGTATATCTTCTTTCTATCCACCTCCATCAGCATATAGAGAAAATCGACGGCGGCCTCCAGGTCACAAATCCAGCCCGGCATATCTATATTGCCCTGGCTGGGTCCGCATCCCCTGAAGTTGAAGACCAGCGAGATGAATCCCGCGCGGCAGAACCTGGCGGCCAGCTCGGGATAGCCGCCCTTTTCATCTGGATTGTAGGGCACAGCCGGTATGCCGTGGCATATGCATACAGCGGGATAGGACCTGTTGCAGTCGTCCAGCAGGAAAACGTGTCCGGCCAGCATGATGTCGTCGGAGCAGAGTACAACGCCTGCATCTCGCATTATTTGATCACCCCCAGCATTAACATCAGGAGCAGCCCCCAGGAGACCACCACCAGCAGGAACCAGACTACTTTATTCCAGCGTAAAATCTTCACGCCGTCCAGCGGCGGGAATGGTATGAGGTTGAAGGCCGCCAGCCAGAGATTGACCTGGAAGCCGAAAACGCCGATCAGGCTCCAGATATCGGAATACCCCGTAGCCGCGGCCAGCAGGTAGAAGAGCCCGGCCAGTATGATATTGGCAACCGGGCCGGCGGCGGAGATCATCCCCTCCTGCCCCGGATCAGGCTGTTTATAGGTCGAGGTGTAGACAGCCCCCGGCGCGAAAAAGAGGAAGCGTCCGAAGCTGATGATGGCGGAGGCGACCGCTATGATCAGGCCCAGCTTCCACATGCGGAACTCGGCATGGTATCCGAAGCGCTGGGCCACTCCCTTGTGGGCCAGCTCGTGTAGGAGGAATCCGGCCCCGATGCCGATCAGGGCCACGCCCAGGAATACGGCGAACTGCGCCAGCGACTGCGAATAGGGCGTTCCCTGCTGAGGCATGAGATACTGTAGGGAGAAGCACAGTCCCAACGCCAGCCAGCAGACCGCCAGGTCGCGCAGTTCGAACTTGCTGAAGCTCATGGCCTGAAAGGCCTCATATGCATTAGAAACTCCCTGTTGCCATCGGCGCCCGCCACAGGCGACGAAGTTAAGTTCAGCAGCGACCAGCCGTTCGCGTTCATCCAGATTATGAACCTGCCGATGCAGCGGGCATGGACCTCCGGGTCCCTGATCACGCCGCCCTTGCCCACCTCCTTGCGATCAGCCTCGAACTGCGGTTTAAACAGTACTACCAGCGCGCCGTCCGCGTCCAGGTGGGTCAGTATGTTAGGTATGACTGCCGTTAGAGATATGAACGACACGTCCACGGTGGCCAGGCTGACTTTGCCGGGCAGATCGAAGGGATAATGGGCATTGACCTTCTCGATAACGGCTACGCGCTCGTCCTGTCGCAGCCTGTAATCCATCTGCCCGTGGCCGACATCCAGGGCGTAAACGTGCTTCGCCCCGCGCTGCAGCAGGCAATCGGTGAAGCCCCCGGTGGAGGCGCCCACATCCAGGCAGGCCAGGCCGGATACATCGATGCCGAACTCCTTCAGCGCATGCTCGAGCTTGAGACCGCCCCTGCTCACATAGGGCAGCTTCTGCTTGAGGCTTATTTCAGCATCGGGAGCGACGAGGCAGCCGGCCTTGGTCTGCAGGGTGCCGTCGACGGTCACCTCACCGGCCATTATCATAGCCTGTGCCTTGCTCCTGTTCTCCGCCAGGCCGCGTGCAACTAAAAGGCTGTCGAGGCGCTGTTTGGTCATGCCAATAATTGTTACTGGAAAAGGGCGGGCCAAGCAAGCCCGCCCCGTCTTCACGAACAGTCATTGCGAGCGCAGCGAAGCAATCTTGCCTGTTAATACAGGATTGCTTCGTCGCTGCGCTCCTCGCAATGACATGATAAAGGCACTCGTAATGACGTGCTGGTTACAGTGTTATTTCGCCGGAGGCGGCGGTGGAGGCGACATGCCCTTGGTCAGGCTCTTGGGCATGAGGTCGGCCAGCTCCTTGACCGTCCAGACTCCGTCCTTGAAAATGCTCGAGATCACGGTCGGCTCGGAATACAATCCTACCTCGCCGCCGCCCACGAAGAAGGTCTTGCCGTTGATTCCGCCCGCGGCGTCCGTAGCCAGGAATACAACCAGCGGTGCAATATGCTCGGGCGCCATTCTCTTCAGCTCGGCGCCGATATCCAGTCCCAGTCCGCCGCCGCCTTCCTTGGCCTTCTTTTCCATGGCAGCCTGCAGCTCGGGAGTCAGTGTAAGCCTGGTGGCTGCGATGGGGCGAATGCAGTTGCAGGTCACGCCGTATTTAGCCAGGTCCAGCGCCACCGTGCGCGTGAACCCTACGATGCCTTCCTTGGCCGCGCTGTAGTTGGCCTGCCCCAGGTTGCCCAATCCGGCCTGCGACGACGTGTTGATGATGCGCCCGCTCCGCTGCTGCCGGAAAAACGCGCTGGCATGCCGCGTGCAGAAAAAGTGCCCGTACATGTGCACCTTCTGTATGATGTCCCACTCGTCTTCGGTCATATTGAAGACCATCCGGTCGCGCAGTATGCCCGCGTTGTTGACCAGTATGTCTATCTTCCCGAAAGCATCAACGGCGGCCTTGATGATGGCCTCTCCACCCTTCCACGTGGCCACCGAATCGTAGTTGGCCACTGCCTGACCGCCCATCTTCTTGATCTCCGCCACCACCTCGTCGGCAGGTGTGGCCGCGGAGCCGGCGCCGTCCGAGCCGCCTCCCAGATCGTTGATCACTACTTTGGCCCCTTCCGATGCGAAGAGCAGAGCTTCGGCCCTCCCCAGACCGCGCCCCGAGCCGGTGATTACGGCTACCTTACCGTCCAGTAAACCCATGCAAATACCTCCTTTTTTTGTGCGAAGTAGACTATTTTAACACACGTTGGCTTAAACAATTAACATATTTTATGACTCGGCGAGGTAAGTTTCCATCCTGACTTTCTCAGTATCGGCAGGGTAGGTGCGCGAGGCTACCATAAAGCAAATGAAACCCAGCAGGCCTCCCACAGCCGAGATGATTACCGCCATGCTCAATCCCTGAGCCCCTCCGCCCAGCAGGTCGGACAGCCATCCGATCAGCCAGGGACCCCAGGCCCCACCCAGCAGGTACTGGGCAAATACCACCAGCCCCATGGACAGGCCCTTATTCGCCACAGGCACGATCTCCTGCGATACGGCTGCAAAGGCCGGAACAGCCATGGAGGCCGTGATGCCGTAGATCACCGCAAGGGCAATGCCGACCGGGCTGAACCCGGTCAGGATAACGATTACTATGATTATAGCGGCGGCCAGGAAGGATACGGCCGGGACATACATCCTGCCGCGAGGATTCTTTTTACCCCAAAGGTCGGATAAGATACCGCCCAGCGGTGCGCCGATAATGGCGGTCAGCCCGATACCTCCCACCAGCATACCGGCTGTGGCCTCGTTCACATTCATCACACGCATAATAAGGCTGGGCAGCCAGTAAAGAACCGATGTGGACATCAGCACGGACAGTCCCAGCGCGGGGTAAAACCATTTAACCGTGGGGATCTTAAGCACGCTGCCCAGGGCCTTATAGAAACCGACCACACCCGTCGATGCAGTGGCGTCTTCGGCAGTCTTGTAATCCCTCATAAACAGGGCCAGTATGCCCAGGATCACACCGGGTATGGCGAAATAGAAGAAGGGGGTGCGCCACCCGAGCTTTATGGAGATAAATCCGCCCAGCATCACGCCGGCCGCCGCGCCAAGGGGGATGGCAATATGGAAGATGCCCAGGACCAGGCCCCGCCTTGCTTTGGGATAGGATGCGCTCACCATAGCGGTGCCGCCCGGGACAAATCCGGCTTCGCCCAGTCCGACGAATGCGCGCGGTATGATCACACCGATGAAATTGCCGGCCAGGCCGGTGAGAAAGGTGAAAACGCTCCACAGCATGGCCATGATGCCGATGGACTTCTTGCGGCTCCAGCGGTCAACCATGTGGGCCACAGGGAATGAGAAAAGCACCATCCCCAGCAGCAAGATCGTAGAGGCCAGCCCGCATTGGGCGTCGGTCAGTCCCAGCTCTATTTTCATGGGCTGAAGTATGACCGAGAACACCTGCCTGTCCATGTAGTTGATGGCGTACAGCAGTGTGCAAATGATGAGAACGTAGTGAGCTCTCCATCCGCCCGTCCCGTACTCTTTTGCCCCGTTCTGTGCGCTCGACATAGCGGTGACCTCCTTCGTTTCTGTACCTCTCCGCCCGATGGAATTCAACGCACTATACTACATCGGCCTTATGGATGCAATCGGACCATTGTGCTACAATTCCAAGGTCAGCAACCGGGAGAGGAGGGGCGACTTGTCATTCTGGGTTATCGCAGTGTCGCTCGCGGCACTGGCCATCATCGTTCTCATAGCTGTAATTGCAGCCAGGACGGCCGCCTTTAAGTCCAGGCAGCCAGCCGCCCCTGAAAAGATCAGCTATTCAATAGACATCGATGCCGCCGCCGCGCGGCTGTCGCAGGCCGTGACCTACAGAACGGTCTCAGGCCATGACCGCTCCCATTTCGATTTCGGGCAGTTCACGGCCTTCCACTCCTTCCTCGAGAAGTCCTTCCCGCGGGCCCACGCAATACTGGAAAAGCAGTTGATCAACGAGTATAGCCTGCTTTATATCTGGAAGGGCAGCAATCCGGATTTGAAACCCATACTGCTGCTGGCCCACCAGGACGTCGTGCCCGCCTCGGATGAAGGGTGGGAGCACCCTCCCTTCTCCGGCCGGATAGCCGACGGCCGCGTCTGGGGCAGGGGCACGCTGGACGATAAAGGCAGCCTGATGGGCCTGCTGGAGGCTGTGGAATACCTGGCCGGTGACGGCTTCAAACCGTCCCGCTCCATTTACCTCGCCTTCGGCTTCGATGAAGAGGTCGGCGGCAAAGAGGGGGCGGGCAAGCTCGCCGAATATCTCAGGGGGAAGGGACTGAAGTTCGAATACATTATTGATGAAGGCATGGCGACCACACAGGGAGTCGCGCCGGGCATACCCGGCTGGGTAGCTTTAATCGGCATCGCCGAGAAAGGCTTCCTGTCGCTGGAATTGAGCACCAGTGCCGAGGGCGGCCATGCCGCGCAACCGCCGCGTGAGACCACGGTCGGTATACTGGCGGCCGCCGTGGCCAGGCTGCAGGCCAGACCATTCCCGGCGCGGTTTACCGGTCCTGCAACAGCTCTCTTCGCCTACCTGGGCCCGGAGATGCCCTTCCCCAATAAAATGATCTTCGCTAATATGTGGCTGTTCGGCGGACTGGTCAAACGGCAGCTTGCAGCCAGGCCGGTGACGGACGCCTCCATCAGGACCACCACCGCCCCCACCCAATTCAAGGGCAGCGACAGGGACAACATACTGCCCATGCAGGCCGCGGCTGTGATCAACTTCCGCATACTGCAGGGGGACAGCGTCGAAAGCGTGATAGAGCGCGTTACCCGCATTGTGGCCGATCCGCGCGTTACGATACGACCCCTGGCCGGCAACCTTTTTCAGCCCTCTCCCACCTCGCCCACATCCGGATGGAGCTTCGACACGCTCACGGGCGCCATACGGGAGACCATACCCGGTGCCATTATTGCGCCCACGCTGGTGCTGGGCAGGACCGACTGCTGCTATTTCGTAGACCTGTCACCCTGCTGCTACCGGTATGTGCCCGAACGTATCAGATCGGACGAGATAGCATCCCTGCACGGCGTTAACGAACGAATATTGATCAGCAGCCACGGCGAGATCATCGGCTTCTATATCCGCCTGATGACCGCGTCGTGCAGTTGATTTCGACATTAATATAAGGAGGTTACCCATGTCACAAGGAGCATTATCCGGTATCAGGGTGCTCGACTTCGGCCAGTATATAGCGGGCCCGTTCGCGGCCACGCTGCTGGCGGAGCAGGGCGCCGAAGTCATCAAGGTTGAGAGGCCGGGGGGTGATCCCCTGCGCGGTCAGGACGGATTCATGGTCTGGAACCGCAGCAAAAAAGGTATCATACTGGACTTGAAGAAGCCCGAGGGGCTCAAGATAGCCCTCGATCTGGCTAAAAAAGCCGATGTCATCATCGAGAACTTCAAGCCGGGGACAGCCGATAGGCTGGGCATCGGCTACGAAAAGATAAAGGAATTGAACCCGCGGGCAGTTTACTGCTCGATCTCGGGATTCGGCCCGAAGGGGCCCTACGCAGGCTGGCCCGGCTACGACCAGATCGTCAGCACGGTAGCCTCGGTATACAACGAGCAGGGAGTGGTGACGCACCCGCTTTTCCTGGTGCTGCCGCTGGCCAGCCTTTACACCGCAGTGGACGCGGCCTTCTACATCGTTTCAGGCCTGTGCGTGCGAGAGAAGACCGGCAGGGGACAGAAGATCGATGTCTCGCTTTTCCGCACCATCCTCA
>CAZDXZ010000009.1:0-30708 GCA_964509615.1 uncultured Dehalococcoidales bacterium
TCAGCTTCCGGGGCAAGATAGACCGTGTCGATTTCAATTCCGGCCGCGGCAGGGCCTGGGTGATCGACTACAAGACCGGACGGGCGCGCAACCTGGATGTATTCAAAAGGGACATGCTGATGGGCGGCACATTGCTGCAGCTGCCGGTCTACGCCCTCGCGCTGCGCGCCGGCTTGAATAGCCACTGTGTGATCGAGGCCATGTACTGGTACAACACGAGCCGCGGTGGCTTCAGGCGCATGGAGGTCCCGCTGGCCGGCGTGGAAGAGAGGTTCCGCGAATATCTGGACGTGATCATAAGCGGCATAGCCGGCGGCATGTTTGCGGCCAATCCCGGCCGCATCGAAAACGAGGACTTCGGAAGCTGCCGCTGGTGCGACTTCAAACGCGTTTGCCATGCCGAACGCTATATTCAGTGGGAGAGGAAGTCGGGCGACCCCGGGCTGCAGCGCTACCTGAATATGAAGGATGCCGGGGGGAATGTGAATCCATGAACGATCTGCCTAATACGGCCGACCGCCCTTCACGCATAAGAATAGTCAAAAACCTGCACGAAGGTCTCTTCGTCGAGGCCGGCGCCGGCACCGGCAAGACGACCGCGCTGGTCTCGCGCATCATCAACCTGATCAGGGGAGGCGTGACCACCATCGACCGTCTGGCCGCCATCACCTTCACCGAGATGGCAGCCGCCGAGCTGCGCGACCGCGTCAGGCGCAGTCTGGAGGAGCACGCCGTCTCGCCCGCCGCCCCCGAGGAAGAGCAACGGCGCTGCCGGGAGGCGATCTCCGCTATGGACGGCGCCAGCATACAGACGCTGCACAGCTTCGCTGCCTCACTGCTGCGCGAGCGTCCGCTGGAGGCGGGGCTGCCGCCCAACTTCCGCATCGCCGAGCCCATCGAAGCCGATATACGCTTCGAGGATAAATGGCAGTCCTGGCTGCACGGCGAGCTGCTGACCGGCGACACCGCCCTCGAGCTGTTGAGGCTGATTAAACTGGGGCTGAAAACGGACCACCTGCGCGCCGCCGCAGCGGCGCTGCAGAGCAACTACGACCGCATCGGCCAGCCCTTCGCCATACCACCTTCACCGCCGCGCCGGGCGGTGGCCGGACTGGTCGAGTCCCTCCCGCAGATGCAAAGATTGTGCAGCTTGTGCCTGGACGAATCGGACTACCTCTACCAGCATATGCAGGGCGTTCTCAGCCTGGCCGCGGCGCTTTCCGCCATGCAGCCCTCCGACGACTATGCGTTGATGGCGCTGGCCAGGGGCGGCAGGCTGAAGCAGAGCAAAGGCGATAAGAAGAGATGGGGCAACCTGCCCTCCGGTGATAATTCCTGCAGCGAGCTCAAGGCGCTGCTCAGCGACCTGGAGGATATGCGGCAATCCGAGATCGAGGCTGTTAAACAGGCCGGGCTGTCCATCCTTATGGAAAAACTCCGCCGGGCGGTGCTTGCCTACGCGGATGAACGGCGGGCGGCCGGCGTGGCCGAGTTCCATGACCTGCTGGTATGGGCGCGCGATACACTGCGCGATAATCCCGCCGTCAGAAAGCATTTCCAGAACAAGTACAGACGTATATTGATCGACGAGTTCCAGGATACCGATCCCATCCAGGCCGAGATCGCTTTCTACCTGGCTTCCGGGCCAACGGCCGACGGCCGCGACCTGGCCGAGCGGGACTGGAAGAGACTCAGCCTGCTTCCGGGCAAGCTCTTCGTGGTGGGCGACCCCAAACAGTCCATCTACCGCTTCCGCAGGGCCGATATCGCCACGGTGGACGAGGTGCGGGAATTGATGTCGACGGACAGCGCGCCGCTGACGCACAATTTCCGGTCGCAGCGCTCCCTGATCGAGTGGGTCAACCATGTTTTTTCACGTTGGATGATCGCACGCAAGAGCGTGCAGCCGCCCTACATGAAGCTGGAGCATGCGGAGTTGCCCTCCGATTCGCGCCTGGCGGCCTGCGTGAAATATATCGGCGGCCCGGTTGAAAACGGGAGGTCCAATCAGATACGCCGCCAGGAAGCGGTTGAGGTGTCGCTGCTGCTGCAGCAGATAAGGTCGGGCGGATGGCAGGTGAGAAGGACGGGCGGCGCGCTGCGCGATGCCGAATTCCGGGATGTATGCATATTGATGCCGTCGCGCACCGGCCTGGCGGCGCTGGAACGCCAGCTCGCGGAGGCGCAGGTCCCCTACCGCATCGAGAGCGAGTCCTTCATACTGGGCACGCAGGATGTGAAGGAGCTGCTCAACTGCCTGCGCGCCATCGATTCGCCCGCCGACCAGGTTGCCCTGGTGGGCGCCCTTCGTTCGTCCGCCTTCGCCTGCAGCGATGAGGACCTGCTGCTGTGGGTCGAGGGCGGCGGCAGGCTCGATTATACCGATCCCGGCACGGGTGACGGGATCGTCAGGGATGCCCTGGTGACGCTGCAGGCTTTTCACGCCCGGCGCAGCTGGCTGCAGGCCGACCGGCT
The DNA here is from genome assembly GCA_964509615.1 of uncultured Dehalococcoidales bacterium. Classification (GTDB taxonomy): domain Bacteria; phylum Chloroflexota; class Dehalococcoidia; order GIF9; family UBA5629; genus CAIMUM01. Next base: position 2,476 of record CAZDXZ010000009.1, read on the forward strand.
GATCGAGGATTTCATCGCGGACAGGCGCATGCCGCAGGCAGCTTACGGGCGTTCCAGGCCGCGCGAGAAGCTGCGCCGCCTGCAGGCCGTGGTCGACCTGGCCAGGGCCTATGCGAGGGTGGAGGGCAGCTCGCTGCGCGGATTTTTAGATTGGATGGACCGGCGCGCGGAGGAGGGCTCGCGCATGGCGGAGGCGCCCGTACCTGAGGCGGACGAGGATGCCGTGCGCATCATGACTATCCATGCCGCCAAGGGACTGGAGTTCCCCATCGTGATAATGCTCGGGCTGGGTGACCGCCCGGCGGCACGTTTCTCCAGCGCAATTTTCGACAGGGCGGGAGGCTGCGAGGTCCGCCTGGGCAGCGGCGCCGGCGAGTTCAAGACGGCCGGCTATGACGCGCTCAGGGAAATTGAGAGGGAAGCAGAGGAAGCTGAGCGAGTGAGGCTCAAGTATGTCGCGGCCACGCGTGCACGCGACTACCTCCTGCTCAGCCTGTATCACTCAACTGAAAAGACCGATGCGGCCGTTATCCTGGGGCACTGCGAGGGTGCGCACGGCCTCTGGGAGGAGATCGACCTGGCCGCTGTGACCCCTTATCGTCCGGAAGGCGGAGCAAATGTCGATGAGCGCTACGATACTGAGGCCGACCTGGAGAAATGGAGGAAAAGGCGCAAACTGGTGCTGGCGCAGTCCTCCATACCGGCGGCGGTGGCCGTTACCGATGTGGTGAAGACGGCCAAGGAGGAGGCGGAGGGCGGCGAGGTATATTACCGCACGGGACGGGGAAGCAGCGGCCTCGGCCGAGCAGTGCACAGCGTACTGCAGAGCATCGACCTGGCCACCGGCGCGGGGCTGGAGGACGTCTCCAGGGCCCAGGCCGCCGCGGAGGGCATCGCCGGACAATGGCAGGAGGTGGCACGGCTGGCCGGGAACGCCCTGCAGACAGATATCGTCAGACGCGCCGTGGAATCCGGCAGCTGGCGCCGGGAGGTCTTCGTCAGCTCAGCGGTCGAAGGAAAGCTGCTGGAAGGCATCATGGATATCATTTTCGAGGAGGACGGCGGCCTGGTCATCGCCGATTACAAGACCGATGCCATAGATAACGAGCTGGAGCTGCTGGAGAAAAGGGAGCTTTACGAGCTTCAGGCGGGACTGTATGCGCTGATGGCTCAGGAGGCGACGGGCAGGCCGGTCAGGCAGGTAGTGCTGATCTTTCTGAGAACTAAAACAGAGGTTGCTCCCACGGATATGCAGCGCCTTATTGAGGAGGCGCGGTCGAGGGTGGCTGCCGGCGTATTCATTCCCTGACGGACGTATATCGGGCAGGCTGTACCGCTCCATGGCCATGCCTGTTATAATATGCCACGAATAAAACAGGAGGTTGATTATGGCATCAGGACCTTTATTCCCGAGAATGCTGCGGGCGGCCAAGCTCGAGTCGCAGCTTTACGAGGAGGTGGAGGCGGATTCCACTGCCACCGGGCAGGCCCTGCTGGTGGTAGTGTTAGTCAGCGTGTGCGCCGGCATCGGGTCGGGCATCTCTGCGGCCATGAAGGGACACGAGACGGTGTCCGGCTTCTTTATAGGGCTGGCCTCCGGCATCATCGGCTCTCTAATAGCCTGGTTCATCTTCTCCCTTCTCTGCTTCTGGCTGGGCACCTCGATCTTCAAGGGCCCCAACACCAAGTCCAGCCTGGGAGAGCTGCTCCGAGTACTGGGCTTCGCCTACGCTCCGGGGGTGCTCAATATACTCAGCTTCATTCCCTTCGTCGGGCCCATCATTCCCTTTGTGGCCTGGATATGGACCATCATAGCTGCCGTGATAGCGGTCAGGCAGGCCTGCGACTTCACGACCGGCAGGTCTATCGGCACGGTCGTCGTGGCCGCCATTATACCCATCATCATCATCGTGCTGCTGGGTGTGTTGATCGGAGGCGCGATCGCAGCGGTCAGTTCGTAAACCGCTGCACGGTTCAGATCTTCTCGTACATGGCGATCTCGGCCTGACCCTCCAGGTAAGGCTTGATCGCCCTGAACATGTCCTTGAAATGGGGCGCTGACGAATGGAAGGTCAGCGCCTCGTTGTCTTCATACTTCTCGTAGAAAAAGAAGATATCACGATTGTCGGCGCGCCTGTGGACGCTGTAATCGATGCAGCCCGGGTCTTTGAGGAACTTGGGCGCAAACTGCTGGATGGCCTTGGCCATCTCGTCTCCCTGGCCTTCCTTGGCGCGCATAGTTGCGGTTATTACGATCATTTTAACCTCTCCCCCTGCCCCCTCTCCTTCGAAGGAGAGGGGGTGAATTTTTTACTTAAGAGGGATAGCTTCCCTCGTTGTACTCTTGCTGTATTTGACTTATAGCAACGCCTTCTTAGAATAGCGTTGCGCAGAATGCCGTGTCAATCGGTTGTCGATATGAAACCGCAATCTTACTTCCGGCCGGGTATCAACAGTCGTTAGAACTCCTTGCCCAGCAGATATGCATTTTGCAGGTAGCCCTTGCGTACGCTGTCATCCGCGCCGCAGACGGCATAATAGTAGGTATGTTCCACTTTCTTGATGCCGGGGTAACGGAACGCGAAATCATCCACCAGCCTCTTGAGGGCATCCCGCATACCTGCGTTATACGCTTCCTCGTTGAAAAGGGTCGTGCTGATAATGGCCACTTTTTCATGTTTAAGCAGGGGTATCCGTCCCTTCAGGTCGCCTTTCCAGCCGTCCATGTTGAGCCCGAAGGCGAAGCCCGGAGTATAAACACGTTCGATCCAGCCTTTAAGAATGGCGGGAAAGCCTGCAAACCAGATAGGGGAGATGAAGGCAAGTCCCTGGGCGCCGGCCACTTTCTCCTGCTGCCGAACGACATCCCGCGGCCTGAGCGCCCTGGCCATCTTCAGCCTGTCTGCGGTGGTCTTGTTGTGCAGCGCCATCCTGATGGCCAGCCGCTGCAGGGGGTTGCGGGCGGCGTCCAGTGCCTGTTGCTTAAGGTTTACACTTTCCAGCACCTCCATGGGCAGACTATTGTTCACCCAGTTCGGACCATCCTTGGCCTTGAGCACCGGGTCGAAATTGATGGCGTAAAGGTCGATCACCTCACTTTCATGTCCGGCATCTTTCAGTCCCCGGGTAAACTCCTCAAGTACAGCATGGCAAAACGATTTAGGGTTCGGATTAGCGTATACAGTTACAACTTTCATCTTTTCCTCCCGTATATAGTTGTGTAATAAAGCACCTGATGATTATGCCTGGCTGCTCTGTTTGCGTTGTGCCGTCAGCGCGTTCTTAATCTGTTCACAGCATGGCATTTCGGAAGTCCTGGCCGCGCCGGAGTGGGCCCTGCTCTTGATCCACCGTATCATCAAACTCATTGCCATGAATGCCAGAAGAGCAATGATGATGAAAAATAATGTCATTGCTACCAGTACTGAAGCTACAATTCCCCAATCCATTTATTTACTCCTTTCCCATATCATTAATTGAACTTTTATGCTATTGATGCGGCGGGCACCCTGGCGTTCGCACCGTCCCTGATCGAACGTGCGAACCTCCTGGCGTCTTCGAGCTCATCGGCGGTGGGATGGCCCCTTTTTACGGCCGCGAACCGGCCGAAACAATTGAACCTGCCGACAACCTCAACCCCTTTATTGGAGATCTGTTTCTCCATCAGTACGAGCTCCTTCTCCCATCCGAAGCCCGAGGTCCCGAACAGGGCGACCTTTCTGCCCTGCATCCGGTTCCTCTCGATGAAATCGCTGATCTCCTTGACCAATATCGCCCCGTAATATCCCGAACCAAGGAAAACAAAGGCATCCTGATCAACTCTGTCTACGGTCTTGATATTCCTGGCTGTAACGCCCAGCTCACTGGCGATTGCATCAGCCACCTTTTTGGTGTTGCCGGTCACGGAATAGTATATGACTTCGTACATTTCTCTCCTTTTATTAGTATCAATTTCGCTAATGTATTTATTTGTTTTCAGGCTCTAAAAAACGGAGCTATTCGATCTCTTGATATAGAAAGCGGCAGCGATTGCCAGCCCCACGATAATGAGAACCAGCGGCAGCCAGTATTCGAAACCCGTCAGGATTGAAGCGCCGATGAAGATCAAAATGATGCCAACCGTGAACCTTCCGAAGCTGAAATGGTGATAGGAAGGATGCAGGGAGAAAACCAGTACGTCCAGAAGGCAGATGCCTCCCATTCCCATCAGAAAATAGGGGAACCACAGGCCTCCTGTCAGCGATCCTATGGCCTGGGCAAACAGTAATGCCCCCAGGATTATGAAGGCCAGCGCCCAGAAAAGGCTTCGTATGGAACTGACGTTTTTCCGGTTTTTTCCCGAGTCCTGCACGCCGGAACGCTGTGCAGTACCGTTGCGATCATTGCTGGTTGATGTTAATTTTTCATTCGACATTTTAAATCTCCTTTTTTAATTTTTTATTTCTGTTGCTACTCTTGTCTCGATGCCTGCTTGCCGGTGTTTTCTATCCCTCCAAATTCTCTATCAGTAATCCTGCGCACCTCCATATTTTCATATTTTTAATAATTTATAATTCGACAATTATCGAATTAACAGGGCAAAAAATATACTACTTCACATCATTGGAACCGAAGAAGTCCGCCAGTGAATTAAGGACGCCCCGATCCGCCCAGACCCTGATGCGCTGAGCATGCCGTTCTGTTTTTATCAGGCCGGCGCGGTAAAGCTCCTTCAGGTGATGGGAAACGGTGGACGGGGATATATCGAGGTCCTTGCCCAGGTTTCCCGCGCATTGATAGTTTCTTTCATCCGTACAGCATGACATGCCGCCGTTGTTGCAGTGCGCCAGCCGCATGTATATCTGCAGGCGCTTGGGATTCGATAGCGCCTTGAAAATGTCGGCATATCCTACTGTGTTGTAAATTTTACCTTTCGACATGTTTCGAATTATAAAACGGTTTACGGAAGTTTGTCAAGTGCCCCTTGACCCACGACTGCTATAGATATAATATATTACTGCATGCGGATAGACGAATATAGTCGGGTGATTTATGAGAAAATTAGCTGAGACTTTCAAGGCGCTTTCCGACGAGACAAGGCTCAGGATTCTGAATATTTTAACGGAACGGGAGTGCTGTGTCTGCGAGGTTATGCAGGTGCTGGATCTCTCTCAATCAAGAGCATCGCGGCATTTAATCGCTCTTTATGACGCGGGCTTCCTCAAGTTCAGGCGCCAGGGCTTGTGGGCCCTGTACTCTATCGATTGGGAGAACATGGATAAACTGCATATAAATTTAACCGGCGTTTTAAACGATGCATTAAAAGATGACCAGACCGCGGCCCGTGACAGGCAGAAGCTGGCTACAGCCGTGAAGATCGGCCTGACAGGCTGCGCACCCGGGAGAGCACCAGTTGATCGGAAAAACTGAAGCCGGTTCCTGCGGATGCGGCACTCCCGCGCCCGCGGCTCCCGATTACACGGGCAAGAGCAAAAGCCAGAAAAGACTTATCCTGCTTTTAGGTGTAGGGCTCGCCCTGTGGGTGGCAATTTACCTGCTAATCGGTCCGCTGGCCGATTATATTACCTATTCGCTAATTCAGCTGCCTGCCGGCAGCCAGCTGGCAAGTTCCATTGCCTTTTTTCTTTACGAAGCACCCAAGGTCATACTCCTTTTAATTCTGATAGTATTCGGAGTCGGCATAATCCGTTCTTATTTCACGCCTGAAAAAACCCGGCAGCTACTCTCAGGGAAACGAGAGTATGTGGGCAATATAATGGCCGGCGGCCTTGGCATCGTCACACCGTTTTGCTCCTGTTCGGCGGTTCCCCTGTTTATCGGTTTCGTTGAAACCGGTGTTCCGCTCGGTGTGACTTTCACATTTCTTATTGCTGCGCCGATGATAAATGAGGTGGCCGTGGTCCTTCTGCTAGGCACATTCGGCTGGCAAATCGCCCTGCTGTACATCGTAACAGGCCTTTTCATCGCCATCACGGCTGGCTGGATAATCGGCAGATTAAAACTTGAGCGGCATATTGAAAGCTGGGTCTATGAAATCAAGATAGCCGACTCGACGTCCCCGGCAGAGCATCTATCCTTTGCAGGCCGCATAAATTATGGCCTTAATGCGGTACGTGAAATCGTGGGTAAGGTATGGCCTTATGTGCTGGCCGGTATAGCGGTGGGAGCCGTTATCCACGGATATGTGCCCGAAGGCCTTATGGCTTCATTCATGGGGAAAAATGTCTGGTGGGCAGTGCCGGCGGCCGTGTTGCTGGGCATTCCGATGTATTCGAATGCGGCAGGTATCGTACCCATCATGCAAGCGCTGATGGAGAAAGGAGCAGCCCTGGGGACAACGCTGGCATTCATGATGGCTGTTATCGGTTTATCTCTGCCGGAGACCATTATACTCAGAAAGGTGTTGAAGTGGCCCCTTATCGGCGTATTTATCGGGGTGGTCGCTATCGGCATCATCCTGATCGGATACCTTTTCAACGCAGTCCTCTAAATTCGATAAAGGGAAAAGGAGCACACATTATGATAATAAAAGTCCTCGGGCCCGGTTGCGCCAGGTGTCAAAACCTTGAAAAGGTGGTGAGAGAGGTGGTCAGGTCCCTCAAGCTCGATGTCCGGGTCGAAGATGTCAGGGACATGAAGCAAATCATGCAATACTCGATTCTGGCAACTCCCGCACTGGTCATTGACGAGAAGGTGGTCATGAGCGGCAAGGTGCCGACTAAAAAGGAAGTTGAACAGCTGATAACCGGTGCCATCGCAGATGATAAACAGGAGTGAGATAACCGATATGCGTGTAACAGTCGTCAAACCAGCTTTGTTGTTCCTTGCGGCGGGTATTATGCTGTTGTCAGCCTGCTCAAGCACGTCGCCCTTACCCGCTACAAAACCGCCTGAGCCGGTTGCCGCGCCGGGCAGCCAACCTGTCGTCCAGCCATCGGACAATCAGTCCATTCAACAAAATACATCCGCAGACAACGCTACATCCGCAAGTTCCACTGCAGGCTCCGTCCAGCCGACTGATCTGCATTCAACCAGGCTGGAAATCGTCTATTCCCACATGAACCAGAGATGTCCGACATGCCTCTGTTTCGAAGAGCGTATAAACACCGTGATGGACACTTATTTCACCGATCAAATTAGAAGCGGAAAACTGGTCTACAGGGTGGTGAATGCGCAGGACCCTCAGAATAGCTCCTTTATAAAAAAATACAAAGCTGTCGGCTCGCAATTATTCATCAATACCGTCATCAACGGATTCGATAACATCGAAGACATCCAGGGCATCTGGGACTGGAATTGCAGGAACGACCGGAGCGGATTCGATCTAAAGGTTAAACAGGCGATAGAGCAGCGGCTAAAGAGTTTGAATTAATGGATTTGTCTGCTATTGCGGGAAACTCAAGCATACCTGTTATCTCTGCCTTCATCCTGGGGCTCATGGCTGCTGTGGGCCCATGCACCATGGCCACCAATATTGCCGCCCTGGCATACGTAAGCCGCCGGCTGACCGATCGTAAATACGGCATCCTGGCGGGCATCCTTTATACCCTTGGCCGCATACTGACATATTCCCTTCTGGGTGCACTCATCATATTAATGGGACTTGAGATACCGGCGGTGTCCATATTCCTTCAGGGCATTGGTGAGGTCGCCCTGGGGCCGTTCCTGATAGCCATAGGATTGCTGATGCTGTTTGCCGAAAGGATCAGCTTTGGCCGCGCCGGCAATTTACTTTCACAAGCCGGGAACAAAGTAGCCGACTGGGGCTTGATAGGGGCTTTCCTCCTCGGCGCCCTTTTCGCCCTGGCATTTTGCCCCTACAGCGCCGTGCTGTTTTTTGCCGTGCTGATCCCACTGTCGCTTAAAACACAGGGCGGCTTCTTCCTGCCGGCCTTTTTTGCCATCGGTACCGGCCTGCCTGTTTTGCTTTTCGGCATGCTGATATCTCTGGGAATAGCAGGTATTTCAAACTGGGTAAATGCCATCTCCCGCGGTGAAAAAATATTACGTATAGCAATCGCTGTAGCCTTTATTGGAATCGGCATCTATTGCATGCTCCCCTGGATTACCGGCTTGTTTGCTACAACCTGACTGAGTAAAGGAGATCCGAAGTTATATGAGCGATAAGGAGATTAGCCTGAATTCCGGGCAAAGCGCTTCGGGGCTGTCCATGCTCGACCGGTTTTTAACGCTGTGGATTTTCCTCGCCATGGCTGCAGGTGTCGCCCTGGGTTATTTCATACCCGGCGTCGCCGGTTTCATCTCCCTCTTCCAGGTCGGCACAACGTCCATTCCCATAGCAGTGGGACTTATTCTGATGATGTATCCCCCTCTGGCTAAAGTTAAATACGAGGAGTTACCACGTGTATTCCGCGACTGGAAAATACTCGGGCTCTCGCTGATACAGAACTGGATCATCGGCCCGATACTGATGTTTCTTCTGGCCATTATATTTCTGCCGGGGCATCCCGATTACATGGTGGGCCTGATTATGATGGGACTGGCCCGCTGTATAGCCATGGTGATCGTCTGGAATGAGTTGGGCAGGGGCGACCACGAATATGCGGCAGGACTGGTGGCATTCAACTCCATCTTCCAGATACTTTTTTATTCCGTATATGCCTACGTATTTATAACAATACTGCCCGGCTGGTTCGGCCTGAGTGGATCGACGGTCGATATCACTATCTGGCAGATAGCGCAAAGCGTCCTGATCTATCTGGGCATACCTTTCTTCGCCGGCATGATCACGCGCTTCACACTGTTAAAAATCAAGGGACGGCAATGGTATGAAGATAAATTCATTCCCAAAATAAGCCCGGTAACGCTGGCAGCCCTGCTGTTTACCATAGTGGTTATGTTCTCGTTGAAAGGACAGATCATAATTCAGTTGCCTCTGGATGTTCTGCTGATCGCCGTTCCGCTTCTCATATACTTTGTGGTCATGTTCCTGGTCTCCTTCTACATGGGCAAGAAGATCGGGGCAAACTATGCGAGAACGGCCACCATAGCCTTCACGGCAGCCAGTAACAATTTTGAGCTGGCCATAGCCGTTGCGGTGGCCGTATTCGGAATAGGTTCAGGTCAGGCCTTTGCAGCGGTGATAGGTCCCCTGGTAGAGGTACCTGTCATGATAGGGCTGGTAAACGTATCCCTGTTCTTCAAACGTAAATTCTTCGGCGGGACAGCCGGCGATTAACCGGAATCAGTGCACTGGCTTCAAACCTGAGTATATTTGTTGAAGAACCCTTTATAGTTCTGTGAGCCCGTGGCGCGGGATTTGAAGTCAGGGCCATTGCCCGCCCAGGCGATGTCGCCCTGCAGCGCCATCAGCTCCAGGTGGCTCATGACCTCGCGATGTGAGAGGTACTTGCCGAAGCCTTTGCGCAGGCGGGGCTCGAAAAGCTCGATGGATATCTCATCCAGGTCGAGAACGCGCCCGTCCAGAATCCTCAGTATATTGCCGCAGCGTTCGACGTGGAAACGCAGTATCTCGGCGGCGCGCTCGGCCGGCTTCAGATAGTGCGGCTCACCCCGTTCATACAGGCGGTGGCCGGGCAGGAGCAGCTCCGTGTCGGCGCACTGCTTGCGCAGCTTGTCCAGCGACCTTATATAGGCGATCAATCCGTAGGCGCCGTTGTCTTCACCGTAGCCCTGGGGGAGAATACGCTTGTTGCAGTAGTACTCCAGTATCAGTGAGGGGTGCGGTGTGATGGATGCCAGCAGCGTATCTCCGCTGAAGACGACCTCGTCCTCGAAGACGGAGCAAATGGAATCCGGCGAGTGCCCCGGCGTGAGCAGGAAGCGGAAACGGCTGTCGGGCGAGGGCTCACCCTCTTTTATACGGTGCGCAACCTTCACCTTGCTGCGCCTGCGGTGATAGGGGCGGCAGTTTTCGTTGAACTTGTCGGGCAGCAGGCAGTTGCGGCAGGAGCCGGGAAACTCCGGATGGGCCGCGCCGTCGCGTATATCCTCATGGTAGGCCGCCATGTTCTCAAAAGCGAAATGCGCCCACAGCTCGGCGCCGCTTGCGTTCACCAGCTCGAGCACGTTGCCGTCATGGTCCTCGTGCCCGTGCGAGACTATGACGCGTTTAATATCCTTCAGGCCGAAACCGGCCTGGCCGAGCAGATCGGTCAAAATGTCGAACTTATCGAACTGACCCGTATCGATCAGGGTCGGCTTCTCGCCCGCCACCACGTAGCACCAGCTCGGCCCCAGGCTCCAGTCCCCGCCCGCCGAGTCGTAGAACAGCGGCGCGCCCAGGCAGAAGATATCCGTGCCGCGGCGGGTGCGGTACTTCATGATCACGCCCTCTCCGCCGGGTTTACCCTCTTTGAGGATCTCGAATTTATTCACAGGGTTACCTCCCTTGTCTACAAAACCGTATTTTAAAGCTTTTTGACGATTTATGTCCAAGATTTGCTAAAATAAAAGAGAACCTCTGCACGGAACGTTTGATAAGGAGGTGACCGCCATGGAAGACAAAATCATCAGATTCATCTCCAAGCTTAATTCCGATAAGGTGCGCCTCACGGAACTGATCGCCCATTTCTCCCACGACGTATCCGGCAACGACAAGGAAACGCTCATCTACAAGAAGATTCTGCCGGCACTGATCAACATGGAGAAGGAGAACAGGATCAAGCTGTCCTGGGACATGCTGCTGACACGTTACCGCTTCCCGCGCTATATCTATTTCGCTCCGGAAGGGAGAAAGCGGCCGACCGTATCGGGACGGCCCCTCTGGCAATCACAGATCGAGGAGATACTAAAGAAAGACTCGGTGCTCTACCGCAGGAAAGTGCGTGAGCTGCGCCTGCAGGACAAATTCGACCGCTTCACCAAGCGCTACGAGAAGAGCGCGGACGAGGTATCACCTTCCGAGGACTGGATCAAGGTGATCACGGCCGTCATGGAGAGCAATCTCGCCCAGTACGACGTCATGCGCGCCTGCATCGAGGCCTTTAAGGCCGGCGCCGTATGGGAAAAGTACAGGCGGGAATTCGAAGGATAACACATATTCGTCATTGCGGGTGGTTGTTTCCGTCATTGCGAACGTAGTGAAGCAATCCTGTGCTGTCACAGACGCAAATAGCAGATTGCCACGTCGTCTGCGGCTCATCGCAATGACCTGCGCGGGTCAGGAGGGGTGGTTCAATTCCCTGGCCACGGCCAGCAGCGCCATCATCTCGTCTTCCGTGACCTTGGCGCGGCGCATGGCTTCCTTTGGATTGCGGTTCTGCTCCTCCACCATCCTGATGGCCTTGCGCTCGGATACGCGGTCGTGGAAGATCAGCCAGGCCGCCAGCACCAGGCCGGTCCTTCCCTGGCCGGCCGAGCAATGCACGACCGTCTTCTCGCCCCGCTCCATTGCGTTGTAGAGAAAATACATGATATGGCGCAGCGCCTCTGCGCCGGGAAGCTGCATATCGGGTGTGGGCGCCCACAGCACATTGTCCGGCCCGAAGGCCTCGGCATAGAGGCCCAATAGTCCCCCCTCCACGGGGTAGAATTTGAGCTCCTCTTCGGGGAGCAGGCAGACGACTCGCTGGATGCCCTGCTCTTTCATAAAGGTGATCCAGTCGTCCACCACATCCCTGTGGATGAACTTGGCGGGGTTTCCGGGCCGCTGCGAACCGAAGACCAGCTTCTCGCTCTTCGCAGCCGGCCCGAATCCATACTCAGCCATGTGATACTGTGTCTCTTAATCGGAAAAGGCTATTATACCGATGATAACCAGGTTCACGACAGGCACAATGAACAGCAATCCCCACCAGCCCGGCTTGCCTCTGGCCTCGGAGATCTTCCACCAGAGTATGACCAGGAAGATGATATTGACGTAGGGGATGAGGCAGAGCAGCAGCCACCACCAGGCCTTGCCGGCAATCATGCACATCAGATAGATATTTGCGATGGGTATCCAGGCCAGCCAGCCGTTGGGCGTATTGGTTTTCTTAGCGATTGCTTGCAGGCAGATAGCCAGGTAGATATAGCAGGCGATGCCGAAGATGATCCAGAAAGCCATCATTCCGCCGTTCACAGCTGATTCTTCCATATATCTTTACCTCCTTGTGAGGATTATATATCACGCCTTCTCACTCTGACAATCGGCGGGGTATGTATGGAGGCTGGCTGTCTCAAGCATGGCCCTTACGTTTTCGAATTTTGCATCGATCGGGCACTCGCAGCCCGTGCTCAATATGTATCCGCCGTCACGGCCGACAACCTCGTGCAGCCTGTTGCAGTAATTCACGACTTCCTCTTCCGAACCGAGCGAGAGGAGGGCCGCCGGCACGTCGCCCATAATACACATGTGTCCTTTGAGTATCTCCTTGGACTTGAATATATCGGTCGTGCTGTCGAGCTCGCAGATGCATTTGCCCCGCGGCAGGTCCTTTAAATAGGGGAGATTGAGCGTCCAGTCGGTATCGAAATGTAAAATGCTGATCAGGCCGGCGGCGGCGAAAGCATCTGTCATTTTCTTAATGTAGGGAAAACCGAACCTTTCAAAAATCCTGAGCGGATAGAAACTGCCCGATCCGCGCTCCAGGGGAAAGAACACATACTTCAATCCCGTGGCGGCTGTATCGTCCAGCACATTCCGGATCAGGTCATCCACCATGGCGTCCATTACCGCCTGCATCCTGTCCGGCTGCCTGTACAGGTCCAGTGTGAACTTGTTGAGCGTCCTGGACAGGGAGAGAATCATGGTGGGGTCGCAGGTGGTTGCGCCCGACATCACCGGCACCCCTTTATCGTGCCATATCCCGACATGCTCCATGTATATTTTAAGCAGCTTCTTCTGCGTGGCATCGATTTTCTCCAGCGGACGTCCCGTGGCCCTGGGAAGAAACTCGGCCAGAAATCCGTTCCAGCCACGGCTGATAATGCTCTCGTAGTCATCCGGAGTAAATATCTCCATCTCAACAGCTTGCAGGGCCTCATGGTCGCCCGCCTGTTTGCCGGGCACCCGCATCGGCATGGGTGCCGCGGAAATGCGCCAGCTCGAGTTTACCCATATCAGATTGGCTGCAAGCTGTCCATCCCAGCCACCCAGTGCGTCGAACGTCTCCGTCAGGGCACTGATAGTGGTCTGCGGATTTCTGTAGCCGTCGCTTTGCGGCACGCCCCTGTGTCTGAGTGCAAACTGCGCGATCAAGGGAACCGTCGGCACCCTGTCCGGGATTCCCAACGCAATGGCCGTCTCCAGACGCCTGGTCCTCGTTATCAGGTTATCTTCCACTTCATATACTCCCGCTCATTTAATTGCTCACAGGGTACAGGTCTACTAATCATAATCAAACTCGACGGGGTTATCAAACCCGCAATAACTACGGTTAAAAACATGCTGCGTAAAATGCAGACCAATGACGGAAACCGCGCTGCGAATTGCTCTGTCAGCTTCATTTTTAGCTAGGTATGGACTATAATATGTCAAAATTAATCGTCTTATCGGGAGGTTCCATGGATCTTTCAGTCTGGAGCATTCTTCTCCGTCTGCTGGAACAGGCCTGTCTCGTTATCATCGTTTTCTACCTGCTGTTCCAGATCAAGTTCTTCCGGCGCATGCTGGACGGCAAGTTCAACCTGCTGGACCAGCTTATACTAGCTGTGATCTTCGGTGCACTGGCTATCTACGGCACTTACAGCGGCGTGCAGACATCGGGCGCCATTGCTAATATCCGCAATCTAAGCCCCATGATCGCCGGCTTTCTGGGCGGGCCATGGGCCGGCCTGGGCGCGGGGCTGATCGGCGGAGTGCACCGCTACTTCATGGGCGGTTTCACTGCCATCCCCTGCGCGCTCGGCACCACAATCAGCGGCCTGGCCGCCGGCATAATGCTCTACCTGCTCAAAGGCAAGCTGGGAGTCTGGAAGCCGACCCTTTATGCTTTCCTCATGGAATGCGCTGATATGGGGCTGCTGCTGCTGATGGCCCAGCCCTTCGATAAGGCACTGAACTTGGTATCGGTTATAGCCGTTCCCATGATACTGGGCGATACGGCCGGCATAGCCATTTTCTCGTTCATGTTGCACAGGCATAAAATGGACCTCTGAAGGTGAATTGACGGAATCGTCCGGAAATCTTTATTATTATCAGGTTGGACTCACTCAGGCCCGCAGGTAAAATCAGAGAGGACCGGACGATGGCTATTAAGATAACGGATACCACCCTGCGCGATGCGCACCAGTCGCTGATCGCCACGCGCCTGCGCTCGCGGGACATGCTGCCCATCGTGGAGAAGATGGATAAAGTCGGATTCTTCTCCCTCGAGATGTGGGGCGGCGCCACCTTCGATACCTGCATCCGCTATCTCAACGAGGACCCCTGGTTCCGTCTCAAGGACATCCGCAGCATCGTGAAATATACACCGCTGCAGATGCTGCTACGCGGGCAGAACCTGGTGGGCTACCGGCACTATGCCGACGACGTCGTAAAAGAGTTCGTGCGCCTGGCCGTCAAGGACGGCATCGACGTCTTCCGCGTTTTCGACGCGCTCAACGATATCAGGAACATGGAGCCTGCCATCCGTGAGTGCAGGAAGTACAAGGTGCACGTCCAGGGCACCATCTGCTACACAATCAGCCCGGTGCACAGCGAGGAAGGCTTTGCCGACCTGGCGCACAGGCTGCAGGAGCTGGGCTGCGACTCCATCTGCATCAAGGACATGGCCGGGCTGATCGCGCCGGCGGGGGCTGCCTCGCTGGTCAGGGCGATCAAGAAGAAGGTCAAAGTCCCCGTGGACCTGCATTCACACTGCTCCAGTGGCATGGCGCCCATGAGCTACCAGGCCGCCGCTGAAGCCGGGGTGGATATCGTCGATACCGCCTTCTCCCCCTTCGCCTGGGGCACCTCCCAGCCCCCCACCGAAAGCGTGGTGGCCGCATTCCAGGGCACACCCTGGGACAGCGGACTGGACCTGGAGTTGCTCTACGAGATAGGCGAGGATTTCGCGGCCATGGCCGGGAAATACCGCATGCTGCTCACAGCCGAGGCCACGCGCCCCAGCGTGAACGTGCTGCTGCACCAGATACCGGGCGGCATGTATTCCAACCTGATCAGCCAGCTGCGGGAGCAGAACGCGCTGGACAAGATCGGAGCCGTGCTGGAGGAGATACCTCGTGTCAGGGCCGACCTCGGCTACCCGCCGCTGGTAACGCCCACCAGCCAGATCGTGGGAATACAGGCCGTGCTCAACGTGCTCAACGGCGAGCGCTACAAGAAGGTGACCAAAGAGGTCAAGGACTACCTGCTGGGCTACTACGGCAGGCCGCCGGGCGAGATCAACGCCGAGGTGCGCAAGATGGTGGCCGGCGACAACAAGATCATCAGAGATAGGCCGGGCGAGCACATTGAGCCCGAGCTGGATAAATTGAAGGCCGAGGCCCGCAAGCTCAACATACTGCACAAGGAAGAGGACCTTGTAACCTTCGCCCTCTACCCGCAGGTGGCCGTCAAATTCCTGCGCGGCGAAGGCAAGGAGGAGGTGCTGGGCATGCCTGCGCCCGCCGCAGCGCCCGACCAGTCCGCGCCCGAGATTCCCAACGAGTTCAGCGTGGACGTGGACGGCGAGGTCTTCAATGTCAAGATAACCCCGGTGATGGGAACAACTGTGGATGTCAGCCGTAAGGCCAAAGCCAAGGAGATACCTAAAGGCGCCGTGCTCTCGCCCATGCAGGGCATGGTGCTGACCGTCAAGGTCAAGGTGGGCGAAAAGGTCAAGGAAGGCGACATCGTGGTCGTCACCGAGGCCATGAAGATGCAGAACGATGTGCACAGCCCCCATTCGGGCACGGTCAAGGATATCTTCGCCTTCAACGGCGAGATCGTGAATAAGGACGATGTTCTGATGGTGATCGAATGAGTCTACGTCATTGCGAGGGCCGCAGGCCCGTGGCAATCCGGTATAGCCGCATCGCAAGCACAAGATTGCTTCGCTTTGCTCGCAATGACAGTGCGCTCTATTCCGGAATATAAGAGCGATAGTAATGTTAAAGAAGGTCCTTGTAGCCAACCGCGGCGAGATCGCCATTCGCGTGATGCGCGCCTGCCGCGAGCTGGGCATACGCACGGTGGCCGTCTACTCCGAGGCGGACCGTGACGCCATTTTCGCCAAGTACGCCGACGAGGCCTACTGCATCGGCGCACCCCCCGCAATAGAGAGTTACCTCAATATAAAGAAAATAATCGCTGTTGCCAAAGAGAGCGGGGCGGACGGCATACACCCCGGATACGGGTTCCTGGCCGAGAATCCCGGCTTCGCCTATTCCTGTGAGCGCGAGGGCATCAAGTTCGTCGGACCCTCCAGCCGCGTGATCGAGCTGATGGGCAGCAAGATAGCCGCACGCAAGGAGATGAGCAAGGCCGGAGTGCCCATCACGCCGGGGACCAGGGACGCGGTCAGCGACTTAGATGAAGCGAAAAAAATAGCCGCCAAAATCGGCTATCCCATCATAATCAAGCCCTCCGGCGGGGGCGGCGGCATCGGCATGACCATCGTCAACCGCGAAGCAGACCTTAAAAAGGGACTGGAGAGCTCCAGCAAGATTGCCGCCAGCACGTTCGGCCTGCCGGAGATATACATCGAGAAATACATCCAGAGCCCGCGCCATATCGAGGTGCAGATACTGGCCGACGCCCACGGTAATGTCGTCCACCTGGGCGAGCGCGAGTGCTCCATCCAGCGCAGGCACCAGAAGTTGATCGAGGAGGCGCCCTCCCCCGCCCTGACGCCTGAGCTGCGCGCTAAAATGGGCGAGGTGGCGGTGCGGGCGGCCAGGCAGATCAAGTACGAGAACGCCGGCACCATCGAGTTCATCTTCTCTAAAGGCGAGTTCTATTTTATGGAGATGAACACGCGCATCCAGGTCGAGCACCCCGTGACCGAGATGGTGACGGGCATCGATATCGTCAAGAACCAGCTGTTAATAGCCTCCGGCCAGCGGCTGGATATAAAACAGGAAGACGTCCACATGAACGGGTGGGCCATCGAGTGCCGCATCAACGCCGAGGACCCCCTCAACAACTTCGCGCCCTCTCCGGGCAAGCTGCGCGGCTACCGCTCACCGGGCGGCGTGGGCATACGTGTGGACAGCGGCGTGCACACCCGCTACACCGTCTCGCCCAACTACGATCCCATGATCTCCAAGCTGGTGGCCTGGGGCCGCAACAGGGATGAGGCCATCGAAAGGATGAGGCGCGCCCTCTATGAATACGTGATAGTCGGCGTCAAGACCAACATACCCTTCCACAAGGCCGTCATGGAGAACCCCCGCTTCCGCAGCGGCGAGCTGGGAACACACTTTATTACCCAGGAGACCACGCTGATCGACGACATGCAGACTATTATGGCAAGGGAGAAGCCGCTGGAGGAGAAGCTGTCACAGGTGTTCGACGACAGCAAACGGGCGGCGGCGGTAGCGGCGGCAGTGGCCTATACCCAGGCCTCCCAGAAAAGTACCCCCGGCAGCACTGACTCATAGTATCCACCCCGGGTCATCGCGAACAAAGCGAAGCAATCCTGTGCCTGTGACGCGGCTACAACGGATTGCCGCGGGCCTTCGCCCTTCGCAATGACCCTTTACTTACCGATGGGCTTATCCCCGTTGCCGCCCTTGCCTGTATCCTCGACGAATATATCGGACACGTTTTTGCCGAAGGCCTGGGCCGCCTTTCCCACGTCCTTGAATTTGGCCTGGACCTCCTCATCCTTGAACCGCTCATGCAGGGTTTCAGCCGATTCCTTGGCTGCCTTGCCCAGGTCGCGCGCCTTCTCCTTCAGCTTCGGATCGTTGAATATCTTGCCCATGGCATCACCCAGGGCATCGAACATATCGCCGAGGTTATCGGCTGCGGATTTTTTCTGCTCGTTTTTAGCTTCCTCCATGACTGTCCTCCTTTTCGGTCCCCTATATTTTATTCTACTTTAAAAAGGTGTGCGCTGCGCGCCAACTAAAACCGGGCGGCGAAATCTGATAACATATAGCCGCTACCGCTATTGTCGACCTTTTTGCGAGGAGAGGGCCATGAATCTTTGGACGGCCGTAAAAAACAATTCGGTCATTTCCCTGCTGTGGCAAACATATGCCGAGTTCAGCAAAGACAACAGTAACCTGCTGGCGGCTGCGGTGGCCTACAGCCTGCTGTTCTCGATCTTTCCCTTCGCCCTGGCTTTGACCTCCGTGGCCGGCTTTATGATGTCCTCGCCCGAAGTGGAAGGCCAGGTCATCGCCGCCATGGGCAATCTTATCCCGGTGGCACGTAACCTGATCGTAAATACGCTGGAAGGCGTGATAAGGGCGCGCGAGGCTACGGGCATAATAGCGCTGCTGATGCTGGTATACAGCGCCACAACCTTCTTCAGTGCGCTTAGAAATTCGCTCAACCGGGCCTGGGGCGCGCCGGACCGCCCGACTTACGTCGTGGGGGAAATCATGGATATCAGCATGCTGGTGCTTGCCGTGGTGTTCCTCCTGGCATTCACCTGGCTAACTACAACTGTCCAGTATATGCATGAATCCGGCATGCAGCTGTGGATCCTCAAATTTACACGGTCCACCATTTTCCACAGGATCGTTTTTATGCTGCTTAATGCCGCTCTGGCCTATGGAGTCATACTCTTGCTGTACCACTTCATTCCCAGCAAGCGGCCCGGGTGGAAGCATATCTGGCTGGGCGCCCTGCTGGCCGCCATCGGATTCGAGATAGTCCGCTTCGCTTTCGTCTGGTATGTGAAAAACTTCGCTGAGTACGGCCTCGTTTACGGTCCCATCAGCTCGGTCATCGCCCTGCTGATGTTCATCTACTTTACCGCCTGGGTGCTGCTCTTTTTTGCCAAGTTCAGTTATGTCAAAATGCACCGTCAGGTGAAGCACAACTGACATTCCATTCCACCTGCATTTGAACGGCCTGCACATTTATGCAAGAATTTAGTTTGATCATATTCGATAAAAGGAGGCATGCTATGTTCGTAAAAGCAGGCAGGTTCCTTGCAATACTGGCAGCAGTGCTGACCGTTACGATCCTTCTGAGCGTGCCGGCCGGTGCAGCCGACGTTCGGCAGGGAAATAACCTGGTCATCCCGGCCGGGGAGGTCGTCAACGACGACCTTTACCTTTTCGGCTCGGGAATAACCGTTGAGGGGACCGTCAACGGAGATGTCATCGCCTTTGGGGACCATATCAATATCAAGGGCCCGGTCAACGGCAACTTCAACGGCGCCGCCAATTACGTCACGGTGGGGGGAGACGTGCATGACTCCGTCCGTGTGGCGGCTTCAACCATTTATATCGACGGTAAAATCGGCGGCGACCTGGTGGCGGCCGCCTCGGAGATCGACATTTCAAGCAGCGGATCGGTGGGACGGGACTTCCTGCCCGCGGCAGCGACGGTCAACGTCGGGGGGCCGGTGGGTAAGGACATACGCGGCAGCGCCGGAGACTTCACCATCAGCAGCAGCGTGGGCGGCAACGTAAATATAGAATGCAGCGATCTCACGCTGGGGCCTTCCTCCAGCATAGCCGGCGGCCTGACCTATAAATCCAAGAACAATGCCGTCCAGGCCGAAGGGTCTAAAGTCGGCGGCAAGATAGACCATATAGTCCCGCCGCCCCCCGAGTCCTCGACCTCCGGCCAGTCCGCAGGCAAGGTGGCGGGCTGGGCCGCCTCCGGCATCGTCATGTTTTTCGTAATTCTGTTCATCCTGATTGCCCTGTTCAAATACATCGCCTCGTTGTTGACAGGCATCATCTTCATTCTGCTGGCGCGCAAATTCCTGCCCGGCCTGATCGAGACTCTGAAAGGCAAGCCCTGGCCCTGCCTGGGGTACGGCGCACTCTTCTTCGTGCTGACGCCTATCGCCATTATAATAGCCTTTATGCTGGTCATCGCCATACCCCTCGGCCTGATCGGCCTGGCTGCCTACATGCTGGCCGTTTACCTCGCGTCTATCTTCATTGCGCTGTTCCTGGGAAAATGGATGCTGCGGCAGAGCGCCGACAACATAGCCGCAGGGCCCAACATCGGGGCACTGGCGCTGGGCCTGCTTGTCCTCTATATCGTCTCCATCATCCCGGTTATCGGCTGCCTGTGCGACCTGGCGGCGGTGCTCTTCGGCCTGGGCGCCTTCGTCCTCTTCATCAAATCAAAGGCGGGCTGCGGCGCACAAGCATAATAAGGACTAATCATGATCGGCTACCCGGAAGCATACCTGGACATCGAGACGACGGGGCTGTACCCGCATGAGAGCAGCATAACCGTCATCGGCCTTTATTTCTGCAACGGCGACGACGGCAGGCTCGTTCAGCTCTACGACAGCAGCATCTCCCGCGAAAACCTGCTGGAAGCCATGCGGGGCACCGAGCACATGTACACCTACAACGGGAGCCGTTTCGATATCCCCTTCATCCGTGCCTGTCTGGGTCCGGACCTGGAGCGAATGCACCGCCACACCGACCTCATGTATAAATGCTGGGACTACAACCTGCGCGGAGGGTTCAAGCGGGTGCTGCAGCACCTCGGCATTTTCAGGGAGACCGAGGGTCTGAACGGTATGGATGCCATACGGCTGTGGGAGCGCTACAAGCAATTTAACGACCTGGATGCCCTGGACCTGCTGCTCCGCTACAACCGCGACGACATCGTCAACCTCAGACAGCTGAGGGATGCGCTGGCCGAGTTCGACACGCCGTGTGAGGCCTAGAGAAAAACTGCAATAGAAAAGGGGGCGGCCGACCGGCCGTCCCCTTCTAATTAACCTGTATCTGCTTTTTATTTAGCTATCTTGTCGAGCTCTTTGATATGGGTGTCGATGCCTTTGCCGAAGAGCTTCAGTACGATCGGATCGCCGTTGCCGTACTTCTTGTAGACGCGGCAGGTCTCGCAGATGCTGGTGTCGCGTCCGGTGGCGCCCTTGTCGTCCAGTTTGCAGTAGGTTCCCTCGATCTCCCAGCAGGGCAGGAACTGATATTTGTCGACCGGGCACTCGCTCTTGATCATCTCGGGGCAGTTGCAGAGCTCCCAGCACGGTGATTTGTCCGTCCAGAAATTGACGCCTTTTTCCTCTTTTACCGCGGTCTCTTTCTTTGCCTTCGCTTTAGTTTCAGCCATTGTATTTTCCTCCTTGTTGCGAGTTCAGTACCTTTTGTACGATAACAATTTAACATGCCCGTTGCGCAGCGCCATCCGCTTTAACGCTTAATCTGCTTTTGCGCAAAAGCGCAAGTGTCGGGTGATTTTTCCGGGCCATAAAAAATCCCCCCTTCCGGTGAAGGGGGGACACCGTCCCTTTGAGAGGGATAAAATTCAGACAGCTTTAACCTTTTCCAGCTCTTTCAGCGAGGTATTGATGCCGCGGCCGAGCAGCTTCAACTGGATGGGCTGGCCGCCGCCGTAGTTCTTATAAACCCGACAGACCTCGCAGATGCTGGTGTCCTTGCCGTCGGCGCCGTAATCGTCCAGCTTGCAGTAAGTGCCTTCGATCTCCCAGCAGGGCAGGAACTGATATTTGAACGCCGGACATTCGGACTTGACCATGTTGGTGCAGTGCGACATCTCCCAGCACGGGGCCTTATCGGTCCAGAAATTGAATCCCCGCTCAACGCTGACCGTAGCTGCGGTTTCAACTTTTTCTACTGTTTTTGCCATTTTGTTTTCCTCCTGTCCGTGGTTCTATTCCAGGCTGTCTATAATTTAGCACCGCGGGCAAGTTGCGCCATCCGCCATTATGCTTAACCCGCAGTTGCGCTTTTGCGCAACTGTTGCTACGCCATGTGGACAAATCAACCGGATTAGTATAATCTAAGTTATACTGAATTAACCGTTATAGTCTAATTAGTTTTATGGCGCAGATCTCGAAGGTCAACAACAGGGGTATACGCGACAATATCCATAGAACCACCGAGTCCTTTCTGCTGAAGCGGGGTGTGAAGGGCTGGAATATGGACAGCGTGGCCGTGGAGTCGGGGATATCCAAGAATACCCTTTACGAAATAATCGACAGCAAGGAGCAGCTGATAGAAGACGTCGTAATCAACAGGCTGCGAAACAACGTGGATGCCATTGCCGGCATCTTCCGGGACCAGCCCGACTTTGTGAAAGCCTGTGAATCGGCAGCCAGGCATCTGGCGCACACCATATCCATGTATGACCTGCTCATCCTGCCCGATGTCTTTCGTGAATACCCCTCCATCAAGGAAAAATTCGATTCTATCTCAGGGACCCTCAGCACTTCCATTCACGATTACCTGAACCGTGCCAGGAGAGACGGGGTGGTCAGGAAAGACGTCGACAATGACATAACCATAAGCTGCGTCACCGCCATTACCAACCACTTTCTATCGGAGAGCCACAAAGAGAGGGGGTTTGAGCAGAGGATCTACCGGGCATACTCCTATCTGATAAGAGGAATCCTGGCCTGAGCATCTAAATTATCGCGCAGACCGCTATCTGCACTAAAGGGGGAGGTAAGTATGAGTTATCCGGAGTTAAAAGCGCTGGAGGGCGACATCGCAACATGTTTCCGCTGTTCCCTGTGCAAAATGGTGCCGCTGCCCGTTTTTAAAAAGCGGGAGTTCTCCAACATTTGCCCCATCAACAGCCATTACATGTTCCACAGCCATTCCGCTTCGGGACTCGGCTATATGGCGCTGGCCCTCTCGGAAGGCCGTATTGAAGCTGACAGGGATCTGGCAGATATCGTCTTCTCCTGCCGTACCTGCGGCTACTGCGACATGGCCTGCAATTTCATTATGGAATCGAAGCGGAATGAGATCAACATGGCTCTTAGAGAAACCCTCGTGCGGAAGGGGCTGGCCCCGCAGGAGTACAAGAGGACGGCTCAGAACCTGAAGGACGCCGGCAATCCCGCGGGGCTGACCGGCGCCGGAGCCGGGGACTGGGCGGCCGGCCTTAATCTTAAGAAGCTCCCCGGGCAAAAGGCGTCGGTCCTGCTGTACGCCGGCTGCGCAACCCGTTACGACAGGAATGCCCTTCAGTCCGCCAGGAAGATGGCCAAGCTGCTGCTGCATGCCGGCGTAGATGCAGGCATTCTGGGCGATGACGAGGCCTGCTGCGGCCTTCCGGCGCACTGGATGGGTTTCAGGGACGATTTCACCGCCCTGGCGGAGAAAAATGCGCGCCTGCTCAGGGCTGCGCAGGTCGGGACCGTCGTAACGGTCTGCGGCGCCTGCCTGGGCACATTGAAGGCCAAGTACCCCAAATACGGCATCAACACGGGTGTAGAGGTTTTGCACGGGACGGAACTGCTGGAGAGGCTCATCGCGAAGGGTAAGCTCAAGCTGAGAAGGCCGCTGGACCTCAAAGTGACCTATCACGATCCCTGCTACCTGGGCCGCCAGTCGGAACCGCCGGCGGAATGGAAGGGCGTGGAGAAGACCGTATTCGGACAGATGAAATATACCGTCCCTCCGCGCAAGATCAACTACGGCACGGGAGGCATCTTCGATCCACCCCGTTCGATCCTGAAAGCGATAAAAGGGCTTTCCTTCAGGGAAATGTACCGCATAAGGGAGTACTCGCATTGCTGCGGAGGAGGAGGCGGACGTGCTGAGATGTACGAGAGCATGTCCCTGGAGGCCGCCCGCGACCGCATCAGGGAGGCCCGTGAGGTGGGAGCGGACCACCTGGTAACGTCATGTTCCCACTGCAAAGCCCAGTTTGAGAGAGCCTCCGCCTTAACCGGGGCCGCTCCCGTAAACGTTGTGGATATCATAGACCTTGTCTTTCAGGCCGCGGACATCGATTAGCACAGGAGACGGAAACATGATTAACACCGCTGTTTTAAACGAGCTGCGACAGAATAATACGGTTGAAACCTCCGAGGATAAACTAAAAGCCTACCGGGTCACTAATCCGCTGGCGCGGGCCGGCAGGTCTCCGCAATGCGCCATACAGCCGGGCAGCGTTGCGGAGCTGCAGAAAATAATCCGCAGGGCCAGGGCGGAAAAATTCGGTCTGGTGCCTGTTTCCTCGGGCGGGCCCCATATAAAGGGCGGTACCGCCTGTCCGGTTGACCACGCGGTCGTCGACCTATCGGCATGGAACAAAATCCCCTGGGTGAACCGGCGCAACAGGGTATGCTTCGTCGAGCCCGGCGTCACTTACGGGCAGCTCAATGATTACCTTAAAGAGCACGGCATGACCCTGCCCACACCTCTGGCGCCGCGAAGCACCAAAAGCGTGCTCGCCGCCGCCATTGACCGGGAGCCCCACATCTGGCCCAGGATGCAGTGGGATATGCAGGACCCCGTGGCCTGCACAGAGTTTATTTTCGGGACCGGTGAGCTCTTCCGCAGCGGCTCGGCCGGAGGCCCGGGTTCGCTGGAAGACCAGCGGAGGTCCAAGGGAGCACAAAAAATGCCCATGGGCCCCGGCCAGACCGACTTCCAGAGGGTGCTGATCGGGTCCCAGGGATGCATGGGCATCATGACCTGGATCAGCCTGCGGACCGAGCTGCTGCCTTCTATTGAACGGCCCATGCTGATCGGCGGCGACCGGCTATCGCAGTTAATTGAGTATGTCTACCAGGCCCAGCGTCCCTGGCTGGGCGAACATTCCTTTATACTGAACCGGCTTGCGGCAGCCATGCTCATGACCCGCAATAATCCCTCCTCTCTTGAAAGGGTCAGGCTCTCTCTCCCCGAATATATCTGCCTGCAGAACATCGCGGGGTTCGAGAGGCTTCCGCGGGAAAGGCTGGAATACCAGTACGAGGAGCTGAAGGATATGGCGGGCGGCATCGGGCTGCGGCTGGCCGACGCCGCGGGCGAGATTGAAGCCCGGGCCCTGCTGGAGTCGGCGCGGTCGCCAAGCGGCCCGCGCGACTGGCGGCACGTTGCCCGGGGCCATTGCCTCTCGCTGTTCTTCCTGTCGCTCCTCAATAATTCGGAGATGTTCATTTCGCTGGTGCAAGAGACGGCGAAAGCCTGCGGCATCCCGCAGGAGCAAATCGGCATATATATTCAACCGGTCGTCCAGAACCACGCCTGTCATATCGAATTCCTGCTCCCCTTCAATCCCGATGATGACCGCGAGGTCGAAACCATGAAGCGCTTTGAAGCGGACGCTACCGGGCGCCTGATCAAAGCCGGGGCATTTTTCAGCAGGCCGTACGGCAGGGCAGCCGAAATGGTTTTCAAGAATAACCCGGCCAATACCGAGCTGATCCGGGTGATCAAGGGCCTGTTCGACCCGGAGAACATCCTTAATCCCGGAAAATTCAACCTGTAAGCGGTTTGTCCCCGGGCGGAACTGGAGTAAGTTGATTATCAGATGCAGGAGGCCAGATGTTAACAGAAAACGAATTAAAAGAGCTTGAGGGCATCGTCGGCGCACAGTGGGTGAAGCACGACCTCCCCACCAGGGACGCCTATTCCATTTACTACAACTCCTCCTCGCTGAACAGGGAGGATAAGCTTTGGACGTCGCGTCCGGCGGCCGTGATTATGCCGAAAACGCCGCAGGAGATCTCAGAGCTGACCAGGTTCTGCAATAGAACAGATTTTATGCTCAAGCCGTTTTCCACGGGCTGGATCACTTCCTCGGCGCCGGGAAGCCGCAAGACGATCCTGCTCGACCTCAAACGCATGGATAAAATCGTCGATATAGACTACAAGAACCAGATCGCGGTTGTGGAGCCATATGTCAGGGCCATCGACCTTCAGTCGGAGCTGTGGAGGCACGGGCTGAATGTGCATGCTGTTTCCTGCGGCGGCAACCACTCGATCCTGGCATCCACAGCGGCAGCCTGGGGGTACGGCATAACGGGCGCCTCCATGGGATACCAGGCCAGGAATATGCTGGGCGTTGAATGGGTAATGCCCTCAGGGGAGATCGTCACGCTGGGCAGCCCGGGCGACGGGGCGGAGTGGTTCACCACCGATGGGCCGGGTCCCGGCGTCCGTGGCCTCATCAGGGGGTTCCAGGGCACCTTCGGCGGGCTGGGCACCTTCACCAAGGTGGGCGTGAAACTGTACCGTTGGGACTCCGATCCGGAATATGAAGTGCACGGCGGGTCACCCAAATACGTCCTGAACCGCGAATTGCCCAACCTGGGAGTATTCATTCTCATGTTCCCCGATAAAAAGCGGATCACCGATGCCGGCTACAAGCTGGGTGAAGCCGAATGCAACTATTCGGACTTCAGGATGCCCGCTTTCTTCATCGCCCTCGGTTTCACCGATAACAACCTCGAGTTGAAGCGGCTGTGGTCAACCGGTGTTTTTCAGAAGCTTGCCAGATACGTGCTGACCGTATGCGTCCACGGGCACTCCAGGAAGGAATACGAGTGGAAGGTGAAGGCCCTGAAGCAGATAGTCAGAGAATCGGGCGGGCTCATATTGCCCATGCAGCAGATACCGGTGGCCGCCTTTGAGCTGGTCAAGCCGTTTTTCAAGATGTTTAAGAATCCGCTGGAGGTGATCGCCAGGATACCTTTTATCCAGCAGATAGCCGACTCCATGAAGACCAGCCGGGAGATGCGTTTAAAGCTCTTCTCCACGGCCTTCTTCATACTTGTGCGGCATGCCAACAACAGCCAGGGCGGGTTCCGTGCCTCATCCGGCATGTTCACCTCCGTGGGGGCTTTCGACACCTGGGACATGGGTTTCGAGCAGGCCGATTACATCGCCGGGGTTAAAAGGCCGGCCATCGAGAAGGGCCTGATCGTGGATGACGGTGGCGATCTCGGCAGCGGCGGGACCTTCGATTTCGGACACCTGGGATATATCGAAGGGATCGGGGAATATTCAACCAGCGACCCCGAATCGAGGAAGGCGACCAAGGCCATCGTTGAAGAGTCCCTTCACGGCACAATCGAGAGGTCCCTGGGCCTGCCCATCGCCGCATTCGGCGGTCCCATGAACCAGCTGTTCGGCCCCCACTGCTACAACTATCACGAGATGATCATGAAAATAAAGGCGCAGCTCGATCCCCATTCCTCCTATGACTCCTGGACTTACAGCGGCCCGTCGGATAAGGCGTTCCCGGATGAAAAAGAGGGATATACGTTCTTTTAATCAATCAGCGAGGTGGAAAAAGATGGTTAAAGAAGCAGGCTCCCCGGTAAAAGAGGGCTGGACCGGACCCGGCAGGCACGATACGGATATAAAACCGCTGGCGCCGTCCGAGGATGGCCTGCATATCGATGTGGGCGCAAAAGGCTCGTACGAGTGGTGGTATTTCGACGCGCATTTCGAGAGCGGACATACGCTGGTGATATTTTTTCACGCGGCCAACCCCAATCCCGGTATGGGCGGCAGGCCCGGCATAGAGATCATGCTGCTCAGACCGGACAGGCGGAAGACGCAGAGGTTCATACCTTACCGCAGGTCCGATTTCCAGGCCTCCCGCGATGGGGCTGACATCAGGGCCGGCGAGAATTACCTCAAGGCGGTGCAGACGGAAGGCGGACTGCCCTTATATGAGATTAACATCAAGGAAAAGGACTTCAGCTGCCGCCTTACCTACAGGGCGGAGGTGAACGGGTGGAAACCGGGGACGGGATTCTCGCATTTCGGCAATATGGGCTACTTTGCCTGGGTCATCCCTTTTGCCAGGGCCTCGGTCGAAGGCACGATCACGGACGGAGGCAACACCCTGCAGGTCAGGGGAATCGGCTACCACGATCATAACTGGCTGAATTTCCAGTTCCCCGTCATCATCGATTACTGGATGTGGGGCAGGGTCTATTCAGAGCACTATACGCTATCCTACGCCTACATCCAGTGCAATAAAAAGATGCGCAACTATGCCGTGAAGGTGCTGATGCTGGCCGAGGGCCGGGAAGTTATACTCAGCACGGGCGAGTTCGATTTCAACAAGGGGGACTTCGAATATAACCCCAGCGCCGGGCACAGCTATCCTAAAAGGCTGACTATCAGGGTACCCGGTCAAGTGGAGGCAGTCTTGAGTGTGAAAGAGGTGCTCGAAGCCGAAAACATGCTCAATAATTTCAGTCCCGTACTGAGATTCATCGCAAAGTACCTGCTGCGGCTCAAACCGGGTTATTTCAGGCTGGCCTCGGACTTCGAAATAACCGTAAACCGCGGCGGCAGGACCGTTAAGGAGACGGGGACAACATTGCATGAGATCGTAATGTTTAAACCCGCCCTGTAGAACAATTCCGGCCCGGTCTCTTCCGGAGGGGCCTTGCCGTGCGCCTGTCTTGAGAAGGAAGCCCATGATATAATGGGCTTCACTGCATCCGCAGC
>CAZDXZ010000010.1:0-27765 GCA_964509615.1 uncultured Dehalococcoidales bacterium
GATGGTAGGCCGTATAGGAATCGAACCTATGACCCACTGATTAAAAGTCAGTTGCTCTACCAACTGAGCTAACGGCCCTCGAAACGGTAGAAAGTTTACCATATTCCACGACCGATACCAAAGTACTATACAGGAAGGTACCAACAGGTCATGTTCAATCCTGCTATATCGTTATATGCTGTAATTGTCGGCGCCGATGGAATGCCGGTTGAATGTCGAGTGTACGGCGCTGGCAAAATGGGAGGAACTGGACATGATTGCAAAATACAGAATTGAGGTAGAAAAGCCCAACAAGGTTGAGGTAGTGCGCCGGCTGGTAGCCGAATATGAGGACGAAGTGGCAGAGCTCATGCAATCGGCAACGAAGGCGCCGGAGGTGAAAGCAGGCGGCACATCGGGTTCAAAAAAGCGCCCTTCGGCAGTCTGCATCTTCACGACCCAGGGCGAGATCGTCCACGCAAACGCCGAATTTCTGAGTATTACAGGCTACAGCATGCATGACCTGATGGGACGTAATCTGTCCTCGCTGCTCGTCGATGTTAAGGATGTTGATCCGCTGAAAGAGGAGATCGAGTACAAAGGATACCTGATCGAAAACAGGATAAAGATCCTGATGAAAGACGGTAGTACGATCACCTGCTATATCAACGCGACTATCAGGTGGGACAACGACGAGAACGTACCCATCAACCAGCCTCTGATCAAAGCCTGGATCAGGCCCGCCAGGCAGTAGTCTGAACGCTGATCAGCATTACCCGTTTCTTACCGAATGTTATCCTTTGGCCCGTTCACTGCGGCGGCTCTCATACCTTTGCATGCATCTGCTGCACCTGTTCAACAGGTCATTCAGGGACCTGGCAGCATCGATGGGAGAAGGATCTCCTGAGTGCCCGGACAGCGGGCTGAGGTGACGGAAGCCCCTCGAAATCATTTCCTTTGCCAGCTCACTGTGACGCTTAATAAGAGACGATGGATCGAACAGGTTTTTGTTGATGTAACCGCTGAGCGTCTTCCCTCTGTCCAGGCAACCGGCGAACATGTGACACTCCACATGCTCTCCCAGCAGATGCCGGTCACACATGTATTTCGGGTCTACCATCCACATTCTCATGTCAATCGTCCGGCCCGGAAACGGCTATGAATCAAGAATACACTGATTAACAGGGGGCAGGGAAAAATGGAGCGGGTGAAGGGATTCGAACCCTCGACGTCTTGCTTGGGAAGCAAGCACTCTACCGCTGAGTTACACCCGCTGGAGCAGGTTTTATATTAGTTTGACGCCGGCGGCCTGTCAAGTGGGTGTCGCAGTATGCGTCAGCCGTTGACACCGACTGAAAATATTGATAGTCTTAATGACTGACAATCAGTCATAGCTGATATGGCCAGAAAGGCAGTGCCGGGCAGGCAGGGTGAGATACTCACTGCGGCGCGGGAACTATTCCGCAAGCAGGGCTATGCCCGCACGAGCATGTCACAGATAGCGGAGCGGTCGGGCGTGGCGCACGGCACGGTTTATCTTTATTACGACTCCAAACTGGCTGTGGCCGATGCGCTGGTGGAGGAATATATCAGCGGCATTTCAGATATCCTGCAGGATGTGCTTTCGGGATCGCTGGGGCCGCAGCAAATCAGGGTCTGCGTTCACGAGGTGCTGGCTTACGCTTCCCGGAATTCCGATGTGGTGCGTTTACTGGATATCCGCGCCAACCTCGGCCTGGAAAACGTCAGGCCTTACGCGGATAAAAAGGTGCAGAGGATCCTGCGGACTGCAATCGCCACCGGCATCAAACGGGGCCGGGTGAGGGAATACGATACACTGGCGGCGGCCGAACTCGTGGGGGGACTAATTGAGTGGATAACCCGCATCTGCTTCATGTGGCTAAAGTGCGATACTGCGCGTTTTGAGCAGACGGCCATCCAGATGCTGGAACACGCTCTGATCAAGTCCTGACCTCCGACCTGTCTCGAGCTTGAATACGCCCTCCTGTTAGATATACAATCAGCCCGACATATTCAGCCGGAATAACTATCAATGACTCATTCACTGGATTTCCTGTTCAGGCCGCGCTCCATTGCGCTGGCAGGTGTATCGGCCGACGTTTCGAAGCCGGGACCTGCACAGTGGTATTTGATGGGCATGATCAAGTTCGGTTATCCGGGCAAGATATACCCGCTCCATCCCGCCGGCGGTGAGATAAACGGGCTGAAGGTCTATAAAAACCTGGCAGAGATACCGGGCGAAGTCGACTATCTCGTGTCAGCCGTCTCCGCCCGCCATACTCCACAGCTGATGAGGGAATGCGCCGCCAAGGGCGTAAAGGCGGCACACCTCTTCACATCGGGTTACAGCGAGATAGAGGACTCTTCCGGAAAACAACTGGAGGAGGAGGTGCTGAGGATCGCCAGGGAGGGCGGCGTAAGGCTGATTGGACCCAACTGCATGGGCATCTATTGCCCCTCGGCCGGGATGACGTTCGCCGGGGACTATCCCGACCAGGCTGGATTTCCCTCTCGCTCGGGGCCGTTTGCCCTGATATCGCAGAGCGGCGGCAACTGCATCTACTGCATACGCGAGGCCTCGGAGCGGGGATTGTTCTTCAACAAGGCTATAAGCTACGGCAACGCCGCCGATCTGAACGAATGCGACTTCCTGGAATTCCTTACGGATGATCCCGACACCCGGATTATCGCCATGTATATCGAGGGCATCAAGGACGGAGAACGTTTCAAACAGGCCCTGAAGCGGGCGGTCGAGGCCAAGCCTGTCGTGATCTACAAGGCGGGCAACACCGAGACCGGCGCCAGGGCCTGCGCGTCTCATACCAGCGCCATCGCGGGCTCGGCCATTGTATGGAATACGCTCTTTAACCAGCTGGGCGTGATACAGGTCACCGGTATGCCGGAATTAGTTGACATAAGCATTACACTGGCTTTCATGAAGGCTCCTGCGGGCAGGAAAGTGGTGGTAGCCGGCTCGGGTGGGGGAGTGGGCGTACAGGCGGCCGACGACATTACCGCAGCCGGGCTTCAACTGCCGTTTCTGCACGTCGATCTCAGGAAAACGTTGCATGGCATCTACGGCTCTGAGGCAGGCAGCATGTTTCGAAATCCCCTGGATATTCCTCCCCTGGGCAGCGTAGACCACCATGTCAGGGCGCTGCGGGCGGTGGCGGACTCCAGGGATATAGATATCGTTATCATGCAGTTCCCGCTCGACCTGTGGGCGCTCTCGCGCAGAACTGTCCTGATGGAACGCTTTATAGAGGTCGTCACGAGTCTGCGGGATTCCATCTCCAAGCCTGTGGCAGTTGTGCTACATTACTCGATAACCCCACAGGCCAGACGGTTGGAGGAGGATGCCCGGGCGCGTTTCGCTGCGCTGCAACTCCCGGTCTTTCCCTCCATCTCCCGGGCGGCCCGCGCTATCGACCGCTTCATCCGCTATAACGGCCGGCACGGCCGCAGATAACATTTGAATCGGGGAGCATGTGAAATGAAGAGGTGGGCACGAGGAATTCTGATCGCCGCCGCAGTATTGCTGGCGCTGTGGCTGATACTTGAGATCGGGCTGCGCATCTACGTCGAGATGCCGCTGAAAACGGACTTCTACAGCTCCATCAAACGTGACGACGTGCCCGCGTTGCAGCAGCAGGCCGGGCTGAGGGTCAATCAGGGTCCGGGCTGGATACACCTGGGATGGATAGCAGATCCCGAGAGGGAAACCTACCGGGTGGAGAAGCTCGATGGGGAGAAATGGGACGAGCTGGCGACCGTCAGGTTCGGATCGTATCTGTCGCGCAGCGGCAGCGGCCGGTATCGTGTACGGGCTCTTCCCTCCGCAGGAGGGACTGCGCGGCTGCTGGGCGAGGTGAATGCACCAACGCAGGATGCCGCAGTTGCTGCCGTGTACAGGCCGTCCATAGCGGGACCCTGGAAGCTGCTCTTCAAACCCCGGGTCTACGGCTACTATATAAATGACCATACAGTGTACAGGGATATAAACGGCGACTGGAGGCTGGCCGGAATCACGCATAAAAGCGACGGCAACTACAACGAGGAGAAGTACTTCGCGGTCGGGCGCAGCCCCGATTTTCCTCCGTTAAACGGGATGACTGAGGAGGGGCCTGTAGCCGATTTCGGGGAGCTGGCCTGGGCGCCGCACGTGATATCTGAAAATGCCACCTATTACATGTTCTGGTCTCCCCACAGTCTCTACCGCATGGTCTCTGCGGACGGCATCAGCTGGGGCCAGAGGGAAACCATAATGCAGTCTCCCTATCACAAGTTCTTTCGCGATGCCATGGTGCTCAAGGCGGCCGATGGGCAGTGGCTGCTGTATTCCACGGCCAGGGACTGGTTCTTCTCCCAGGTGGACGTCTATCAGTCGTTCGACCTGAGACACTGGCAGTACATCGACACGGCTCTCAGGTCAACCTGCGGCAGCGAGCGCAATTCACCCTTCGCCTCCATGGAGTCCCCCTTCGTGATGACGTACGGCGGACGCCATTACCTCTCGCTTACGTATAACAACGACACCTTTTTCTGGAACGGCCTGCTGCTGCCTCTCAGGATTTGGCCGGACACGCCGTCATATAACGATACGCTGGTATTTCAGTCGGACAACCCCTACGATTTCGGCGTCTACGGCGGCGCCGGCAACGCGCCATCGCTGGTAGCCAGGCTTCTGGCGCACGGGCCGGAGTACGTCTACCTGCCGGACAAGGACCGCTGGTATATCACGACCGCCGGCTGGCCCTGGGTCTCATCCCTGACGGCAGGCGAGGCGGCTGTGGCGCCACTTGAATGGATCCCGGTCAACAGGTGATAAGAGGGATTACGTCGCCAGTTTCTGCTTCAGGCTGTCGATGGGTTTCGGATAATGCCCGCGTCCGCGGAACTTTTTGGTATATATAGCCTTGTTGGGGCAGTGGTTGAAACAGCTCCAGCAGCCGTAACACTTTCGCATGTCGAATACAGGCTTGGGATCGAGCTTGATGGCTTTGTACGGGCAGAGCTTCTCACAGGTGTGGCACTCTTTGCACAGCTCGACGTCCACATATTTGATCCCCATGTCGTCCCTGGACCTGGTGCGCGATAAGGTGGGCAG
This sequence comes from uncultured Dehalococcoidales bacterium, assembly GCA_964509615.1. Taxonomy (GTDB): domain Bacteria; phylum Chloroflexota; class Dehalococcoidia; order GIF9; family UBA5629; genus CAIMUM01. Next base: position 5,108 of record CAZDXZ010000010.1, read on the forward strand.
GATGATGCCCAGTATTCCAACCGGTATCTTGCCCTTGTCCACTTCCTGGCCCAGGCTGATACGCTTGCAGATCGCTTCCAGCTGGGCCACAAACAACTTGAACTGTTTCAGCTCCTTTTCGTTGGGGGCTTGCTCATTGCCGCGTCCCTCTGCCACCATGGGCGGGTAGCTTTCCGGCGTGTGCAGCGAATGCCCGGCTAGCACTTTGAACCCCCTGGCACTTACCCAGTCAGCCAGCACTGTCGGCGTCCTGCCATTGATGAAGCCGTAGGTATTGAATACAAAGGCCGGCCTGCCCTGCTGCAGGGGGAAATTTTCCAGATAGGTCTTCAGCAGCTGCGGCGGCGCCAGGAAATCGGTGAAGACAGCGAATCCCACTATCGCGCAGTCCCGCAGGTCCGGTATGCGGCCTCCCACCATATTGAACAGCTCGAAATCGACGCTGTCTATATTCGCGGCTATGTAGCGGCAGGCCAGCCTGGTATTGCCTGATCCGGAATAATAGAGTATCAGACCCTTCGGTTTGTTTGAACCTGCTGCTCCGCTATTGCTCATGTGCAGAAACCTCTTACTTATCTTTTTTACCGCTTTTGAAGGCCTGCGCGAAATCCTGGAACGTCTCTCGCGTCGTATATTTGTAACGGTACCCCAGCTCGTTTTTCAGCTTCTCGCTGGATACGATCCAGGGATACCTCACCATGTTCAAGGCCGGGCTGGGGAACTCGCTGACAGAGGTCAGCCGCAGAAGCCATGCCAGGTTATTCAGCGCATATAGTATACCGAAAGGAAGCCCCAGACTGCGATTTCCCAGCATCCGTATCATCTCGGGAAAGGTCATGCTGCCGTCGGCGCCCACGTTAAATGCGCCCTTCACACGTTTCTGCAAAATTAGACAAATAATCTCCACCAGGTCGTCCTCGTGGACATACTGGAAGGGCGGCGTAACGCGGGGCATCAGTACCAGGCTCTTCTGCAGGTAACGCGCCAGCGGATTGTCGAACACCGGGCCGGCCACGAAGGAGGGACGAAGTATGGCGACACTGTAATCGGGATTGTCCTGAATAAAGCGGCTGAAGATGCCCTCGATCTCCTTCTTGTTCTTGCTGTAGGTGAAATCATCGTTGCCGCGCAGGGGACTCAGCTCGGTCAGGGGGCGGTCGTTGTCCGCGTGGAACCCGTAGGCCGTGGCAGAACTGGTATATATAATGTGCTTGACTCCGGCTTTCAGACAGGAGTCGAGCACGTTGCGGGTGCCGCCGATGTTGATATCCTCCATCAGCCTTTTATCGTGCAGCGGAGGCACGATATAGGCCAGGTGCACAAGGTGATTAATTTCATGCTGCGACAGGATGTCGGCCAGCGGCAGGCGTACATCCTTTTTGTAAAAAACGAAATTGTCCGGTCTGAGCGCGGGCTCGCGTATATCGATGCCGACGATCTGTTTTATATCCTGCTGCTTGCACAGACTGGCCAGCAGCTTCTGACCCAGGTAGCCTGATATGCCGGTTATAAATATCTTTTCCAAGGGCGGTATTCCTGCTCAGGCCAGCCTGTCTACCTTCTCCAGTATATGCACACACATGGCGGCCTCCTCGACGCCGATGTTGCCGCCGCCGTTCTCGGCCAGCCCGATGCGCGCATTCTCAACCTGCCGCAGCCCCGCGTGGCCGCGCAGCTGCAGCACCAGCTCGTATATCTGTGCCAGGCCTGAGGCGCCTATGGGGTGTCCGCGGCACTCCAGTCCGCCGCTGGTGTTGATGGGCTTGCTGCCGCCCAGCACCGTCGCCCCGGATTCGGCAAACGGGCCTCCCTCACCCATGGGGCAGAAGCCCATGACCTCCGCCTGGTGCAGCTCTCCCCATGCCGTCGCATCGTGCAGCTCGGCCAGGCTGATATCGGCGGGCCCCAGGCCGGCGATATCGTAGGCCTGCTGCGAGAGACGCTCGCCGATGTCCTCACCGTCAAGGGTCCTGTCGCTTCCCTGTCCCAGCACGGTGGCGAGTATCCTGACCGGACGCGCGTCGGCCAGCGTTTTAAGGTACCTCTCGGAGCAGATTATGGCGGCGGCGGCGCCGTCCCCCACGGGCGAGCACATGGCCCTGGTCAGGGGATAGGCCACCGGCTTATCGGCCAGCACCTCCTCCACGGTCATCCTCTGCTGGTACTGCGCCAGGGGGTTGAGGGAGCCGTGCAGATGGTTCTTTGAGCAGATCACGGCCAGTTGCTGCTGCGTGGATCCGAACTTGTTCATATGCCAGCGCGCGCCCATGGCGTAGGCATCCATGAAAATGCTCCTGCCTTCGCCGGGGGCAGACTGGTCTTCGGGTATCTTTATCTTGATTACATCATTCAGGCTGGTGATCATATTTATATGCTTCTCAAAGTTCTCCACGTCCATGCAGGCCGCGTAAGCGGAGAGAGACAGGGCCTTATTGGGGTTGCTTATCTTCTCCGAGCCCAGCGCCAGGGCCACATCGTACATGCCGGCGTAAATGCCGGTGGCGGCCAGGTGCAGAGCCGTGGACCCTCCCGCGCAGGCGTTCTCAACGTTGGTCACAGGTATTTTATCGATGCCCATGCCGCGCATGACGACCTGTCCACGTATGGAATGCTGGTTGGCGAACATGCCCCAGAAGGAGTTGGAGAAGAACACGGCCTGCAGGTCTTCCTTGACCAGCCCGGCGTCTTTGAGCGCCAGGCGCGTGGCCTCCTCAGCCATGGAGCGAACGCCCTGATCCGGGTATTTGCCGAAACGTATCATGCCGACGCCGATAATGTAGACACCTTTCATGGCCGATATACCTCCCTGGCAATCAGATTTCCGGCTGCGATGGAGAGTGAGTCATTGGAGCCGTCCTCGATCAGCCCTGCACGCGCATCGCGGAAAATCTTCTCGATGGGCAACTCCTTGCTCAGGCCCAGTCCGCCGAATATCTGCACCGCGTCGCTGGCCACCTTGTAGGCGCCGTTGGTGCAGAAAACCTTGGAGGCGATGGAATGCTGCAGCGAAGCCGGCGTGGTGCTCATGTTGTAGACCATCACGCTGCGCGATAAGGCGCGGCAGGCCTCCACCGTGGTGAACATATCGAAAAGTTTGGCCTGCACCCAGGCGTGCTCGCACAGGCGCCTTCCGCCCTGTATGCGCTCCGTGCTGTACTGCAGGGCCAGGTCGTAGGCTGACTGGGCCAGCCCGGTGAAATAGGCCCCCATGCTCATATTGGCATGTGCCAGCGTCAGCTCGGTCATGGCCTCATAGCTCTGCGGGTCTATGATCATCTGGTCGCCCGGGCACAGGACGTTATCGAAGAACAACTCACCCTGCGGCAGCTCGCGCTGGCCGAGTTTGTCCAGCGGTTTGCCCCGGCTTACTCCGGGCTGGTTCAGGTCTACCAGGCAGATGCCTCCTCCGGCCATCCCCATGGCGGGATCGATGTTGACGAAGAGGGCGCAGTTGCTGGCTATGGGACCGTTGGAGACCCATGCCGATTTCTGCCCGTTGAGTATCCAGTCGCCGCCCTTTTTAGTGGCCTTCAGCTGCTGCGTGACTCCCTTATCATGGAAGTGGTCCGTCTGAGGCATTAATATATCCGAGCCATGCTCCGGCTCGGTGATGCACCAGCAGCTCATTACCGAGGCGTCCTTGCACATTACATAAGGTATAATGAATTTCTCGGTCAGCAAATCGGTGCAGATCATGCCGGAATAGAAGGCGGCGAAGCAGGAGCAGCCCAGCGACACGGCGAAGCCGACACCGCCGTAGGCGAGCTGCTCCCAGAAGATATGCATGGCCAGCGCATCCAGCCCCATTCCGCCGTAGTCATCGGGGACATAGACCGTGTGGTAGCCGTTCTCGTACATTTTGATCATAGTCTGCCAGTAGAGCGAACCCTTCTCGATAACCTTCTCCGGCGGCAGCTTATCCAGTGCCAGCGCCGCAGGCCGCACGACTTCCAGTGTGAACTTGTGCAGTTCATCCTTCAGATTGGCATGAAATTCCGGTAATTCCAGGTCCAGCTCACAGTAATCCATATCCGCCTCCTGCCTTTACTCGATGCTAACTGAAATCAGACAACCTGTAGATCGTTCCCCTGCCCTGTTCGAAGTCCTCTTTAAGCTCGCGCGCCAGAGGCTTCTCCGTGATGGTCTTGGGCAATGCAGCCACCACCTGCAGATAGGATGGCAGGAAGTTGGGCTGCAGCTCCTTCTTCAGCTCGTCGAAGAACGGCCCCGGCTCGATGGACTTGCCCTCGAACAGCTCAATAGCGGCCACCAGGTCGCTCTCGCCGGGCGCTCCCGAGGCGGCCGGTATGCCGTAGACGCACACCTCGCTGACCTGGGGCTGTTTGCCGATGACCATCTCCACGTAGTCAGGCTGGATGAAGTCGCCCGAGCGGCGCAGCTCCGTGCCCCTGCGGTAGTCGAAAAACAGCCATCCGCCCCCGTCCTTGTGCACCATGTCCCCGGTCCTCAGCCAGCCGCCCCGCGTCTTGTCCCTGGAGGCGTCGGGCAGCCCCAGGTAGTCCACCTTGGTCTCCCCCTTGGTCATGCGGCAGATCAGCTCACCGGTGGACCCGGTGGGAAGGTCGTTGTCGTTTTCATCCACCACCCTCAGCTCCAGTATGCCGGGTATGGTCTTGCCAAACGAGCCCACCGGCCCCTGTCCGAGGGGCTTGTAGGCGAAACCTCCCTCTACCGAGCCGTACCACTCCAGTATCTTAACATCGAACCTTTTCTCGAAGGAGTCCCAGATTGCGGGTGGCGTGCCGGCGCTGAGCACGACGCGCACCGGGTTGCTTGCATCGTCCTGCCTGGCCGGCTCGTTGTAGATGGCGGCCATCATGCCGCCCAGCAATGAAAAGGAGGTGCAGCCGTATTTGCGGCAGATGTCCCAGATGCGGCTCTTGGTGAAGCGCGCGCTGATGACAGCCTTAATGCCCAGGCTGAGTGCAGGGAAAAAGGTCACCGCCTGCGCGTTGCCGTGCGTCAGGGAAAGCCCCGTGTAAAGCACGTCTTCCTTTTTATACCGCCATACCAGGCTGGTGAGTATGTTGTACATGCCGGTGCGGTTGTTGCGCACCATGACGCCCTTGGGCTCTCCCGTCGTGCCGGATGTGTAGACGATCTGCATGGGGTGCCGCACGTCGAATATCTTCTGCTCGACCACATCCCAGGTGGGAGCATCGAGTATCTCGTTCAGGGCTTCGTACCTGGGGGATACCGGCACGTTCTGTTCGGGCAGATAAACAGCCATGACGTGCCTGACCGATGGAGTATCCTTCAGCACCTCTTCGAGCTGCTCCAGGCATTCCCCCGATACTATCACGGCTTTAGACTGCGAGTTGTTGAGCATATACTTGAGCCGCTCGCCCCTGTTGCGCGGGTCGATCGGCACCATGATGCTGCCGGTGGTGGTCCCGGCCAGCATGGAGTAAACGAACTCGGGATGGTTGCGCATGAGGACGGCGAAGTTGTCTCCGCTGCCTATCCCCTTTTTAACGAACAGGGAGGCCAGCTTATTGGAGTTTTCGTACAGCTTGCGGTAGGTGAGTATATCCTCACCGCGTTCACCTCTCTCGAAAATGAAGACCTGCCGGTCGGGCATCTCCTCCGCCCTGATCTCCACCAGATGCGAGGCTATGACCTGGTTGAGGTGTGCCTTGCTTCCCATAACCCGGCCTCCTTGACGGCTTTATTCCTGTTCTATAGCGCCTATGAATCCCCTGGTGAAGGTGGGGAACTCCTTGTTGAAAGTCTCCTTCCAGTGCTCGTCCGTCCAGTACTGGTGGCGGTCGAAGTAGGGATCGTTCTTGGCCACGCTGACCGAGACCGTGACGGCCATGTCCACATCTTCCATCTTGTTCAGGGCGAAAGACGCGAAGCCCAGCGTGCTGAAGACGCGGCAGTACAGTCCCAACCTCCAGGCCGTGGAGGCGGCCGCGCCCGCCGCGATATTGAGGTTGATGGCCTTGAACTGGCAGCTCGGCCCGCGCGCGGTCAGCGACTCTACCTCCTCTGCGCGGTTCATCTCGGCGCAGGACTTATAGCCGCAGGCGCCGCAATTGAAGTTGAGATCGGACTTGCGGCGGTCTCCGAACATGAGCAGGGCGCAGGGCTCCTTGATCAGCTCCATCAGGAAACGACCGTCGCGAGCCGCCAGCGGGGACATGTCCCCCAGCGAGTAGCAGAACTCGGCGATCTCCTGCTGGTCCTCCGTGGTCAGGCGGGCGATTTTAACCGTATTGCGGCCGCCGAAGCGGAAGCTGTTATGCGCCGCCACCACCATCAGCTCCACCGCGCGGTCCAGCCCGTTTGTCAGCAATTCGTTCATATCGGTTGCCATCTTATTTCTCCTGTCCCGCCGTTTAACTGTAAATCGACCTGAACTGGGGCCAGAGGCGCTTGATGATGCGGTCGTTCATGGTCGTCTCATTGATATCCGCATAATCCTTGGGCACGTCGCGGAAGGGGCTTTTCTCGCTGATGGAGATGCCGACCGCCAGGCAGAAACCGGTGTTCTTGGGGACGATCATCATACGCATGGCCGCCGCCCCTGCGGACCAGTAGACGCCGTAGTCGATGCCCATCGTCCTGGCCGTGGAGACGATGGCCTCTACGGCATAGGAAATATTGTTGGCGCGGAACAGGCAGAGCGGTCCGGTATAGGCTATGCCCGGCTCCTTCTCCAGCTTGGGCGCCTTCCGCTGGTACTCGCAGGTAAGGTGGCCGCACATGTTGCAGTTGATGTCGGCCGGATCGGTCAGGCAGCGGATCGAAGTTATAATAAGCACGGCATCCGCATCCCGCAACATCATGGCGTCCCTTTTGAAGAACGCCCACTTCTCGTTGTCAGCCGCCATCTGCTCCACTGCCTGGCAGAGGTCCTCGATATCGCATTCATCATCGATGATCTGGATGGTGCATTCGCCCACGCCTCCCACGCGGGGGGAGGTGGTGGCGCTAGCCAGCAGCAGGCGCGCGGCGATGGCCGCAGCCTGCCGCCTGTCCTCTTCGTACTGCTTGATGCTTCTCTCTTTGCTCACGGCGCTATATCTCCAGCCCGTATTTTTTGGCTATACCGGGATAGGCCGCATAGGCGGGCTTGAGCATGGGCAGCAGCTTGAGCACCTTGGGCAGGGGACCCTTGGCCTTCATCAGCCCTTTGGCCAGTCCCACCGGCATGGTGATCTGCTGCAGCCAGAAACGGTGGCAGGTGTCGCCGCTCAGCCACATCTCGATAGTGGGCTTGATGTCGGCCGGGCCGCAGATGACCTTGCCCTCGCGCGTCAGCCAGATAAAGCCGTCAGGATGGTCTATGGTGAACTTGATGACGATGTCGGATTCGATAAACTTGGGACCTACCGTTGGATCATTGACCAGTGTTTCAAACAAGGTTCCCAGCACCTGGTACATCTTGTCCGTGCTCTCAAATATAGCCATCTTGCCTCCTCCTCTACGAATATTCGAGCAGTTGGGGAATATTACAACATTCAACGGACCATTTACAAGATGGTTCCGTTAAACTGCAGTAAGACGCGCGCAAGCTGGATAAGGCCGATCAGCAGCAGCATGGCCCAGGTGACGGCCTTGAAGGTACTGGCCTTCAGTTTAATGAAGCTGCCGATGACCACGCCGCCGATGAATCCGGGAAGTACCAGCGCCGCAAGTTCCAGCGTGAGAACATTCGCCTGCCCGTATGCCCACATGCTGATAAGCAGGGCCAGGTTCAGTATCAGCCAGAGCACGGACAGCGTGGAGCGGAACTGGGCCGGGTCCTCGATCTCGCGTCCGGCGTAGTAGACGATGGGAGGCCCGCCCGAGGCGAACAGTCCCTGAAACAGCCCGCCTGTGAATATGACCGGGGCGGCTATCCAGTAGCTGAGCCGCTTACGCGGCGCAGCGCTGCCGCGGAATAGCGCCCCGAGCTCGAGCGACGATGTGACAACGATAAAAAGTCCCAGTATCACGATCAGCAACTGCTCGCTGACATAGTCCCTCAGCAGTATACCGGCCGCCAGGCCGACAGCCGCCAGCGGAAGTATGTTCACCAGTATGATCCTCCAGCGTATATGCCTGTGCCAGCGTATGATCAGCCAGAGGCTCTGCAGTGAGCCGATGGTCACCAGTGCGGGCAGCAGCGTCTCAATGGGAAAAAGGAATATGCCCAGCGAGAGCGCGATGATGGTCGAGCCGAATCCCAGGTAGGTCTCCACAGAGTGGGCCAGCACCAGGATCAGCGCCAGTATCGCGATATCGGTCCAGGCAAAAGGTACAGGCACGGCTATTTAATGCGGTAGAGGTCGTTGAAATACTGCGTGGTCATCTCTTTGGCCTGCGCCCGGTCGGGGAGCGAGCCGATCATGCCGTAGATTGCGGCCTCGCCCGAGATATCCTCCTGCTTCAGCCTGGAGACCTCCTTGACCGCGTCCGCGAAATCTTTGAAGAAGGGTTCGATTATCTTAAGGTGCATGGGAGATACGGTGAAGTGCAGCGTGGGCGGCATATGCTGGCTGTCGATATTCCAGCCGCGCGCCTTCATGGCATCGCCCAGCGCGTAGATATTCAGGGTGTCGCTGGCGACCGCGAAGGTGGTGGCGGGCGGGTCTCCTACAATATGAAGGCCGGGTATATGCCTGATGCCGTCCATCAGCAGGCGCGTGGCCTCCATCGCATCTTTTGCCAGGCGCATGTAGCCCTCCCGACCCAGGAACCTCATCACCGACCATGCGGCCGCCACCGGACCTCCCGGACGCGCTCCCGAGATGGCGGGCGTGGCGTAGACGCCGCCGTTCCAGTCCGTGTAGACGAAGAGCTGGTATTTCCTCAGGTCGCTGTTTCTGTAGGTGATGGTGGAGGCGCCTTTGGCTATGTAACCGTATTTATGAACGTCGGCCGACATGGACATCACGCCGGGAACGCGGAAATCGAAGGGCGGAATAGCATAGTCGAGCATCTCAAGGAAAGGCAGTATGAAGCCTCCCACGCAGGAGTCGACATGGAACCAGACGCCCTTTTTCGCGGCGATGGCTGCCATCTTCTCGATGGGATCGATCATGCCGTGCGGGTAGGAGAAGGCGGAGCCCATGGCGAAGATGGTGTTGGAGTTGAAGGCCTTCTCGTAGGCATCCAGGTCGACGATCGACGCCTCGCTGGTGGGCGCGATCACGGCTTTGATGCCCAGGTAGTAGGCAGCCTTATTGAAGGCGGGATGGGCCGAGCGCGGAATGACCATCTCCGGCGCCTTCACCTCGGGACGCTTCTCACGCGCATAGTCCCTGGCCGCCTTGACCGCCATGATGATGCTCTCCGTGCCCCCGGAGGTCATGTTGCCGGCCGCCTCAACGCCGCCGTGGAGCAGGTCGGTGGTCATGGCGATCACCTCGGTCTCCATGCGCAGCAGGCTGGGGAATGCGAAGGGGCTGAGCCCGTTTTCGAAGACGTAAGTGCCGAGGGCCATCTCCACCACTTTACTGACGTCCTCCGAGGCCCGGAAGACCATGCTGAAAGCGCGCGCCCCCTTCCAGTCCATATCATTGGATTTAAGCGCGCTCAGTTCACCCTTGAGCTTGTCGATGGACATACCTTTCTCTGGAAATTGCATGGCAGACTACACCTCCCGAAACATAGTAGCTTTAAGGCGCTGAGAATTCAAGGCGGGTACATTGCGCCGCGTGGTGTTGCCGGATACGGCCTAAGTATCGGACGGGCGGGACACCCTGGAGGCCGGCACGCTGGCCATGGTGTGCATGGCCCGAGCGACCAGTTTCCTGCTTTTGCCTTTGATCGAGTAGACCTCGGCCTCGGTAAAAAGTATGTTCCTGCCCGGCTTGGTTACCTTACCGTGACATTCCAGGTAGTCCCCGTCCGCGGGCTGAAAATAGTTGATCTTGTATTCGATGGTCAGTATGCGCCGGTCCGCGGGCACTAGCGAGAAGCTGGCATATCCGGCCGTATGGTCGGCTATTGTGGCAATCAGCCCGGCGTGTGCGAAGCCGTCCTGCTGGAAATGCTTCTTCTGCAGCCTGATCCTGGTGACGAACTCTCCCGGCTTGAGCGACAGGGGCACAAGTCCCAGGTACCTGGTGAAGCCCTGCACGGCGTCCTTCATTAAATAATCAAGCCTGTCACGGTCTATCTTCATGCGGCCTCCCATGGTTTAAATCAGGTATTAGTATAGCTTATCGCAGCCGCAAAATTAATCATGTCCGCAGGGAACAGCGATATCCTGTGTCTTAATCGTATATGCAGCAGCGGACGGTTGTCTTATGGTATAGTTGACGGGAACGAGTACGCGAGGAGAGCCGTGAACCGCGTAATAGATATTTCACCGAACCTGAAACTGCTCGATCCGCAGATTCCCATACCTGCCTATAACAGGTTTATCGGCAGCTACTTGGTGCTGGGCGAGAGGAACGCCATCGTCGATCCCGGACCCGCATCGGCCAGGCCGGGACTGCTATCCGCCGTCGAGGAGTCCGGCCTGCGGCCTGAGGACATCCGTTATATTGTGCTGACGCACATCCACGTCGATCATGCCGGAGGTGTGGGAGCTATCATGCCGGATTTCCCCAATGCGACGGTGCTTGCCCACAGCCGTGCGCGTCCTCACCTGATCGATCCCACAGCGCTGTGGAACGCTAGCCTCAAGGTGCTGGGTGAGCTTGCCCTGAAATACGGTCCCATGGAGCCCGTCCCAGCAGACAGGATAGCGGAGGCGGCCGATAGGATGCTTATCGACCTTGGCGGAACGAGGCTCGAGGTGTATTTAACCCCCGGCCATGCGGTACATCACCTGAGCCTTTTCGACCGCGATACGGGCATATTGATCGCCGGTGAGGCGGCGGGAGTATGCGTCAACGGCGTTATCCGCCCGGCCACGCCGCCGCCCTTTAAGCTGGAGGAGACCGTGGCCTCCATAGACAGGCTGATCGAGCTTGAACCACAGAAAATATGCTACGGCCACTTCGGCTGCTACGACAGCGGGCTTGAAAGGCTCAGGCATTACCGGGAGAAGCTGTTTTTCTGGCAGGAAGTCATCAGATCGGAGACCGCCAGGGGCAGGGGAATCGATGACATGTTGCCGCTGCTCAAAGAGAAAGACAGAGACCTGGACTATCTGGACGTGCTGAACAGGGACGAGTATGCGCGCGAGCTGGTACTGCTTAACAACAGCATACTGGGCATGGCCGGGACGGCCAACCGGCCGCCGGCCCGCTGATTATACGACGATCTGCCCTTCCCCGATCGACGCCGCGTCCCTGTCTATAAGCTCGATGATGGGTCCGTTCAGCACCTTCTTCATTTCGCCCACAATGCCGCGGGATTTATTCAGGCCGGCTGCGAAGGCCATGACCCTGTCCATCATCTCCTCGTTGCCGAAAGCCGCAGAGACCACGTGGCTGGAGACGCATTCCAGTCCGGTCAATCGACGGCCGGTCAGGATCAGATCCTTGATGACGTAAGCGGGAAACACGCTCCGCAGCAGCTCGCGAGTGCCGGGCAATATGGGGTACTGGCGGTCTATCACCGGTATGCAGAAAAAGCCCCTGTCCGACCGTATAAAGCGGAAATCGAAGCAGCAGGAGAACACCGCCCCGCCGCCGAAGGTGTGGCCGTTGAGGGCGGCGATGGTTATCAGCGGGTAGGTGAGCAGCCTTTTGCGCAGCTCGAGGTCCATGACCAGGAACCGCCTGACGTCAGCGCTGTTGCCCTTCTCCAGACTGGCCAGAATCCAGTCGATATCAAAGCCGTTGGTCCAGATATGCGAATGCCCCGACCTGACCACCAGCGTGAGGGCAGCGGTTTCCTTCTCGATTTTATCCAGCGTTTCCAGCAGGGACTGGACCATGCCGATATTCAGCTTGTTGTCCGCCTCGCCCATGGTTACGAGCGCCACCTTGTCATGCAGTTCCAGGTCGATATTGGCCATTTTACGATTCTCCTATCAGGTATTATTTATGCCCGGATATTAGACTGCTTTAAAAAATGAGGAATTCCTTCTGCGTTCCGAAGACGTCGCGCAGCACGTCGCATATCTCACCCACGCTGGCGTAGGCCTCGACGCACTCCAGAATCGCGGGCATAACATTATTACGTCCGCGGGCCGTCTCCGCCAGACTGCTCAGGGCCCGGCTGCAGCGCTGGTTGTCCCTCTTCTGCCTGACGCTTTGCAGGCGTTTTTTCTGCAGCCGCTCCTTCCCCGGATCGATCCTGGTCAGACCGGATATCCTGGGTGTGGTGGAGATGAATTTATTGACTCCCACCACAACGGTACTGCCGTCGTCCACGGCCTTCTGCTGCTTGTACGAGTTCTCCTGTATCTCCCGCTGCTGATAGCCCTGCTCGATGGCTTTGACGGCTCCCCCCAGCTTATCGATCTTGTCGATATAAGCTGAGGCCTTCTCCTCCAGCGCACCGGTCAGCGACTCGATATAGTAAGAGCCTCCCAGCGGGTCGACCACATCGCCCACGGAGCTCTCGTGCGCCAGCAGCTGCTGCGTGCGCAGCGCGATGGTCACGGCATCCTCCGACGGCGTGGCGTAGGCCTCATCGAACGAGTTGGTGTGGAGGGACTGCGTGCCTCCCAGTACGGCGGCCATGGCCTGTATAGTCACTCTGACGATATTGTTGTATGGCTGCTGGGCGGTGAGCGTGCATCCGGCGGTCTGCGTGTGGAAGCGCAGCATCATGGAGCGGGGGTCCTTGGCCGCGAACCTCTCCTTCATTATGCGCGCCCACATCCGTCGTGCCGCCCTGAATTTGGCCACCTCCTCAAACAGGTCGTTGTGGCTGTCGAAGAAGAAGGAGATGCGTCCGGCGAATTTATCCGTGTCCAGCCCGGCCCTGATGGCGGCCTCCACGTAGGCGATGCCGTTGGCCAGGGTAAAAGCCACTTCCTGCGCGGCGGTGGAGCCCGCCTCGCGTATGTGGTAACCGCTGACGCTGATGGTGTTCCAGCGCGGCAGGTTGCTGTTGCAGTAGGCGAAGATATCGGTTATCAGGCGCATGGAGGGTTCCGGCGGGAAGATGTAGGTGCCCCTGGCGATATACTCCTTGAGCACGTCGTTCTGTATCGTGCCTTCCAGCACGGCGGTGTCCACGCCCTGTTTGCGGGCCAGCGCGGCATACATGCACAGCAGAATGGGGGCGGTGGAGTTGATGGTCATGGAGGTGCTGACCTTATTCAGAGGGATTTCCCTGAACAGCGTCTCCATGTCCTCCAGCGTATCGATGGCCACGCCGACCTTGCCCACCTCCCCCGCAGCCAGCGAGTGGTCCGAATCGTAGCCAATCTGCGTGGGCAGGTCGAAGGCGATGCTGAGGCCGGTCTGTCCCTGCTCCAGCAGGTAACGGTATCTTTTATTGGACTCTTCGGCCGAGGCGAAGCCGGCGTACTGGCGCATGGTCCAGAGCCGGCTGCGGTACATAGCGGGCTGGATTCCCCGGGTGAAGGGGTACTCTCCCGGGTAACCCAGCTCGGACTGATAATCGAAAACCGGGAGGTCCTCCGGCGTGTAAACGGGATATATCTCTATACCGGAGCTGTTTTCGAATTTATCCCGCCGGTTGGGGGATTTCCTAACGGACGGGTCCAGTAGCGATTCACGCCATTCCTTCTTGCTGCTCATACAATGCTCCTCGCCGGCCGGCTGGCATAGTCATAGATTGTACGAAACCTGGCTATCTGTGGCAAGCAAACTGCAACCGGCGGACACTTACGGCAGATAACGAAAGCGGTTCAAGGCGGGTAGAGCAGAAGATATGCCGTCAGAGAAGTGAATACCAAAGCCGAAAAACTGTTGTTTAATAAAGTGAGATGCAGCTATGACCTTTAAACCGGACGCAGCACCAGGTCTTTTTCCTTGGACCGTGGTTTCTCGTCAAGCTTGCAGTAGGTGCTTTTGGTCCCGCACTTGGAGATATCCCTGTAGCAGCCGCCGGCACGGTGACCGTAGGCAAATCCTTCCATCTCATTGCAGACTATGCATTCCGCATAGAACTTGCATATTTTCCAATATTCGCATTTGCCTTTCATATTGACCCCCTGCCATATTGTCAACAGCTTTGATTCCATTCTATCGTACCCGCCTGACTAATGCAATGCAGCTTCGAAAACATGCATGTTGCCACTGGCCTATCCATAATGAATGGCGCTACGGTCTGCAATGCATGTATCATATCGGTAAATTATTATGAAAATATTGGTGATACTTGCTCATCCGGATAAAAAGAGCTTCAACCATGCCATAGCTGAGACCGTAGTTGAAACTTTACATAAATCCGGTCATCAGGTCGTTTTCCACGACCTGTACAGGGAGGAGTTTCCGCCTGCGCTACCCTCCGCCGAGATACCCAAATCAGCCACACTACCGCCGCTGATTTCCACGCATATTAGCGATCTGGTTTCAGCAGACGGCATCATTATTGTGCATCCCAACTGGTGGGGACAGCCTCCCGCCATATTGAAGGGGTGGATCGACAGGGTTATACGTCCGGGCACGGCCTACGAGTTCAATGAAGGTGACAGCGGCGAGGGTGTGCCCAGCGGGCTGATGAAGGCCAGGGCGGCGGTTGTTTTCACCACGTCCAATACAGCCGGGGAAAGGGAGCGGGCGGTCTTCGGCGATCCCCTGGAGACGATCTGGAAGAACTGCGTTTTCGGCCTGTGCGGCGTAAATAACTTCTATCGCAGGAACTTCGGCATTATCGTCACCAGCACGTCCGCTCAGAGAGGGGAATGGCTCAACGAAGTTGCGGATATCACGAGCCGCTATTTCACTGAGATTACATAATATTCCGGACTATAAACTCAGTCCACCGATACCTTGTTCCAGATATACTTCCAGATGATGGCCGTATTCAATACTGCGTCGTACATAGTGGCAGTATCCAGCTGTTTGAGAAGGCTGCTGTTCTGTCCAAAGAGGGTATCGAACGGAGCCTTTACCTCACTCCCGTAAGGATATTGCCGGAAGGGCGCCATAATGCTTGCGATGGAGAAGGTCGCCCGGCAGATGAAGATCAGCTCAAGCCATACGTCGTGGCCTTTCTGTAGATCACCGATAACTGCCTGCCCGAAATCCAGCCCGAATTTGGCATCCACCTGGCGAGCATTGGCGAGTATCTCGTTTCCATCGGTCGCAGCCTCTGCCTCCGTCATATCGGGCAGAGTACCCAGCAGCGCGCTTTTCTCGAACTGTTTGCCAACCGCTTTCGACCAGTGCTCCTCCAATTCCTTATGCAGCCCTTCTCCGTATCCCTGCAGTTTTCTGGCATCGCAGTGGCAGGGCATGCATGAGTCGGCGATAAAATGGCTCAGCATGAAGTAATACATGGCGGCGGCCTCCTCCTCCGTGCGGGTGCCTTTGGCCATGTAGCGCGCAAAGCGTATGCTGCCTGGAATCAGGGCATCGATGGTCTCATTGCCCATCAATAGCAGGTCCTTCATCATGGTGCTCATGGCCATGGCCCGGTTGGCCAGGTGCTGTCCGGGCCTGTCGACATCGCCCCGGTAGGATTTATTCCACCAGTCATCATCCAGCGAGCTGTCGTTGGACAGGAATTCGTATGCCTTGCGGTGATTGCCTATATGATTCAGCAGATCGGCCTTGCGGCAGACGAAGCGACCTGCGGGATCGTACTGTATGGGCTCTATCTTCAATATGTGGTTATCCGTGCTGCTGCCTGATCCTCCTCTTTTCGCATCGATATCGTCCGGGACCCAGGCGCCGATAGTTGCCAGCCGGGCCAGTGGTTTAAGCATCTTGACCAGGTTTTTAACCTCGTTCCTGTCCTCCAGCAATGCGATGGAACGGATAGCTATCCATGAATGTGTCCTCTGGTTCATCTGCACACCCCTCCCGAGCGACCGCCGTACGGCAGGTAACCCGTATACCTCGTTTAACCTGCAAATTGATTGTAGCAGACGTAATTCATTTATGTCTATTGAAGCATGAATGGTTTAAGCACCGGCCGGAGAGGAAAGGATATGTCTATCTCACCGTCATCATCAGCAGATAGATCAGCGGTATGGTCGCGAGGCTGAGCACGTACATGGCAATGGTGAGCGCTGAGGCGAGGCCTCCGTTGCAGCCGTATCTGGCGGCGATCACCGCCGCAATCGCGCCCGCCGGCATGGCCGCTTCGATTACCAGCACCTGTTCCTCCAGCTGCGGAAGCCCGAAAAGATGTGCGCCCGCCAGTGCAATCAGGGGCTCGGCAATCAGGTTGATGCAGAAAAGGGCTGCGATGGGAGGCAGGAGCTGCCTGACGGGGATCTTCTGCAGCATCAGCCCGATGGCGAAAGCCGTGAAGACCTCCAGCGAGCCGGCAATGATATTGAGGAGGGTGTTGAGGGTTTTAAGCGCCGTATCATGCCAGGGCAATTTGAGAAATGAACAGGCAATGCCCAGCACCAGCGCGATGAAGATGGGGGATAGAAAGAACTCGCGTATCGAAGCAAGCACGCTTTTGCTGTCGGCATGTTCCCTGCCGAAGTACATGGCGACCGGTATGGCCAGCAGGAAGAGCGGCACGCCCGCGCCCAGCTCGCTGATCATCAACGCATCCTGCATCGCTGCAGGGTTATTATGAAAGACCTGCATGATCAGGGCATAGCCGAGGGTGGATGAGCTGCCCCAGCCGGATACCAGCACGAATGCGCCCAGCGATTTTCTGTCCATTTTCAACAACTTGCCGGCGGCGAAGCCGAGTGTGCAGGCGATCAGAATGGTGATAAACATGATAAGTGCGGGCAGCAGCTTCTCCACCTCGAATGTCCTTTTAGCCAGGTTGATAAATATCAGCGCAGGCAGGGCGAAGTCCGTCACGAGTCGGGAGAAGACCGTTTGATGCTGCGTGGAAAGCACCGCTTTTTTCCTGAGCAGCAGCGCGAGCAGGACCAGCGCAACCAGTATGAAAAGCGATCCGAGCAATGTATAGAAGTAGTTCATCAGATTCTAGATCGAGACCCCCTGCTCCAGAAGTGCGCGGTCGAAGGTGCCGCGGGACCTGCCGTTGATGGTCAACTCGATTTTGGGCGCAGCGGCTCCTGCACATTTTACGATCAGGAGCGAATCGAAGAGCTCCTCTATCTCCAGGTCAATGGACGACTGCCGGATGTCCGCGCGCCGGACCCGGCAGCCGTTAACGCCGAAGGCGGCGCCGCGCGCAGCATCGATAAATAGATCGCCCCAGCGAACCTGGGCCAGCGCGGCAGCGGAGACGGCCGTGCCCGCACCCCAGTCAGGTATTATATAGCCCTCGATCTTGAGGTCCAGTCCCACATGCCCGTAATTCTCGGCCACGGCGCCTCGGTCGGCCGGGGACATGGGGCGCACGTTGGAGGGCGCCACCCTGCGGTGCTCCTCCAGATACATCAGCGTGAAGGCGGCGCGCAGTGCGGCGATGCCGCGCTGGAACAGCTCCGCCTCGCCTGTGATCTCGTACCATTCCATCAGCAGTATGGCGAAAAGTGCCTGGCGCGCATCGTTCCATTCCGCATCGTTATTGATGCTGGCAAATCCGCCACGCGTATCCATATCCAGGAAAGGCGCGTCCCAGATCTGCTGGAACAGGAGCAGCACGTCCAGTACAGCGCGCCCGTAAGTCAGGTAGCGCTGCTCGCGCGTGTACCGGTAGAGGTTGCCCATCAGGTCGGCGGTCCAGGAGAGGCACAGTGTGCCCTGGGTTGGGATGCCCGTGGAGGCGTCCTTCCATCCCAGCGCTTTGGGTGCGCACGAGAAGAAGACCTCGGTGTCGAACCATATGTGACGGGGGAAGACCTTCTCGATGATGAAGTCCGCCACCCGCTGTGCCCCCTGCAGATACTTTTCTTTGTCCGTCGCTTTGTAGAGCAGGGCCAGGAACATGCCGGCGGCCGCGCTGGAGGCGCTCTCCGCCAGCACCGGCTCGGGCAGGGGCGTCCCGTCTTTCTTCACCCTGACCCTGGTCGGCACCGCACCCGAGGGCAGCTGTGAAAGAAGGAAGAAGTTGCCCAGTGCCTGGCAGCGTTCGCGGAAAAGGGGCTTTTCAACATTCAGATATTGATCGGCGGCCAGCATCCACCATCCCGTTACCGACGCGTCGGGCGTATGGTAGGCGCTGCTGTAGCGCCAGACGCGCGAGCCGGGCACCCAGCCCGGATGCTCGCCGTCCCCGCTGAAAATCGCCGGGAAGATGCCGGCCGCGGACGGCGCGGACAGCGCCAGGTTCCACATGCAGCGTGCGCGCTCCTCCAGTCCGCGGTCACGCCACGACCTTCCGTAATACATCAGCCCGAAGGAGGTGCGCACATTGTTGAGGAACATGGTATTCCAGAGGTGGGGATGGATGCCTCGGCCGTTCCACCTGATGAGCTCCATCTTCTCCCTGAGCGAGAGCGTCGGTGTAAAGAGGTAGTTCAGGGCCACGCCCAGCGTGGTATCGTTGGGCAGCTTCTTAGAGCCCTGGCTGAGATTCGGTCGCACGATGCGGCCGCACAGTCCGCCGCAGTCCTTTCCCGCCAGGCTGAAGCCGCGCCAGAGCCCGTAGCTCTCCAGAGTGTTTTCGAAGGACAGCCGCGCATACTGCTCGAAGGGCAAAACCTGAGGGTCTATGGAGGAAGTCAGCTGCTTTTGTCCGTAGCGCTGCCAGAGGAAGCGCAGCACTGGTTGATGCGAGAAAGGCCCCGTCTCAAGGTCGAAGAGCAGCGTAAATCCCATGCGGAGGGTATCGCCGGGTTGCAAAATGGCCGCCGATCCCGTGGGGGAATAAAAGATATGGCCGTGCGGCCGGCAGTCCTGCATCACATAGCTAAGCCTGGGGGCCAGGTCGTCCCCCTTGCGGGGAAGGTTGAAGTCCAGCGCGCTGCGCAGGGGATTTGACGTGTACAGATCGAGGTTAGGCACCAGGGCAGCCTGAAGGCCGCCGTGGCGCGCGATAATGCAGGGTGAGCGGAATGTATGGTCGCCGACTACGTCCTTTCGCCTGGACTTCAGAGTGGGCACCCAGGCATAGTCGAGCGGATCGCCCGGGGCGCGTCCCGCGCCGGGGGGGAAAGCATATGCATGCCCGAAGGCCACGACCTGTAGAGGCTCGATGGCTGTCAGTCTGGTGGTTACATCGTAACCGTGAGCACCTTTAGTCTCGCTGAAGGTCGTCTCTATTTTCAGGTCGGGGCGCTCGATCGCGGCCGACAGGCCGGATGCCGATGTGTAAGGCAGCAGGCGGCCTCTTTTTCCTTTGAGCTCCAGCACGATATCGCCGCCGGGCTCTCCGCGTAGTAGTATTCTGCCATCCTCCGACAGGAAGGTCTGGCTGTATCCGGCGCCGGATGGGCGCAGTTCCAATGAGACGCGCGCTAAAGAAGCCTGCTTCATTTTCCCGCTGCCTCCTGCCTGGATTCCTGTAAATTATCCTATCTTACCCTGTGCGGCCGTCCATATCAACACGGATAACGGATACGAGCTTTAATGATAAAATGTGTGGGGAAAACACCTACCCGCGGTTGTGATTTCAGCGGAGGGAGTCATTATGCAGAAAACGATGAAGGGCGCCATACTTCCGGGCAACAGCAGCGTTGAGCTTAAAGAGTTTCCCGTGCCCGTGCCGGGGCACGGCGAGGTGCTGATTAAGATAAAGGCATCGTCCATCTGCGGGTCGGACATAAGGTGCATTTACAGGGAGCATTTGGGCAAAGGTCCTGAAGGCTATCAGCCGGGGACGATCGCGGGCCACGAGCCCTGCGGGCAGATTGTGGAGACTGGTCCGGGCTGCCGCAGGTTTAGAAATGGCGACAGGGTGGTCATATACCACATCTCCGGCTGCGGCGTATGCAACGACTGCAGGCGCGGCTACATGATCTCCTGCACCAGCCCGTACCGGCGTGCGTATGGATGGCAGAGGGACGGCGGCATGGCCGAGTATTTGCTGGCCGAGGAGAAGGACCGGGTCTATCTGCCGGAGCAGCTGACATACTCCGACGGCGCTCAGGTCGCCTGCGGATTCGGGACCGTGTACGAGGGTCTGGAGAAGATCGGCGTCTGCGGGGACGACTCCGTGCTGGTGACGGGGCTCGGTCCGGTAGGGCTGGCCACTGCCATGCTGGCCAGGGCCATGGGCGCGCATAAAGTAATCGGTATCGAGGCCAATGACGAAAGGATTGACATAGCTGCGAGGCTGGAGCTGTTCGATGTGATACTGAAATCCGGCGCGCGTAATGTGGAGGAGATAAAGGGATTGACGGGTGGAAGGGGCGTCGAGAGGGCGGTGGACTGCAGCGCCAGCGATGTGGCAAGGAATACCTGCATACGTGCCGCCGGCAAGTGGGGCAAGATAGTCTTCCTGGGCGAGGGCGGGACGGTCGCATTCAGGCCCTCGGAGGATATAATCCACGATCAGAAGACGATCTACGGGTCCTGGGTCACCAGTATCTGGAGGATGGAGGAGCTGGTCGACCGGCTGGTCCGCTGGAAGTTGCATCCGGAGAAGCTCATCACCCACCGCTACCCGCTTGATAAAGTGGCCGAGGCCTATGCGCTGATGGCCGGCGGCAAGTGCGGCAAAGTCGCAGTCTGTTTCGACGAGGAACTGAAGGGGTAGACAGGCGCATATGGTGCGAAGTGATATCGATGCGGATGCGGTCGACCCGTCATGGGTGCCGTACAAAACGCTGAGCAGCGGCGCCAGGATACCCGCCATCGGGCTGGGAACTTACGGGTCCGACAGCGTCCCCGGCCCAACGGTGGCGGCAGCTGTTAAGGATGCCGTTCTTCTGGGCTACCGCCATATCGACTGCGCCTCGGTCTACGGGAACGAGCATTTTATAGGACAAGCGCTGCAGGAGGCCATGGCGGAAGGGATTAAAAGGGAGGAGCTGTGGATCACCTCCAAGTTGTGGAACGACATGCACGGCCAGGGGGATGTGCTGCGCTCGGTGACGAAAAGCCTCGAGGACCTGAGGCTCGAGTATCTTGATCTGTATTTAATTCACTGGCCCTTTCCCAACTATCATGCGCCCGGTGTGGGAGTCGATTCCAGGGACCCCCGTGCCATGCCCTACATACATGAGGACTATATGAAGACCTGGCTACAGATGGAGGATTTAATGGGCAGGGGGCTTGTGCGGCATATCGGCGCCTCCAACATGTCGATTGCCAAGCTCAGGCTGCTGCTCAGGGATTGCCGAATTAAGCCCTCGTGCAACCAGATGGAGCTGCATCCCCACTTCCAGCAGCCGGAGTTGTTCGACTATGTGACAGGGAACGGCATCATACCCATCGGCTATTCGCCCCTGGGGTCGCCGGGGCGTCCCCATCGCGACAGGACCACGGACGATACGGTTGATATGGAGGATCCGCTTATTATCGGCATAGCTCAGAGAATGAATGTGCACCCGGCCGTGGTGTGCCTGAAGTGGGCCGTTCAACGGGGGCAGATACCCATACCGTTCTCGGTCAGGAGAAATAACTACCTTGCCAATCTGAAAGCGGTCATTGAGAATCCACTGACGGATGAGGATATGAAGTTGATCTCGGGCATAGACAGGAACTGCAGGCTTATCAAGGGGCAGGTGTTTCTCTGGCCCGGCGCCAGGGGATGGGAAGACCTGTGGGATATAAAAGGAGGACGACAGGAATGATACCCAACTACCAGTATAAGCCGGTCAAATTCTACGTGCTGACGTTTCTGATTACGTTTGCCGCCTTGGGGGCAGCCATCTATTTCAGCTACGACGACAGCATGTCGTTTTTCAAGCTGCTTTTCATATTCGCGGCTGTTCTGGTGCCTTTTACGGTGGCCTTATGCATGATCTTCGGATCGGGGAGCGATGCGCTGAAAAAGGACTTTCTGAACAGGCTGCTCAATTTGAAGCTGATCAGGCCGAAGACGCTGTGGATGCTGCTGGTCATACCCGGCGGGCTGCTGCTGGCGACGGCCATCTCCCTGCTGTTCGGCAGGCAGGCTATGCAATTCGAGATATCCCCGGGCTTCTCCTTTGCCGGCGGCCAGGTCTTCACAACGCTGATCATTATTATCCTGGCGCCCCTATTTGAGGAGCTGGGCTGGAGGGGCTACGGCGTTGACAGCCTCTATAAAGTAGGAAACACCCTGTTTGTCTCGACGCTGCTCTTTGCCGTCCTCTGGGCCGCCTGGCACACGCCGCTGCTATTCGTCAGGGGCTATTACCACAATGGAGTCCTGCTGGCCGGTCCCATTTACGCGGCCAACTTCTTCATCTCGATTTTCCCGGCGGCCTTCCTTATGAACTGGCTTTTTTATAAGAACGGCAGGAGCATAATACCCACCTTCCTGTTCCATTGCGCTGTCAACTTCTTCTCATCCCTTTTCCAGACGGAGCAGTTCACGAAGTGTATTTTCACGATCATATTGATCATAGTCTCCGTTATTGTATATATTGTTGATAGAGGTTTCTGGCTGCGGAAAACGGATACGTAAACCGTTTAGGACACTGACAGATTGCCCAATGGCAATACCCTGATCACCGGGTCACCAAAGATAATTGAAATTGCCCCTAAGGGAGAAATTGTCTAGCATCTCACACTAAAGGATGTAACGTTCAACGTTTACACAGAGCAAGAAAGAAAAGTGCGTCTGGACTGGAATTCTAGAAGGCTGACAGGATTAATGATAAAAAATAGACGGTGCAGGTTGTATCGCGT
>CAZDXZ010000011.1:0-18252 GCA_964509615.1 uncultured Dehalococcoidales bacterium
CCATCATTCTATTTTAGCTGACTTTGGTGTCCATTTTTTCCATCTTACCCCAGTCAATTCAAGTGGAATAGGAGCATTGTATTGATTTAATTTGTATTTTATGATACGTTGCATGTAGATTAATCGGTTCACGTTAGGGCTAATATCTATTATTAAGATAGGAGAACTAATATGACGATTCGTAAGAAGGTTGAGGAAGGCGCGAGGAAAACGGCGGTACCCTCTATTACTGCCAACCCACAAGCATCAGCCAAACCATCCACGCCATTGGATGTAGTGCCTGAGGGCGGCGAACGTGTCGATCAAATCAGGGAGATCCTTTTCGGCGCTCAGCGGCAGGAGTATGAGAGGAGACTCACCCAGCTCGAAGAGCTGCTGGTCAAAAACATCACCGAGCTGAGCAAGGAAACGACCGCCAGATTCGCCAGCCTCCAGCAGGAAACCGACAAAAAGTTCGCCAGGCTGGAAGAGTTGCTGCTGAAAAGTATCTCGGATATCAGCCGTGATATCGAGCGGAAAATGGATTTACATACGGCCGATAACGACAAGAGATTCAAGCAGATGGAACAGCATGTCGATGAGGTCATCTCCGAACTAAAAAAGGAGACCGTACACCAGTTCAATCTGCAGAAAAATGAGTACATTCAAAAGTTCGGCAGCCTGGAGGAAAGGTTGCCTAAAATCGTGGCGGAGATCAATAAAAAGATGGACGCTGAAGTTGCATCGCTAGCCAGATCAGTTGATACCGCCAGGGCGGAATCAACCCGCAGCACCGAGCAGCTCGACCGTCAAAAGATGGACCGCGTCACCCTGGCGAAGTTCCTGCACAATATCGCGGCAGGCATTGAAAGTAAAGAGCATAAAGCTGATCCCGGGGGTAAATAGCCGTGGCAGATAGTGCGGCGGATGAAAAAGGGAGAGACGGCATGCACACTTCGGATGAGCTGAATTCCCTGCGCACATTGATACTGGCGCCCGAGCAGCTTGAGATAACTGAGCTTAAAGAAAGATTGAATGATCCCGCAATCCGCGCGGAGGAACTCAGCAGGGTCATTGCCGAGGCCATTGTTATCAGGGCTGCCACAGATCGAAAGCTGGCCACTGCCCTGCTGCCAACCATAGAAGAGGTCCTGAGAGACTCGGTCAAAAGGGACCCCAGGTTTTTGGCGGACACCATATTCCCCATTATCGGCCCCGCTATCCGCAGATCGATCGCTGAATCGCTGAGAGCTATGGTCCAATCCATGAGCGATACTCTGGAACACACTTTCAGCTGGCGCGGAATCCAATGGCGGATTGAATCATTCAGAACGGGTAAATCATTTGCTGAAATCGTGCTTCTGCATACACTGGTCTACCGCATGGAGCAGCTTTTCCTCATTCATAAGGAGACGGGACTGGTGCTGCAACATGTTGCCGCCGAATCGATCGATATGAAAGATGCTGATATGGTGTCGGCCATGCTCACAGCGATCCAGGACTTCGTAAATGATTCTTTTTCCGCCAGGGAGGATAGCTCCCTTCAGAATCTCAATATGGGCGAGTTGACCATCTGGATCGAGCAGGGCCCCCGAACTGTCCTGGCAGCGGTGATCAGGGGCAATCCTCCCTCAGAATTGAGAACCATTCTAAAGGAAATACTGGAGAACATCGAATTCGAATATAATTCGGCGCTGGACGGTTTCAGGGGAGATGCCGCACCGTTCGAACCATGCAGGCCGGACCTTGTATACTGCCTAACACAGGCTCAGAAAACCGACGGCAGGACTTCCAGGGAAATAGCTGTGCCGGTTAAAGTCAAGGGGAAGAAGCAGGGGAAGGAAAAAGGAAACGAAGTACTATTTATCTATATTGCGGCGGCGCTTTGTATCATTATAGTAATTATCGGATTTATCTTGTCGATACAATAAGATATGCCAGCAGTAATTAAACCGCACTGAGGAAGATATGACATCATGATCCAGAAAAAAATATGCATGCTCGGTTCCTTCGCCGTTGGCAAGACCAGTCTCGTACGCCGTTTTGTGGAAAACATGTTCTCCGACAAGTACCTGACCACCATCGGCGTTAAGATTGACAAGAAGATCATTGAGCTGAAAAACCAGAGTTTGACTCTGGTGATCTGGGATATCGCAGGAGAAAACGGATACCATCAGATACACGGTACCTATCTGCGCGGAATGTCCGGCTATATTCTTGTCGCCGATAAGACCCGCACAGCTACTCTCGATAGCGTGATTAATATCCATAAAACAGTTACGCAGGTTTTTCACAAGGTGCCGTGCGTCCTGTTTATGAATAAGATGGACCTCACAGGGCAGTGGGATGTGCAGGAATCGGCCATCGACAAGCTGAGCCATGACGGATGGGATGTTTTCAGGACCAGCGCAAAAACGGGAGAAAATGTCGAGGAGGCATTCAAAAGGCTGTCCTCGAAAATGCTGGAGAAATGATGGCTTCCTCTTTCTTGTAGCTAAATGGACGATAACTTTTTTAACCGACTGCTCGATGCGCTTAATTTAGCCGTACTTGAACATATACAAAACAAGTCCTTCAGGTTGCTTTCAGCCAGATCCGGCTGGCTGGCTTATCTCTTTCTTGATTCCTCTGCCGACACGGTCAAGCACCCGGATGAGCTTGACTATCTGGGAAACTTCCTCGTAGACGCAATCGCCTTCTGGTATGAAGGTAAATCCGGAAAGCTTGATTCCGGAATCTGGAGCGAGGTCATTCCCACCGGAGAGATCTGCTGGTTTCAGGCCAGCGCACATAATATCGATGACCGTAAAATACTCATACTGAAGTTACACGGAGCTGAATTCACACAGGCACAGATGCGGGAGCAGGCCGCTAAAGACAACCTCCTGGCCTTCGAAAACCTGTTCAGGACGGAGAAGGACCTGGAAAAATACAGCTCAATTCTGGAAGCAGAGGTCAACAGGCGGACTGCCGATTTAAGAGAGAGAGTTAAGGAGTTAAACTGCCTTTACGCAATCTCACGCCTGATGGGGGATAAAATCGTTTCCCTCGACAAGCTTTACAAGGATGTGGTTAACCTTATTCCGTCCGGATTTCAGTATCCCGACATGGTCCGTGCTAGGCTTACTATAGATAATAATATCTATACTACACCGGATTGGTGGGAAACTCCCTGTATGATTGCCGATACCATCACAGCGCTGGATAGGGAGATAGGACGGCTGGAGGTCTGCTACACTGAAGAAAGGGCGGAGAGCGGCGCCGGGCTTTTTTTACCCGAAGAACAAAGTCTGATCGAGGCCATTAGCGAGCGCCTGGGCAAGGTTGTTACACGTTATGCCGCACAACAGAAACTCCAGCACAGCTACGAGGTCCTGAATAAAACATTCGAGGATACCATACTTGCGTTCGGCACAATCCTCGAAATAAAAGACCGCTATACAGCAGGACACCAGATCCGCGTGGCCAGGATTGCCGAGGCCATCGCCCGCGAGATGAACCTCTCAGGCGAACAGGTCCGCATCACCCACGTCGCAGGCATTATTCACGATATCGGCAAAATCTATATACCCGCCGATATACTATCTCGGCCAGGCAGGTTGAGCGACCTGGAATTCGAAATAATCAAGACGCACTCCCAATACGGTCATGATATATTGAAAACGATAGATTTCCCCTGGCCGATAGCACAGATTGTCCTGCAACACCATGAAAAGCTGGATGGCTCCGGCTATCCCAATAAACTAAAAGGTGATGAAATACTGTTATACACGCGGATACTGACGGTGGCGGATGTGGTAGAGGCAATGGCATCGCACCGGCCTTACCGCGCCACCCTGGGAATAGACAAAGCATTGCAGGAGATATCGAATAATAAGGGTAAGCTGTATGACCCGGATGTGGTGGACGCCTGCGTCAGGCTTTTCACGCAGAAAGGTTTTAAGCTCGAAGAATAATTGGTGTTATAGTAATATTAGACTGTACATATAAGAACTACCTGAACGGGTGAAAAATGCAAAGAAGGGCTGCGCAAACGGTTTGCTTCCGTAGACTGCTGCCCGTCTTGATACTTCTCGTGCTGGTTTCTGTCTGGGGCGGAGCGGCTGCGGCCGACGATATAAAAATCGTCAGGGTCGGTATATACGATAATCAGCCAAAAATCTTCACAGATGTCGATGGAAAACCTGCCGGATTCTGGCCGGATGTCATTAATTACATCGCCTCTCAGGAAGGATGGACGCTCGAATACAAACACGGCACCTGGACTGAATGTCTGAATATGCTGGCGGACAATCAGATCGATGTAATGCCGGATGTGGCCTATACGGAGGATCGCAACGATAAGTACGCCTTTTCACATGAAACGGTCTATATAAGCTGGTCAAGGGTATATACGCGAAAAGACGTCGATATCAACTCGGTTCTCGACCTTGAAGGAAAGAACGTTGCGGTTTTAAAAGGCAGCGTCAACGTTGAGGGCTCCGACGGCATAAAGGAGATCATGAAATCGTATAACATCAACTGCAAATATATCGAGGTCGACAGCTATGACAGGGTTTTTGATCTCTTGGAACGGGGTGAAGCTGATGCAGGAGTGACCAGCAAGGACTACGGCTATCAACACGAGGTGCAATACGGTCTGGTAAAAACCCCCATCATCTTCCAGCCTGCGCTGCTCTATTTCGCCTTCACAAAAAACGCAGCATCGACGCCCATGCTCATGGAGAAAATAGACCGCCGCGTGAAAGCGTTGAAGCAGGACAACAATTCGATCTATTACCAGTCAATGGATAAATGGATGGCCGTTAAGCCTGCCGGCACACCCGCGCTCCCCGATTGGGTAATCTGGGTATTGGCTTCGGTCGGAGGGCTAGTGTTGCTGTTTGCCGGCGGCGGCGTGATCCTCAGGTCCCAGGTCAGGGCCAGGACACGGGAACTGACGGAGGAGGTATCCGTCCGCAAACGGGCGGAGGAACAGCTGGCCAAATATAGATACCGGCTGGAGAAGCTGGTCGAGGAAAGGACGGCTGAGCTTGAGCAGAAATACCTCGAGCTGGCGGTGACCAACTGCGAGCTGCAGGATGCCAAAGAGGCTGCGGAGTCTGCCGACAGGGTTAAATCGGCTTTTCTGGCCACCATGTCCCATGAGCTGCGCACACCGCTCAATTCAATTATCGGATTCACCGGGATTCTTCAGCAGGAGCTGGTCGGACCGCTGAATGATGAACAGCAGAAGCAGATGGGCATGGTTCGAAGCAGCTCTTCACATCTGCTCAACCTGATCAACGACGTGCTCGACATCTCAAAAATAGAGGCCGGCCAGCTGACGGTAGCCAGGGAGCCCTGCGATATGCGGGCGGCCATCGAAAAGGTTACAGGGAACATGCGACCGCTGGTCGAGAAGAAGGGCCTCTCGCTGGAGGTGGAGATAGCCCCGGAGGTCGGCACGATCACCAGCGATCAGAGGCGTGTGGAACAGGTCATCTACAACCTTATCAGCAACGCCGTCAAGTTCACCGAGCATGGACGTGTCCGCGTGGAAAGCACGCTTAAAGACGGACAGATCATTACCCGTGTCATCGACACGGGCATGGGAATAAAAGAGCAGGATATGGAGAACCTTTTCAAACCCTTCTACCAGGTCGACAGCCGTCTCGTCAGACAGCATGAGGGCACAGGGCTGGGGCTGTCTATCTGCAATAAGATTCTGGACCTGCTGGAAGGAAGGATCTGGGTGGATAGCGAATACGGTAAGGGAAGCACATTCAGTTTCAGCCTTCCCGTGGAGAGAGAGCCATAAGTAAAGGAACGGTTCTGTATATCGAGGACAACGAGCAGAACTATTACCTCGTGAGTGTATTACTGAAAACGCAGGATTACCGTATTGTCTGGGCGCAGGATGGCCGGGATGGCATCGAAAAAGCTCTTGAATCAAAGCCGGACCTCATATTGCTCGATATCCAGCTGCCGGTCATGGACGGCTATGAAGTGGCACGCCAACTGCGCAGCAATCCTGAATTGATCAAAGTGCCTATCATCGCGGTTACGTCTTATGCCATGTCCGGCGACCGTGAGAAAGCGCTGGAGGCTGGCTGCGATGGTTATATCGAGAAGCCGATCGATCCGGACACCTTCCTGGCACAGGTCAATAAATATCTGCCCGGCACCGACCCGTCGAGGAATAAGGAATGACCAGAGTATTAATTGCGGATGATAATGCGCAGAACCTTTATTTGCTTGAGACGGTCCTGAAAAGCACAGGTTTCGATGTCACACCTGCCGTCAACGGCCTGGAGGCAATCGAATCAGCCCTGAAAAATCCGCCAGATATCATAGTCACGGATATACTCATGCCTGTTATGGACGGGTTCGAGCTGTGCCGGCAGTGGAAATCTCATGAGACTCTGAGCGGAATCCCGTTCATCTTCTATACCGCCACCTATACGGATCTCAAGGATGAGAAATTTGCATTGAGCCTGGGCGCCGACCGCTTTGTCATCAAGCCGCAACAGCCCGAAGTGCTGGTAAAGATCATCCGGGAGGAGCTTTCCAAACCGCGCAAAGCCAAGCAGGTCGCCCCCAGGAAAACTCCTGAGAAAGAGGCGAAGGAGCTGCAGCAATATAACGAGGTGCTGTTCCGCAAGCTGGAGAAGAAGGTCAAACAGCTTGAACAGGTGATAGAAAAACAGGAAAAAACGGAGGATGAGCTGCGAGAGAGCGAGCTTAAATACCGCACCCTTATCACTCAAAGCCCGGATGGAATCTTCATCGTCGATCTAAACGGAAGGTTTGTCTCGGTCAACAGGGTTATGTGCGAAAACATGAAATACAGTGAAGCCGATATGCTTTCCCTGGGTATCTGGGATATTGTCCCGGCGGAGTATGCGGAGCAACACAAAAAGAGGCTGGCGGAGATAATGGCAGGGAAAGCCGCTAACGAACCTGCCGAATATATAGTCAGGGGAAAGGACGGGAATCTCTATACTGTTGAGATTCTTTCAGCGCCCTACTATGAAGGGCAAAAACTGGTAGGTTTTCAAGGTATCGCTCGTGATATTACCGCCCGTAAAAAGGCGGAGAAAGACCTGCAATTGTCCGAAGAGAGGTACCGCACGCTGGTTGAGAAAGCTTTCGAAGGTATTATCGTCACTCAGGAAGGGAAAATCGTTTTCGCCAATTCCAGGGCTTACGAAATCATCGATTATCCTCGCGATCAGACCGAGCCAAAACCCTTCATCGATTTTATCTACGAAGAAGATCGCAATATGGTTTCTGAGCGGCATGTGAAGAGATTGAAAGGAGAGTCCCTGGAGGAGGTCTATTCCATCAGGCTGGTAGATCAGAGAGGCAATCTCAAGTGGGCACAGATAAGCTCCGCGCTGATTGACTGGCTGGATAAGCCCGCGTCGCTCACTTTTATCACGGATATCACATCGAGTAAAAAAGCCGAGGAATTGCTGAAGGCATCGGAGGAGAAGTATCGCTCCCTGGTCGAGAATATTAATGACGTTTTCTATACCCTGGATAACCAGGGGATAATAACCTATGTCAGTCCGGTTGTTGAGCGTTTGAGTAAATATAAAGTCAGCGATTTGATGGGGAAATCGTTTACCTCGATAATTTACCCGGATGACCTTCCCGGCCTCATTGAAAGTTTTAATCGATTGGTGGCAGGACAGATGGAGCCGTCGGAGTTTCGCATATTGGATAAGGACGGCAGGCTGATATATGTGCGTACATCCAGCCGGCCCATATATGAAAACGGGAAGATCGTGGGAATCACGGCCCTGATTACGGATATCAGCGAGAGCAAGCAGGCTGAGATAGACCTAATTAAGAGCTATCAGAAGACGAAAAAGACGCTGAGTGATGCCATCAATACCATGTCAAAAATTGTGGAAATGAGGGACCCGTATACGGCCGGCCACCAGCGCAGGGTGGCGGAACTCACACTTGCCATTGCAAAGGAGATGGGATATAGGGGTGACCATCTTGAGAACTTGCACATGGCAGCAGTAATTCACGATATCGGCAAAATTTATGTGCCGTCCGACATTCTCAGCAAACCGGGAAGACTGAGCCCGGTGGAATTCAACCTGATAAAGACCCACGCCCAGGGAAGCTATGAAATCCTGAAAAATATGGATTTTCCGACTGTGATCGCACAATCCGTCCTGCAACATCATGAACGGCTTGACGGCTCGGGTTACCCCGACGGTTTAAAGGGCGAGGCTATAACCAGGGAAGCAAAGGTTATCGCAGTAGCCGATGTAGTTGAAGCCATGTCGTCGCACCGGCCTTATCGTCCCGCGCTGGGAGCGGATAAGGCACTGGAGGAGATAACCACCAACAAAGGCAAGCTTTATGACGGCGATGTGGTGGATGCATGCGTCAGAGTGTTCAAGGAACACAGCTTCAAATTTGAGTAATGCTATCCAGCCCGGACATCAGGCCTTTTTCCCCTCCATGCATCCATGATTTATAATTGTTGCTGGATCAATATGCAAATTGCCGGTCTAAAGAGGTTGATATTCCGTGATTGATCAAGCGAAGGAAACCGTGAAAAAGGCTGCAGCATCCGGCCAGAATACGCTGTCTGTTGCCGGTTACATCCTGGGTATCGCCGGCATCATCCTTATATTGATATCTGTTTCAATCATTTCATCGGCCGCAGGCAAACCGAAGCTCCAGGTATCATCATCGATAGCCGACAATGTTTCGGTATCCGAACTCACCACAGGCAGCGCCACCATCAGCTTCAGCACAGACGGCGCCAGAGTTGTGGATGCCCTCGTCTATGATGGACAGGGAAAAATCATAGGCGTTTTTTCCGACAGCACCCCGGTGCAAAATCATGTTGTCAGAGTAGAGACGCTGTATCCCGATTCCGTTTACAGCTTCCAGCTGCTGTCAGCCGACACCTCCGGCAGCAGAAGCATATCGGGAAAATATACATTTAGCACGCTGAAGCCGCCACCCGTAATCTCGAATGTACGCATTTCCGAAACATCGAACTCGACAATCAAGATCGCCTGGGAGACCGACCGGCCTGCCGTCACGGAAATGTCGTACGGAGTAGAAGGAGGCGCCGGCTTTAATAAGGTCAGCGACAATGCCACGGGGACAAGTCACGAGGCTGTGATCCGGCCCCTGCAAAACGAGCGAATCTACACTTTCACGATCAGGGCCCATGATGCTCAGAATTACCGGATCATCGCCCAATACGAGGGTTTAATGTCTCTCAAGGACGGCGTCCGCATCATCCAGCGGGCGCCTGATTTCACACTTCCTTCAGTTACCGGCCAGGATGTGCAGCTTAGCAGCTATCGAGGCAAGGTTGTGCTGCTGGCGTTCTGGAGCATGAATTGCCCGTCCTGCCAGCAGAAGATATTGCTGCTACAGCAGGCATTTGAACGCGCGGGCAACAGCGGGTTCAGCATTATTACGGTGCACGGGCCGGCTCGCGAGGAGGCTGTTAAAAGCTACTGCTCAAGCCACGGACTGACACTGCCCGTTCTGCTTGACCTACAGGCAAATGTCGGATCGGCTTATGATGTGATTCAGCTTCCCGCCACGTTTATTCTTGACCAGTACGGTGTGATCCGCTCCACCAATCCTGAATTCGAGTCTATGCAAGAGCTGGACAGGCTGATCGGCCCGTTCCTGTCCGGTACATCAAACGGCGGCAGCGGCGATTGAGCCCTGACCTGATATTTGATATCATCTTGAGGCTTTCGACGGGATTATTTCATCACAGTTAAAATATTAACTACCGGATTTTTCTGTACCTACCAGAAATATAATCCGCATGAGGAAAAAATCAGTGAATAATAAGAAGAAGATATTGGCGGGCGCTCTTATGCTCGTTATTATAACGCTAATGTTATCGGCAGCCTGCCAGACTGCAGCGCTTCCGGCCAGGTTTGAAGTTACCTCCCTGGAAATAAGCCCCAGGGAGATCAACATCGGTGAAACGGCTAACGTCAGCGCCCAGGTCATGAACACCGGTAGCACATCATCCATATACAACGCCACTCTTTACATGGACGGCAATAAAGTCGGCAGCAAGGTGATTACGCTGGATCCCGGATACACGAAGAGCGTAGTCTTCTCATTTTCGGCAGACGAAGCGGGCACACATAAAATTTCAATCGGAGAAAGGAGCAGGACACTCACGGTTCTATCGAAACTCGTGCTCAAGCCGGTAGAAATAGCTTACGACAACGGCATTGCCAAAGACTACTTAGCTTTGGTCAAACCCAGCACGGGATATGTGGTCAGGTTCAATTCGCCGTCGAAACCATTCATCGTTAATAAAATAAGCGTATTCGCTCTGGTCTACGGCTCTCCCGGATATCATGTCGTAAACAGCGAACTGCAGATCCTCGACACGGATTCAAAAGTCATCTATTCCTCGCCCTTTTCGGCAGATGATTTTCCCCTCAGGACACGCATGGGCGCCAACATCGATTCGACTGGCGCCTGGGTTGATTACAATGTGCCGGATGTCGAAGTTAAGGGCGACTTTTACGTCAATATATATACAGGCATATCCTCTGGGCAGGGATTACGCGTGGGCGCCGTGGATATGCCGAATACTCATTCCGATACCTCAATTCGTAGCGACAATGGAGTCGATTATCTGGCGCCGGACTGGCCTTATGCTCCCACCTACTGGTATGGAGATAAAAGCCGTGTGAACTGGATGATCAGAGTCTCTGGAAATGCCGCGGTCTCACAGCAGTAGATTGCTATTGTCGGAATATACCTGAACTTATGACTAATGCATTTAAACACTCAGGTATAACAGAAGGCCAACCGGAAACTAAAAAGTGACCTTCTTTTCCACGATTCTGGCATAGCTTTCTATGTCACCCGTTTTGTCCTGCTTCAGCCAGACCCATACCACCACATTGCTTTTTCTGAATACCAGCAGCCTGTCAATAAGCACTGAATTATTCAGGAAACACTCATTCCCGATGGATGGATTGCTCAGAGTCACTCCTGAAGGCCTGGCGCTATTGTATGCGTCCTGCGCCAGCTTTATCTCGCGATAAACAACCACTGTGTTCTGCACGGCTGGCGCATAAGCCGCACCCCGCGTATAAGAGACCGAGCAGGAAGAAGTGCTATATCTGTATGACGGGGGTGCAACGTTTCCCCTTATCCACCCGGATCCCATATCATCCTGGCTCAGCGCCATATCATATGCCTGTTTGCTAACAACGCCTTCCATTGATTTAGTTATGGTGACAGGATCATAGTTCGCAGGTGGCTCAGCCGGGGTTTGCTCAACAGGCGGGGTCACTGCCGGCGCAGGCGGTTGCGCCGGGGCAGTTGCTGCAGCGATAATCTTCTGCTCCATCAAACGTCCATAGTGCTCTATGTCGCCTTCTTTATACTGCTTGAGCCAGATCCACGCAACCACATTATTCTTTCTGAATATCAATACCTTGTTGATGGGCACGGAATTATTGAGCAGGCACTCATCACCGATGTCCGGATGGGACGATGCCGTATTCGCCTGTTTCTCTTTCGCATAAGCGTTCTCCGCACTGGAGATAGTGCGATAAACGGCTACCTGATCCTGAATTGTGGGCGCATAGACTGAACCCTGTGTAAAGTATGAGCTGCTGAACGACATTGCCTGCTGTATCGCCAGCGGTATCGTTGTCCCCAGTGCCCATCCCGGTCCCACGTCCTGGAGCGTTAGAGTCATGGTCAAAGCCTGTTTGCTGATCACGATCGTTGAGTCCAGCGTGCTCGGAGGATTCGAAACCGGGGCGGGCTGAGACGGAACCTGCTGGTTCTGCGCCGGCGTGGTCGGAGAGGGACTCGGAGGTGTGGGAGAGATTGGTGGTGTCGTAACAGGAGGTGTCGTCTCATCGGATTGTTGCCCGGCATTGGTCTGCGTTTGATCAGTACCGCTCGCACAGGCGCTGATAGAGACCATCCCAAGCACGATGCAGCCGATAAACAGTATATTCAGCAGCCGTCCCGAGTTTATCATTCCTGTAAAGTGCCTACGCTGTTTCATAATTCGATGCCACGAGCAACGAGCCCGCCAATGCCTGTCACATTGAAAATCAATTATAATTCTACCAAAAATTCGATGATCGTACCCCTTATACTGCATTAAGCTGTTGACAGTGAAGATGGATGCGAGTAACTTAATGCAAGGGTTGGAGAGAAAGCCAAGGTAACGTTAGCTGCGGGTTCACATAGGAAATCAGCGATGAACTCAACTATTTCACAGGAGAGGCTGTCATGAGCGAGTTAATGAAGTGGAATTTCGCTACACGTGCTGAAACATACAAGAGCATGGCCATGATTGCCGGCAGGGTAGTGAAACTGGCTTTATCCGGCAAAGAGCGTCGCCCCGCAGGACTGGACGGGCGAAAATGGTGGCAAAAGGCCGGCGCCTGCGTGCAGTACCAGATTGAGAAGCGTCCCAATGTGGGATGGGACCGCGATTATATCGAGTTCAATAAATCGATGACGGATGACCAAGGCAACCTCAAATTCAACGGCCCCTACTGTAAAATTGATGACTGGGTGGCCCTGAGCAAAAAGATCGGCCTGGACTATCACAGTCTTGAGATTAAATGGCATGACGGCATCTGCTGGTTCAACACCGGGCTGACCAAATGGAAGACCGAGGTCGATTACGCGGGCAAATTCGCCATGCTCAGCAGGAAAGAGAATATCACTTTCATATACTATTATTCGTCCGTCTTCGATCACAATCCGCAGTTCGATCCCATACAGCCGGACCCCCGCATCACGCCCTCGTTCCTGGGGCTACTGCCTCCGAAGAAATATAAAATATACCGGGAATACCTTCTCGGCCAGTATGATGAGATAATCGGGCAATATAAACCGGATGGCATATGGCTGGACTGGTGGTGGGCCGACAAAACGACCAGAGATTCCATCGCTCACTTAAGCAGCAAACACGCGGATACTGTGCTGGCCTTTAATCTGTCATCCATGTTCTTCTCCTCGCACAAGGACCAGCACTTTTCGTCGGGAGAGGC
Organism: uncultured Dehalococcoidales bacterium; assembly: GCA_964509615.1. Lineage (GTDB taxonomy): Bacteria > Chloroflexota > Dehalococcoidia > GIF9 > UBA5629 > CAIMUM01. Next base: position 13,017 of record CAZDXZ010000011.1, read on the forward strand.
TCATGCCCTCGATGGGCCCTTTATCGGTAAACGTGAAGAGGCCGGCGGTATCATCTCCGTCCTGACCAGTACATGGAAATGGGCCAACCTGTATCGCATGATGTTTAAACACCCCTGGGAGCTGATCACACCAACCTCCGTCTGGTGGCAGGATATGAAGCTGCGCGATGACATACATGAGTTTGTGCGCCAGGCGGCTGTCGTCATGGCCTGCGGCGGCAAGTTCGCCTGCGGCACATCCACGCTCATGGATGGCAGCCTGGACCCGGATCACATCAGGCAGCTCGAGACACTGGGCAAATGGTACATCCCCAGGAAGCAGCTTTTCCTCGGCGCCTATCCCATCAGGTATCTGGGATTTACACCCGGCGGCGTATCTATAGATACGGAGGATTTCAAGGCCATCGCATGTTTTTACAAGGACGGCGCGCTGCTGCACACGATCAATATGAAGGGAAAATCCGGGCCGCTGGTGATAACATTAAAAGGCGGCACATGGAAAGCAGTACAGGCCGCCTACCTTGAGCCGGGACACCGCCCGATTGAGGTCAAAAGCAGGGGACATGACAGGCTGATTGCCGTGCCGCAGGGCGATGTCGATAATATCGATACTATAATTTATCTGCCCGGAATCGATGCGCTGTAACTCATGAAGAAACAACTTCTGGATGCAGCACTGGAAAGGGGAAACGGCGTCCTCAGGCTGTGTCCCAACTGGGTGCCCCGCTCTTTCTGTATCCCCGGCAGAAGGCTGAAGCTCCACCCCGATGATTATTATTCTTTCGGCGCCGACCGCGGCGGCATCGATGAACGCTGGTTTGCATCCACTACCAGGGCCGACAACGGCCCGTTGACGCTGCAGGATGAAGGCCTGAGCTATATCTACTGCGATGATGGAAGCGATAAGAGCAGAATCCTGTTAAAAGAGGCGATTGATGCGGCGGGCAGGGACATCCTCGGCCCGGATGTGCTGAAGAAATATGGCGGATGGACCATGTACAGCAAATTCTTCGATAACCTCGAACCGCTGCCGTTGCACCTTCACCTCAGCGATGCGCACGCAGCCCGCGTGGGACGCAAGGGAAAGCCGGAGGCTTACTATTTCCCGGGGCAACTGAACAACCACGGCGGCCTTTTCCCCTACACTTTCTTCGGCTTAAATCCCGGGACAAAGAGAGAGGACGTGCGCCGCTGCCTGGAAAGGTGGAACAGCGGCGACAACGGCATACTTGATTTATCCCGGGCCTACCGACTGTCCCCCGGCACGGGATGGGATGTGCCGGCGGGCGTGCTGCATGCGCCGGGCTCCATGCTTACCTATGAGCCTCAAAGGGCGTCTGACGTCTTCGGCATGTACCAGTCGCTCACCTGGAATAAATATGTACCTTACGACCTTCTGGTTAAGGACGTGCCGCCGGAACACCGCTTGAATCTCGACTACCTGGTGGATATGATCGACTGGGAGCTCAATACAGACCCGGATTTCCACAGGAACAGGTTCCTGCGACCGCGTCCGGTCAGGCCGCTTGAAGAGATGCGGGGGCTGGGCTACGAGCAGTACAATATCGTGTACAACTCACCCTTCTTCAGCGCCAGGGAGTTGACCGTGCACCCGGGCAGAACGGCCGTCATCCGGGACGATGCAGCCTACGGAGTTATCGTGATACAGGGCAGGGGCAGGTTCGGCTCGCTGGAGGTAGAATCCCCGGCATTGATCCGTTTCGGACAGATGACGGCGGATGAGCTTTTTGTCACCTGTAAATCGGCCCGCGAGGGGATATCGGTTAGCAATACCAGCGAATTCGATAACCTGGTGATGCTAAAGCATTTCGGACCGGCGGTCTGAAGACCCATATTGTTGATGAATCTCGGAAATAGAAGGTATTAGAATTGATAATTGACACTTCCAGATATTTTTACGCAGCCGGCACGAGCAGCTTCGAATTTCAGCTGTCGACCAGGATCATATTCGGTGATGGAACGGTGCGCAGGCTGAGCGGGGAGATTAAAGGACGCGGCGGGAGCAGTCTGCTGATCGTCACCAGCGAAGGCATGCCGAACAGGCCGCTATTTAAAGAAGTGATTTCCGACCTTGAGAAAGAGGGTATTGCCGTCAGAGTATTTTCCTCAACACCCCCCGAGCCCTCTGTAGCAGACGCGGACAGATGCATTAAATTCGCCAGGCAGGCAAAACCAGATCTGGTGGTCGGTATCGGCGGCGGGAGCGCTATGGACGTGGCCAAGAAGACCGCTCTCGAAATCGACGTACCAAAAATCATGATACCCACTACAGCGGGCAGCGGCAGCGAAGTCACCTTCAATTCCGTCCTGCTGGTACAGGGCATGAAAAAATCATTCAGTGATGCGAGGCTGGCAGCAGATGTCGCCATAGTCGATCCGGACCTGTTGAAGACCATGCCCCCTGCAATCATGGTCTGCTCGGCCATGGATGCCATGTCGCATGCCGTGGAAAGCTACGGCGCCAGGAAGGGCAACGATATAACACGTGCTCTGGCACTGGAGGCATACCTCCTGACCCGGGACAACGTCGAACAGGCCCTGTCCGGTGAAGCAGAGGGCAGGCGCAAAATAGCTACAGGGAGTCTGATGGCCGGAATGGCGCTGACCGGCACAGGTACCACACTGGGTCATGCTCTGGCCTACCCGCTATCCAACCGTGGTATGACGCACGGCCAGTCCCTGGCAGCAGTGCTGCCCTACCTGTTGAAAATAAACCACTTCGATGCCGATCATGCTGATAAATTGCAATCCCTGCGCCGGAAGTACTGCAGCCTTCCTCAGATCGCCTGGGACATCCCGGCCATGGCCGCGGAGGTGGCTGCCGACGAAAGGCACCTTGCCAACAATCCCAGGGATGTGACGCTGCAGGAGATTACCGATGTTTATGCCGGTATAAGGGAGGAAGCCTGAGAGCAGAAAGCTAAGTTAGCCCTGATATAAGAGAGGCCGTCCCTTGAGGGGACGGCCTCTCTTATTGGCTGAATATCGAGACCGTTTACGCCGTTGCGGCTTTGGCGCCTCCGCCGGCGCCCGATTTCGATCGTTTGCGCAGGAAGACGATCAGCAGCACTATACCGACGATCACAAGCACTATCGCTATCAGGATGATAATCGGTATGGTAAAGTCGTAGGCCCAGGTGATCGTCCTGGTCTGGGGGCCGGTCATGAGCACAGTACCGCTGCCGTTCTGTGCGATCATTTTGCCCCCCACCAGACCCCAGAACCCGGTCATGGGTATGGGCTGCAGCGCCAGGTCATAGGAAGCCGTGCTGCCTTTGAGCTCCCATGACGTTTCATTTACCGGCGGATAATCGGATTTGAGAGTGAGCAGATAATAGGTGTCATAAACAGCCTTGACATTGCCTGCCTGGCTTACATTGAAGGACAAGTCTCGCCAGGGGCTGGTGCTGCCGCTGGGCAGGATCCACTGATTGAAAACGTATTCAACATCCGGCAGTGCCGGGGTGATTACCGGGCTGGTTGCACTGCTGGCGAAGCTGCTCCCTACAGCATAATAGCCCGTGCCCGGCGGCTCGGATACGCCAGCCGGATCACTGCCGGTCTGGATAAATACCTCAACGGCATAATCATAGTGGGCTACCAGGTTGGTGTCGCTCACCAGGATCTGGTGCGGCCCTGTCACACCGTATCGGACATTTGGATCTGCTCCCGGTACGGACTGATCGACGCTGGTAAGGTGCATCTCACCCGGATGTGCGGTGAAGGATGCAGACTGGTTACCGCCCAGCGCGGTCTCCGGCGAACCATCGATTAGCACCGGCGTGGTTCCCGCGGTCAGGCCCGGTCCGATCTCTACAGTGAAGTCATAAGTTGAGCCGTAATCTATGCCGCCCAGGTAGTCGCCATACGAATCTATCACCAGTACGAAGGGACGGCTGGCGGGCGGGCAGCAGTCAGCGCATGTATAAAAATTGTCGGTCACGGTGGCCGTTACATCGTATATACCGGCTGAGCCCGGAGGTGGAACTCCTGTGATTTCTCCCGTGTATGGATCAAGAGTTAGTCCCGGCGGCAGCCCTGTCGCACTCCACGTATAGTTGCCCGAGCAACCGGTGGCGCTGAGGGGCAGATAAAAAGGCATGCTCTCCATCGACCATGCCAGAACGAAGGTGTCTAAAATAGTCAGCGGATCAGGCGGGGGGAAAGCGGGCACGATTGCGAGGGTTACAGGGGCAGCCGGGGAGGCTGTGGTACAGGGAGGAGGCACCGGCCCAGGCCACAGCTCGGTTACTCCCACAGAGAAATTGTATACTCCGGCTGAACCCTTGGGAGGACAGACCGTGAGCACACCGGTGTCCTCATCCAGCACCACCCAGGCTGGCGGAGCACCGGACAGCCAGAAGAAATAGGTGAAAGGTCCGGTGGGACAGCTCTGGCCGACCGGGCTGAAGGTAGTGGTAGCCGTCTGGCATTCGACCAGGTTTTCCGACACAGGATTGGGCGCAATCGTCAGACACCCCGACATGGCAATGACCAGTATAATCAGCAAACACATGCACAGCTTCAAAACTGCTGCCGGCCGCCTTTTCCTATCACTCTCTGTATTCATATCACCATCTCCATCTCAATTCGCATTAACTCATCCAGCAACCATATCTGCTGCGGGAAACACGTCATTGTAAAGTAGGCGGGCGCGTAAACACCACGCAGGATTTGGTAGCCTCGCTCTGGGACGAATAGCATCTGCCACCGTACTGGGTGCACTGGGTACGCGTGGTCTGGAAGACCTTGCCATTCGCGCAGCACCAGCAGGTCTGAGCGGCCTGACAGTACCTGGTGGCTTCGCTCTGAGAGGAATAGCAATTGCCACCGTACTGGGCACACTGGGTGCGCGTGGTCTGGTAGACCTTGCCGTTGGCGCAGCACCAGCAGGCCTGTGCGGCCTCGCAATAACGTGTAGCCTCGCTCTGGGATGTATAGCAATTGCCGCCATTCTGCGTGCATTGTGAGACTGTTGACTGGTAGACCCTGCCGTTGGCGCAGCACCAGCACGCCTGGGCAGCCTGGCAATACCTGGTGGCCTCGGTCTGCGATGTATAGCAATTGCCGCCATACTGCGTGCATTGCGACACAGTTGACTGAAAGACCTTGCCGTTGGCGCAGCACCAGCACGCCTGGGCGGCCTGGCAGTATCTGGTAGCCTCGGTCTGCGATGTATAGCAATTGCCGCCATACTGCGTGCATTGCGACACAG
>CAZDXZ010000011.1:18352-26851 GCA_964509615.1 uncultured Dehalococcoidales bacterium
TGGACTGAAAGACCTTGCCGTTGGCGCAGCACCAGCAGGAGGCGGTCTCCTGGCATGCTTTTGTCGCCTCGGACTGGTTGATATAACTCGATCCGTTCATCTGGGCGCACAGTTCCCTGCTGGTTTGCATTACCTTGCCGTTGGCGCAGCACCAGATCTCGCCGGCGCAGGCATCGGTGGCCTCCTTCTCCGTCAGGAACCACCGGCCGCCGGATTGCAGGCAGGGCGACTGGAGGGTAGGTCCGACTTTACCTTCCTGACAGCACCATCCGGTCACCTGGCAACCTTTCAGCGCATCGGCCTGCGTTGCGTAGGACGTCCCGCCTTTCTGTGCACATATTTCCCTGGTTGTCTCAACCACCTTGCCATTCAAGCAGCACCAGATGTTCGAAGGGCAGCCCTTCAATGCTTCGGCTTCAGTTACGTAGGCCGTTCCGCCCTTCTGAATGCACATTTCCCTGGTGGTCTCAACTACCTTGCCGTTCAGACAGCACCAGATCGTATTGGGTTTGCTGTAGCAATACCAGAATTGCTGCTTATCGGGTGCGTAATAGCAGGGTCCTTTAGAGCACTGATTGGTAAATCCCCTTGCGGCCGCGTCACCCGGCTGCAAACAATAATCGCATCCCTTGGGACACTTCTCGAACGGTGGCGGGTAGGAGGCGACGATCTGACCGGACGGTCCACCGGGCGCCGCCCCGGAGGTCTGTCCCAGCCACTCCGGCTTCCTGGTTCCGGTTGTGATGTTATCCGATGGCGTCCTGACAAGGGCAGCGGTCGTCACGGGCGGGCTGCTGGCAAAGGAGAGCGTCAAAGTCCTCTGCTGGCTGCCTCCCATATTGTTTGCCAGAAGGATCGTCTGAAAGCTGTTACCGCTTCCGCGGTGTATCTGGTAGGTAGTCCTGCCGTTTACGCTTGCCTTGCAGGACGTGTTGGGAGGGTTGTTAATATCCCGCAAGACTTCTCCAGCTTCGATCAGTTGCACGCTGGTTGCATTACTGACCTCGAACGAATAGAGCGCGGACTGTCCGTCCTGCAGCACCATGGGAGAGGCTGAGAAGGACTTGATCTGCGGGAGGCTGGTCCACAGGGAGGCGGCCGTAGCCGCATCCGCGGTTCCCAGCAGCGTGGCAACCACCACCGCAATGCACGCCAATAACCTTAAATAGCCTGGAAATCTTTGAATACTCATACCCCACCTACTAAAAATTACTTGCCTCAATCAGGCACACGGCACACAAACCACTCACGGCCCGTATACATTCCTATTCTGCTTTGTACGGGCAGGCTTTGTCAATGGTTTTATACGAGTTCAGGACTATAGTACCGGCATTAATGTCAATAGTCTTTCTCTGATTCAGCTTCAGTCCTGGCACGTTCCACCATGAAACTCACGCTCTCGTTCATATTCTCGGTTTCCAGTCTGATATCGGGATATTTACGATGGAATACCCTGAAAATTTCGTCGGCGAACGCCTGCCCGACCACTGAGACCTTATCGAAATCGAACACAATCACCTTGAATTTGTTCAGTCCCTCCAGTACTCGTCGCGCCTGGGAGCGCGAGATATAAATGCCGGCCATGGTGTACAGTTTGATTCTGATCTCCGTCTTATCGAAACCATGATCTTTTCCAGCGCCGGAATCGGTGTATTTTTTAAAAATATCGTTCAGGTGGAGCGGAGAGGATATGTTCAAGTCGAAGATTACTTTTGTACCCCGCTTGATTTTCTTTACCTTTTCCATAAACACATCCGGCAATCTGTTATCCACAGTTAATTGATATCCGTAGCTATCCAGCACAAACTTGTCACCCGCTTTGGACGTGAAGAATATACCTTCTCCCGAATGTGATCTCGGCATGGTGGTTGTCTTGCCCTTCAGCAGGTCCTGCATGGCCTCGAACTCGGATGCAAGGTTCCGCTGCCTCATCACGTTGCGAAAGACGCCGATTCCATGGTCCTCCACGATAAATAATAGCCTTTTGTTTTGCATGGTTACTTCAATACTTATTTCCTTTGATTGCGAATGTTCTATGGCGTTGTTAAGCATCTCGGAAAAAGCATAGGCAAATATGCTTCCTATATTCTCCGGCAGCTTCTTAAGCGGCGGATACTCCTGCTCAATGCGTCTAAGCACAACATGTTCTTCCAGAGAAGTGCTGCCGAATGTCCTGGCATAGCGTGCCGGCAGAATCTCCGGGTGTTGCTCCGCATATTCCGAAAGCACGTAATATGCGCCTTTAGTTTCTCCGACCTTGACCAGCCTGCCCTCCTTAATGAGCTCGTTAATCAGCCGGTTCAGATACTGCCTGGAAACACCCAAATGAGACGCTGATTTAGAGGCGAATAACTCTTTATACTGCCCCGCCAGCTTGATCAGCTTTTCTTTGTTGATATTGTCAACCATTTGTAAACCCGTTTATCTTTTTTTGTCAACTTATTGTAAACTATTCTACTATTTATTGTCAACTTATTGTAAACCGAGTGATAATGCCTGCAATAGCGGTGTGGTTAATGAGTAAAGCCACAAATAAAACAGCCCGTCTGAATTCAGGCGGGCTGTTTTATAATTCATTTCTGGTAGCGGGGGCAGGATTTGTACCTGCAACCTTCGGGTTATGAGCCCGAAAAACAAGCTCATCTGGATTCGTGGCTGGCCTCTTCACGCTGTCGCTTTAGCCGGTAGTAGTGGGAGAATGTATAGAAATGGACGCTATGCGTGAGTGAGAAAACCAGCCATATGCCGTCGAATGGCTGGCTACTTTTGTTGGGCGGAGGATTTTCAATAATGCCCTCCATTCTCTGCAACAAATCAAGTTCATCGAAATGATCAGGCGTTGAAGGAGTACTGGCAAATTGCGCATACAATTCCATCTGATCCTTTCTTATGGCAGGGTTGATCTGCACAAGATGTTCAACCGCTGAGCGCAGTGCAGATAAGGCGGTATCAATCTTGAACCCTGTTTCCCCGATGAATCTGAATTGTTCGATGTCCATAATGTCACGTTGCAAGGACAACAAAGCCTCATTAGAATCGATGCCAGGTTTACTCAAAACTGTGCAAATCTTCTCAAAGCGCTCCTGATTTGTCGTCAGTAGTGAAGCAAGCCCAATTTCATCGGCCATCTGAGCGCCACTTACCACAGCCCTGAGGCATATGCGGAATACTGTGTGCCCGTAAGACACCAGTGACCTATACTTCGCAGCAGCCTTCTTGCCAATATAGCGCGCAATGAAGGCGGATTCGGCGGAACTACCCTGATGAACAATGGAGGAACGCGCCTTGTAAAACTGCTCAACCCAACCATCGAGTTTTGGAACTGCTCCAGAAAGAAGCCGAACGGATTCTTTGAACCTTTGCGTAATATTCGGTCCCTGCTCCAGTGCTAAGAGGCTCTCAAAAGCCACTGCAAGGTGTAAGAGTGAAGTATTATTGTCAGCCATAATCGAATGGCTCTTGTTGTACCAGCCTAGAGCAGTGAAAAGCCGCTCTTCTATCGCGTTAAGCGAGTTCGTGCCAACAACGAGGTCCCATAGCGGATCACGTCTAGAAAGCGCAATTGACTGCAAATCGTGGCTTAAATCCTGAGATGCGTTCAACCAAAGGCGATTCGACGGAGGATAGATTCGACTACCGGCAACAACCCAAAAATCGAATTCACCATTAAGCCAGACATGATATCCAGAAATCTGACCTAGCGAATCAGGAGTGGGAGTAGGCTTTACGGGAGGTGTGCTAGTCAATGGTGGGCCTGGGGGCTCAATTAACGACGAATAGAAATTCTCGGGCAGAAATGCATGAAGGTTGGCATGTTCGGAACGCATGAACGGATCCAGAAATGAACGATGTGGACTGCTGTAAAGATATGACAATATGCAAGGTATATCTTTTAGGCACCGGTCAACTTCATCGTCATTGAAACCCGCATATTCCAGCTCGACAATGGCATAGGACATTTTAGCGATACGCCAGCCATCCTTCAGATAGAACATCTCAAATATCGTGGATAGGTGCTCCCGAATTGGTTGAGACCACATACCAATATCGGAATTGTTCCGAAAAGTAATTCCCCTGATAGTAACAGGATCGGAGGTTTTAAGATAAGGGAGGACTGCAAAGAATTGCGTCTTCATTTTGATGCTACTTACAGAAGACGGCGGGTCTTACCTTCGACTTTGACGGGTACGGGCGGGGCCTGAATAGGAGCCACCCACATGGGGATATTGGGCTTCTTGCCCTGGAGGATTTCTTCTATAGTCAATATCTGAATCCTGGGAAAGGTGTGACCGGACTGAGCGGTGTAGAAACCTTTGGTGGCGGACTCTTTGACCATGGGCACTGTGGCCGTCTCCAAAGTCAGAAGGATGCCGAAATCGGCCTTCTCCCTGTCAATTACATGTCCGAGGTCACGGATCGCGGAAGAGTGAACCTGGCCGCCACCCTTGACAGAGATGATGGCCTTCTTAACCTTGTCCTTTTCCGTACTGTAGTCCGTGAAATAAAGGTAGCCGTCTATTCCGGTATCGGCGCCTTTCTTCTTATCGCCGAAAGGCTGGCCGCCGATCTTGGAGACGGCCCACCACTGGAACTCGTACTTGTTTTGACGCGCCAACTCCTTTGCGCCTTCAAGGTCCTCGGGTTCACCAGTGACTTTGTACCTGATGCCGGGGAACATGGTATCGAGACGCCACTTCATAACACCAATGGCAAGATGGGTGATATCGATGCCTATCCACTTGCGATTGAGCTTCTGGGCAGCTATCAGGGCCGTCCCGCAACCACAGAATGGATCAAGTATGATATCTCCGCCATTACTGCTGGCTTCTATAATGCGCTCCAACAGTGCTATCGGTTTCTGCGTAGGATAGCCGAGCCGTTCTGAAGAGGTGTTCGGAATGCGCGGAATATCTGTCCAAATAGACTGAAGAGCTTTACCAGGCATTTCATCCAGATAGACCTTCAACCCATCCATTCTGGGTGTACCATCACGCTTGGTTAATATTTTGCCCTTAGCCCACCAGGTCTCCAGCTGTTCCACAGTATAGCCCCAGCCACGGCTTGGCGGAGGCATAGTCCCGCGCCATTCAAATTTGCCGGAATTGCTGTCCGGGCGGCTAGCTGTCAAGTCTTGCCCGGTATAGAGGCGACCTTCATCGTCCTCACGATATCTTTTCGCTTGCTCAGGGCTATAGGGTAGTGTACTGGGGTTCCATATGTACGATGAGCCCTTGGTGTAAAAGAGAATGATGTCATGAACCCGGCCGTACTGTCCTGCCGCATTGTGAGCATTGGTGCGTTGCCACACTATTTCATTTCGGAAGTTCTGAATACCAAAGACGCCGTCCAAAATTAACTTCAAATAATGGCTGGCTGTTGGATCGCAATGTAGATAGATGGAACCAGTATCTTTAAGCACGCGGCGCAACTCCACCAAGCGAATACACATCATGACGAGATAAGCCATCATATCGTTGCGACCGAGGGATGACGACAGCAGATTCATCAGGTCCTTGGTAGTAGGGGGCACAAGCTTGGAATTATGTATCTCCAGTAGGGTACGTTCGGACTCAAGACCCCAGTGCCAGGAATCCTCAAAAGCAGTGATCTGGGCTTCGGAAGGCTTGCCTGTAGGCTCCTTGAAGAGCACGTTATACGTGGCTTTACTATTGAAAGGAGGATCCAGATAGACGAGATCGACGGAACCATCCGGGACATGCTCCCTGAGTATCCTGAGGTTATCCCCATAATAGAGAATATTCGTGTCCATTTACTACCTCGTCTGCGGCAACTCGTTGACGATGATATCACATTTCCGTGCGTATTTCGATATTACTCAGGTTGTTGAGAATTTAATAACACGCTGCTATTCTTGGGATGAGGATTGGCAAAATGAAGGATGTATTCACGGTTGTGTGTCAGCAGTTAGCGCAACTGAGAAGCAAGGGCGTAATAGACGTTGAGGTGTATGAACAGAAACTTAATGATAACGCCAATGACGAAAATAATCTGAAGAACCACATGGCTGAGGGACGCGCTGCGTTGCTTTTTCTTAATAACGGCTTCACAGTTAAGATGCGAGAAAGCCCGGACCTCGAGATAGCTTTTAACAGGGAAACGGTATACGTGGAAGTGAAGCGTTTCAGACCGAAGGAACAGGACTTATTGGACAAGAAGGCCATGGAAGAGCAATCTCGTAAATACGAACATAGCGGAAATGAAGAGGACAACATCCTGGTACCGATCGGTGACACTACAGTGACAGAAGGAAAACCGGTATGGGCACAAATGGCGGATGTTGCGCAGAGCAAAGTTGGCCAGTACAAAGAGGCTGCGCCAAACATATTGATGATAGCAAGCGATAGTGACTCCACCGAAGCGACGTTGACGGCGGCGGCTCATGAAGTTGAAGAAAGGATACGTGAGGGACCAGATGCTCGATTGAGCAAGTTGAACGCCATGATACTAATAAACTGCGGACTGTACACAGTCGGAAGGGATGGGCCGTACAACGTTGAGTTTTGCCTTCTCGCTACGGGCGTGACCCAAATGAGCCACGATATGGTTCAAAGGTTGGCAACTATCAAGTTGGGGTAGTCACCGGCCGGGCGCTTTCAACCAACCCGAAAGTGGTCCAGGAGCGGTTGGGATATTCAAGCATCTCACTGACACTCGACACGCACAGCCATGTAGCGCCAGGTCTGCAGAAGACGGCTGCCGAGAAGTTCGACGAGGTGATAAAGACGAGGGAGAGCGGGGAAATACAAAAACTAGACGACTGGCATCGCTAATAGTCACGCATTCGGCCACTATGAGACCCCAGAATCGTCGGAGACAGTTCCGGGTTGAGACCCGTGGGCGATTCTATGGCACGCGGGATGGATTTCACTCTTCAATATATCCTCCCACTCCTTCTTGGTGCTAATACGTATCCTGTTGGACCAGTCACCATCGGCGTGAAGTACTTCACACACGAAGAATTTCTTTTTGCAACCAAGATACATAAAACGCTTGTTCTTGTACCAGCATGATATCCATTCACCATGGATGGGTCTAGCTTCGATTCCCTCTTGCTTCATTGATTCAAGTACCTCTCCCAATAAGGCTCGGACTTTGTCATCCTGAATAATTTTGAGTTTCTCTGGCATCGTGTAAATCTTAGGTGGCTCTGGAGCATCGGGAATACTGACTCTGCGAAACAGAAGGTCACGACTAGAATCCGGTAGCTCAACGCACTCGTAGTCAATTAATTCGAGGGGGATGCTGATATACTTGGCAATCCTTTTGGTGATTTCATCAAACCCAGGTGCCACAAGCAAGAGACGGCAAGCTTCCTTGGGATCGATACCCTTGTCCTTATGCGCGGTAGCTATCCAGGCGGCGTGCGAGACGACCCAGTCGTAATAGCGGAGACCCTGCATTAGATGGGTTTCATCGACTACAGATTTCAGCTCCATCACTACCAAAGCGCCCTCGCTATCTACAGCGAGAATATCCAAAGGACCGGTATCTGTGGGCACCTGTTGACCAACAAGAACCATCCCTTCTTCGAGCGTGGACAAGTCCCTGACAAGCATCGGCTCGAGGTCTTTCTTTTCCTTAATATCAATTATCTTAAGCTTCTTAGCCACATTCAGCCTCCCTAACATTTTTATAAAAGCCAGTATAGCACGACGATGCAAATATCCTATGATTATCCAGCATCATCATTGATAATTTTCATTAGCTTTTTATTAGCTAAAGTATAACAGCCCGTCTTAAATAAGACGGGCCGTTTGGTATTCGAAATCTGGCAGCGGGGGCAGGATTTGAACCTGCGACCTTCGCCCGATTGACTTTCATAGTCCTTGATAAGTGCCCTCACTGCGCATAGCTACCTTCAGGACTGTTACCAGAAGAGCTTTGTCATCCACAGCATATACTACTCTATAATGCCGCACTCTCAGACGCCAGAGAGCTGTCGAACGCAGTTTTTTACAGCCCGACGGCCTGGGATTATTCATCAGTGCATCGATCGTCAGCGCGATTTCCGACTGCGCCTCTTTGGGAAAGGACAATATCTGTTTCCGGGCTGTACGAATGATTTCAACCTTATAGGCCAAGATGTTCCTTCTTGAAGGTTGCCCAATCCATGGCATCACCTTTTTCCTGCAAAGCCTTCAGGCCATCTATGATATCTTCTTCATCTTCCAGATGCTCATAAACAAGCTCTCTAATAACGCCGGCAACTGAGGTCCTCCGCTTGAATGCCATAAAGCGCAGGGCTTCATATTCTTCGGGGCGCAGGCTTATGGTTGTCCTCTTAAAGCTGTCTTTAACTCCAGTCATATCTAACTCCAATACAACGATATCATCAAAGCATCAAAGTGTCAACACATCACCATAATTAGTGTTTACTTAAATAAAACAGCCCGTCCATCACTGGACGGGCTGTTTACAATTCATTTCTGGTAGCGGGGGCAGGATTTGAACCTGCGACCTTCGGGTTATGAGCCCGAC
>CAZDXZ010000012.1:0-26754 GCA_964509615.1 uncultured Dehalococcoidales bacterium
ATGCCCAGCAGCGTAAAGAGCTCGGTCACCTCGGGGACGTGCGACTGCACGAAGACTATAGATCTCCCAGGATCGATGCCCGCAGCCAGCCAGTCGAGCGTCATCTCGAATATGTTCTGTTGAAGCTCGGATGTATTCTCAAGCGTGGTCAGCGCATGCAGGTCGACGATGCAGTAGACGCAGTCATACTCGTCCTGCAGCTTGACGTAGTTCTGAATGGCGCCGATGTAATTGCCGATGTGCTGCCTGCCGGTCGGTCGGGCCCCGGAGAATACTCGTTTTCTCATAATCAAGCCAAGAGTTTAACACAAATGAGTCGCAGCTACAAAGCGATAATCGGTCATTGCGACGAGCCGCAGGCGACGAAGCAATCCTGTCAATGACTATTGAATATTGGATTGCCACGCCCTTCGGCTGCCACGCCTTCGGCTCGCAGCTTCGGATCACCGCAATGGCCAGTTGATTACATACTATCCGGCGCGGTCATACCCATCAGGTGGAGCGTTTCTGCCAGCACCGTCCTGGCGGCCTGCACCAGCTTCAAACGTGCCGCCGTCAGCTCGGCGTCCTCCGATATGACCCGGCACTGCTTGTAAAACGAGTGGAAGACCGTTGCCAGGTCCTGGGCGTAAAACGGCAGGTGGTGCGGCTGGCGCGAAAGAGCGACGGTCTCGATTATCTCCGGCATCCTGACCATGCTGCGTATGAGCGTCAATTCGGGCTCGGTGGTCAGCAGGCCCGTGTCGCCTTTGCTGAAATCGATGCCTTTCTCATCGGCGTTGCGCAGTATGCTGCTGATGCGGGCGTGAGCGTACTGCACGTAATACACTGGGTTGTCGGCTGATTGCTTAATAGCCAGCTCCAGGTCGAAGTCCATCTGGCTGTCGGCCGAGCGTGAGAGAAAAACGAAGCGGCAGGCGTCGGGGCCCACCTCTTCCAGCAGTTCGCGCAGCGTGATGATATCGCCGCTCCTCTTTGAAATCTTGACGACCTCTTTGCCGCGCCTCAACGTCACAAGCTGGCATATGATTATCTCCAGCCTCTCGGGATCGATGCCCAGCGCATTCAATACCACCTTCATGCGCTGAACGTGGCCCTGGTGGTCGGCGCCCCAGATGTCGATCACGTTATCGAACTTCCTGACGGCGAACTTATCGTAGTGATAGGCGATGTCGGTGGCGAAATAGGTGGGTGTGCCGTCGGAGCGCACCAGCACATTATCCCTGTCGTCGCCCAGCGTGGACGATATGAACCAGGTGGCGTTTTCCCTGTCGGCTATGTAGTTTCCGTCGCGCAGCATCTTCATGGTGCTGTCGTACCTGCCGCTCTTGAAAAGGCTCTGCTCGCTGAACCACGCATCGAACGTTACGCCCAGCGTTTTCAGGTCATCTTTTATCTGCTGCATCTCCCGCTCAATGCCGATGCGACCTATCTCCGCCAGGGCGCGGTCCTCCGGCATAGTTGCGAATTTATCGCCGTACTGCGCGACCAGCTCCCGTGCCAGGTCAATCAGATAATTGCCGTGGTACCCGTTGGCCGGCACCTCATTTTCCTTTCCCAGGGCCTGCAGGTAGCGGGCATACAGCGACCGGTAGAACGCCTCGAGCTGGCTGCCGGCATCATTGATGTAGTATTCGGTGCTGACCCTGTAGCCGGCCGCCTTGAGCACATTGGCCAGCGTGCTACCCAGCACGGCTCCCCTGCCGTGCCCCACATGCAGGGGCCCGGTCGGATTTCCGCTGACGAACTCGATCTGTATGCTCTTGTCCTCCATCTGTATGTTGCCGTATGACTCACCAGCCCGGCAGATAACTTCCACCTGGCCGGACAGCCATTTTTGACTTAATGTGAAGTTGATAAATCCGGGCGGGACAGCCGCGACTTTCTCGAAATCGCCATCCCCGGGCAGATCATTGATTATGGCTGCGGCGATATCCATGGGCTTGCTGCCGGTCAGCCTGGCCAGCTTGAGCGGAAGGCTGCTGGCATAGTCTCCATGCTCCGGCCTGGCCGGCCTCTCTATGACTATCTCCGGCAGGCTGGATTTGCCTACCAGCCCTTTTGCACAGGCGCGGGCGAATGCCTGCTCCAACATTTCAGCCAGGCGTTTTTTGAAAATCATTTAATCCCCCGAATAAATCCAGTATATTTGCCATGGCGCCGCGGCCCGGCAAGAAAGTTATATTTTAATTGTTTTCTATGCTTTTGTGCCAGATTCTATTGTACTCCAGTGCTAAAAGCCCGTTTTCGGCAGCAGAAAGACCGGGGTCTTTTTCAAATATCATGCGGGCTTCCTTGCGTGCCGTCTCCAGCAGACGTGTATCCGATAACCGCGCCATCTTAAGGTCGGGCAGGCCGCTCTGCCTGGTCCCGAAAAATTCGCCGGGCCCGCGCAGCTCCAGGTCCTTTTCGGCCAGCGCAAATCCGTCTGTCAGCTCCTCGATGGCTTTGAGCCTCTCCTGCCCGTATTCCGAGGGATTCTCGGATAGCAGTATGCAGTAGCTCTGACTTCCCCCACGTCCAACCCTGCCCCTGAACTGGTGCAGCTGAGACAGGCCGAAGCGGTCCGCCGCCTCGACCAGCATAACTGTGGCATTGGGCACGTCTATGCCCACCTCCACCACGGACGTGGAGACCAGTATATCCAGCCGGCCGTCCTTGAAATCGCGCATGACCGAATCCTTGTCTGCATTCTTCATCCTGCCATGCAGCAGCCCCAGCTTAAGATCGGGAAAAACCTCCCTCGACAGGCGCTCATATTCGGCCACTGCCGCCTTGACATCCAGGCTTTCCGATTCCTCGATCAGGGGACAAATAATGAAAGACTGGTGTCCCTCGGCAGCCTGCTTTCTGATGAAATTATATGCGCGCTGGCGCTCATCGGGCTTCAGCCAGCGTGTTTTAATCGGGCGCCGCCCTGCCGGCATCTTGTCTATCGTGGATATATCCAGGTCTCCGAACAACGTCAGCGCCAGGGTCCTGGGTATTGGCGTGGCGGTCATGACCAGAAGGTGAGGATTGTATCCCTTCTGCTTAAGGGCTGAGCGCTGCAGCACACCGAAGCGGTGCTGCTCATCTATGACAACCAGTCCCAGACCGGCGAATTTCACCTCTTTCTGCACCAGCGCATGGGTGCCTACCACGATGTCCACCGATCCCCTTTTTATCAGCCCGTGCGTCCTGGCTTTGTCGCCGGCAGCCAGGCTGCCCGTCAGCAGCACAACCCTGATCTCCCGCCCCAGTATCCCTTTGAAGACACAGATGTTCGATTCCTGGCTGACCACACTGGAGATGGCTGATAGCAGCTTCTGAAGCGTTGTAAAATGCTGCTCCGCCAGTATCTCCGTCGGCGCCATCAACGCGCCCTGGCATCCATTGGAGACCGCTGACAGCAGCGCCACGGTGGCCACCACAGTCTTTCCGCTGCCCACATCGCCCTGCAGCAGGCGCGACATGGGCACTTCGCGCTGGAGGTCCCGGCTTATTTCATCGATAACCCTTAACTGGGCTGAGGTCAGTTTAAACGGCAGCGCATCGATAAATCCCTGAATGTCTTCCGTCCTGATACGGAATCCGCGGCCGGGCTGCTCCTCCTGCCAATCGCGCTTCTTGTTCAGTACGCCGATCTGCAACAGGAAAAGCTCATCGAAAGCCAGCCTCTGCCGTGCCCTGTTCTGCGAAGCATAGTCGGAGGGATAATGCGCCTGCATGACCGCATCCCGCAGGTCCATCAGTCCACAGCGTTGCCTGACGGATGGCGGAAGGAATTCAGGCAGAGCCGACAGGTATTCGTCCAGCGCGTTTCTCACCACCGCCCTCACCTGCCTGGGGAAGAGACCGCCGGTCAGAGGATAGACAGGGACCATTCGTCCCGTGTGCAGGAGCTCGCGGTCCTCGATCACCTCCCACTCGGGATTCTCAAACACCCTGCCGTAGTTGAATTCACCAACCCTCCCGCTGACGGCAATCTTAGTATTTACCTTGAGCTGTTTCGCCACCCAGGGCTGATTGAACCACACGGCCCTGATGCTGCCGGTCTCGTCAGCCAGCACGGCTTCGCTGCTTTTCATGCGGCCCAGCATGACCTGGCGCGCCTCCCACACATCAACGAAAATGGTCTGCTCTTTGCCTGCTTCCAGCGCAGACACTGTGCAGCGCCGGCTGAAGTCCATGAACCGCCGCGGGAAAAAGTAGAGCAGGTCCCGTATGCTGGCCACGCCCAGCTTGCCCAGGCGTGCTGCGACGGTCTCGCCTACACCTTTGATTTTTGATGCCGGTAATTCGAGAGATTTAACAGGGAGTGCAGGGAGCCCCGCCTTCCGCGAGGCCGCCTTCATTTTCTGCACGGGAGCATTCACTGCGCGTGCTTTTACTTCAGGAGGGATCTCCCAGCGGTCAAGTTCCTTCAGTATCTGTTCCACCCATGCCCGCCTCTCGTCGATGTTTCTCCCGGCGTATGAAGGACTGCCGGCCAGCAGCGTTTTAAGCCGCGGGTGAGACAAAAAATAATCGTGGCCGGGCGAGCCTTGCGAGACCCACCTGGCCACGAACCTGTCCAATCCCCCGATAACCGCGCGGTTGGCGAAACCGCTCCTGGCTTCCAGATTCAATACAGTTCTGAAAGTGGCTGTACTATCACCGGAAGGCTGAGTCATGGACGCCGTTTTAACTCGCTGTATTCACAGGAGCTATTTGCCCTCGATGAAATTCACGCAGAGCACATGAGGCCCGACATGGGCGCCGATCACCGCATTGACCGTACTGAAAATGGTTTTCTCCCTGGGATAAAACTCGGCAACCCTCTTGGCCAGTATCTCCAGCTCGTCCGGCGTAGTGGCATGCTGGAGCATCAGGGCCTCGATCTTGTTGGCGCCTTTCACCAGGTTGACCAGGGCATCGATGGCCTGGGTCCTGCTCCTTGTCCGCTGCACCGGCGTTACGATGCCCTCTCGCAAGGTAAGGATGGGGGTAATCTTGAGCAATCCGCCCAGCAGGGCTTGCGCCCGCCCGATCCTGCCGCCCTTGCGCAGGTACTCGAGTGTATCAAAGACCATATAAGCGTGCGCACGTGAGCACATATCTTTCACGGCTGAGGTCACATCAGCCAGCTTGGCGCCGCCCTGGATCATCTCGGCCGCCTTGAGAACTGGCAGGCCCAGCGCGCCGCAGGTCTGCAGCGAATCCACAATCTCGATTTTACAGATATCGCCCACCAGGGCCTTGGCCTGGATAGCGCTCTCGTAAGTGGCGCTGATCTTGCTGGAAAACAGTATCAGTAGAATCTCGTCGGTCTCTTTGGACATCCGGGTGAACAGCTCCGAAAAGTATCCCGGTGACTGCGCGGATGTGGTGGGGTGTACCTTCGATTCGACCAGCTTCTTATAAAACTGCTCTGCGTTGATATCTATGCCGTCCCGGTAGGTTTCGTTGCCGAAAAGCACGTTGATGGGGACGATAGTGATACCGTACTTCTTGATAAGGTCCGCCGGAATATCACAGGTGCTGTCCGTGATAAGCTTAATCATGCCTAACCCTCCCTTAACTTATTCGAGAGACACTATATAGAAATAGTGGGGCTGTCCGCCGCTGACCAGTTCGATCTGTTTGCCCGGATACTTTTCTTTTAATTTGTTAACCACCTCCTCAGCCGTCTCCGCCTGCAAATCAGCACCATAATATATTGTAATCATCTCGACCGAACTAATGCCACCTTTATCGAGGCTGCGCATGAGCACATCCTGGACATCATCACCGGCCGCCACCAGCTCTGTGTCGTCGATGATGCCGATGGCCTGCCCCTGCTGCACTTTCAGCCCGTGTATCTGGGTCGACCTGGCCGCCGTGGTGACCTCGACGGTTTTGACCGATTTAACTGCCTCGCTCATGGACTGAATATTCTCCTCCAGCGTGCTCTCGTAATTAAAAATCATCAGCGCTGTGACGCCCTGGGGTATCGTGCGGGTGGGTATAACCTCCACCGACTTCTTGGTCAAATCTTTGATCTGGGAAGCTGTCAGTATTATGTTTTTATTGTTGGGCAGCAGTATGACCTTGTTGGGTTCAACAGCTTCTACAGCCGCCAGTATCTCCTTTACGCTGGGGTTCATGGTCTGCCCGCCTTTCACCACGATGGCGCCCAGGCTCTCATACAGCTTGATCATGCCCGGTCCGAACGCAACAGCCACCACCGCTATATCCGCCGGCATGGCCTTCTGCTTCTGCATCTCCTTGAACCCGACGTGCTGGTCATCCATATTCTGGATCTGTATCTGGTGAAGAGTACCCAGCGAAGTGGCATAGGCCAGTATGCCTCCCGGATCATATGAGTGGATATGCACGCGCACCGCCGTCTCGTCGCCCGCCACGACCAGCGACTGCCCCCTGTCCTCGAGCTTGCGGCGTATCTTCTCGGGGTCCAGGTTATCTCCCTCCAGCAGGAAATTGGTGCAGTAACCGTAAGCTTCTTCCTCGTCCGCTGTAATCACATTTACATTCCTGGTTGCCGTTATATTGGCGCTGACCATCTGAGGTTTGCGGTACTGCAGGTCTTCCAGCTCGCCTTTCAGATATCTCAGGGCGCCGTCCAGCAGTATATACAATCCCTGGCCGCCCGCATCAACCACGCCGGCTTCCATTAAAACGGGCAGCAGGGTGGGTGTCCTGGCTACCGATTCGCGTGCCTCCTTGACCGTCTCATCGATAATAGCCACCAGGTCGTCCGGGTGCTGGTCTGCAAACTGCTGGCCCGAGCCGGCAGCGTCCTTGATAACGGTCAGTATGGTGCCGTCCACCGGATTGGAAAGCCCTTCCCTCGCCGTCTTGGCCGCCTGAGTGAGGGCCGCGGCCCAATCAGTGCCTGTGAACTGGGCTTTCCCGTCGAATCCCTTGGCCATACCGCGGAAGATCTGAGACAGGATAACCCCTGAGTTTCCCCTGGCGCCGAGAAGCGCTCCGTGGGCCATGGCTTTGGACATCACGCCCACCGTTGTATCGGAAGCCCGGTCCGCCTCTTCAATGACCGATCTGAGTGTAAGCAGCATATTGGTGCCCGTGTCGCCATCGGGAACCGGAAAGACGTTGATGGCGTTGACCTCAGCGACGCTTTTCTCCAGCCAGTTGCTGCCGGCCGCAAACATATCTCTGAGGTCTTTGCCGTCCCAGGACTGTTTCATCTGTCTCCTTTCAACATTTTGAACGTTGTGGTATTATATATCATTCTTACTCGGAATTCGTAAAGTATCGGAAAGAGGTTATAAATTGGCTATCAAATGTGATATCTGCGGAAAAACGCTGCGCTTCGGCAACAGGATAAGCCATTCTAAACAGCATACCAGGCGGACATGGCAGCCCAATATTCAGCCTACTACGTTCAACATTAACGGGACAGCCGTCCGGCTCAATCTGTGTTCCCGCTGCATCAGGACCAGAAATAAGGTCTCCCGCTAACATATCGATTTCCTCAATTCTTTTACAGCTGCTCTTATACCCAGATTTGAATTAAGAATGGCGGAACCTGCTACCAGGACATCCGCGCCGGCTTTTACAGCGACAGGGGCCGTAGTGGCGGTTATACCGCCGTCAACCTCGAGTTCGGCCCTGGATTTTCTATTATAGAGTATTTGCCTCAGCCTGACTATTTTATCAACCACACCCGCTATGAACTTCTGTCCGCCGAAGCCGGGGTTAACTGTCATCAGCAGTATTAAATCAGCCAGCGGCAGGACCTCATCCAGCGACGACAGGGGAGTGGCGGGATTGATCGAAATGCCTGCTTTTATCCCCAATTTTTTAATGTTGTTCAGCGTACCGTCCAGGTGTGTGCAGGCTTCCACATGAACCGTGAGAATATCGGCGCCTGCCTGGACGAATTTCTCGATATATAATTCGGGCTTCTCGATCATCAGGTGGACATCCAGAGGCAGCTTTGTGATCCTGTGCAACGATTCAACCACCGGCAGCCCGATCGAGATATTGGGCACGAAATGGCCGTCCATCACGTCCACATGTATATAATCGACACCGGCGGCGGAGGCCTCGCGCACCTGCTCACCCAGACGGCTGAAATCCGCCGAAAGGATGGACAGGGCAATCTTAACTCTGTTCTTTTTCATAACCTCTAATGGCGTCTCTGGCTCTCTCTATGCTCTTCTTGACCTGGGCGGTAGCCGTGCCGCCCTGGGACGAGCGGGCCTCGACGGATTTGTGCAGGGTAATGGCCAGCACATCCTTCTCAAACAACTTCGAAAATCCCCTATACTCCCTTATATCGAGTTCATTTAAGTCCCTGTTGTTGTCAACGGCATATGAGACCACCCTGCTCACCACATTGTGCGCCTCGCGGAACGACAGGCCCTTGTTCACCAGGTAATCCGCTATATCCGTGGCCAGGATATAGCTCTGCATGGAATACTTCATCCTGGCGGCATTGACCCTGATCGAAGCGACCAGTCCCGCCATGACCTCCAGGCTGGAAGCAAGCGTGTCCACCGTATCGAAAAGGCTCTCTTTATCCTCCTGCAGGTCACGGTTGTAGGCCAGAGGCAGCCCTTTCATTACAGTCAGCATGGCGATCAGATGGCCGTATACCCGGCCGGTCTTCCCCCTGGCTAACTCCGCCGCGTCCGGATTCTTTTTCTGCGGCATGATACTGCTGCTTGTGGCATAGGCGTCGCCCACCTCAATGAATCCAAACTCTGTCGTAGACCAGAGTATGATCTCCTCCGCGATTCTCGAAAGGTGCATCATAGCAATTGAAGCGGCCGACTCGAAATCAATTATGAAATCGCGGTCGGATACCGCATCTATACTGTTGGCGCTGACATCATCGAATCCCAGCCTGCCCGCCACGAACTCCCTGTCCACCGGGTAGGGCAATCCCGCCAGCGCCCCGCTCCCCAGCGGCATGATATTGATCCGGCTGAGGCAGCTCTCAAATCTCTGAATATCGCGGCTGAACATCTGGAAATAAGCCATGACGTGATGGGAGAAAAGCACCGGCTGCGCCTGCTGCAGATGGGTATATCCCGGCATGATAACCTTGAGGTTTTTCTCGGCGATATGCACAAGCAGTGAATTAAACCTCTGCAAAGCCCTGATTGCGTCCCGGGCTGCCTCACGGGTGAAAAGCCGCATATCGAGCGCCACCTGGTCATTGCGTGACCTGGCCGTGTGAAGTTTACCCGCAGTATCGCCGATCAACTCGAAGAGGCGGCTTTCGATGTTCATATGGATGTCCTCCAGTTCAAGCTTGAACTGGAAACGTCCGCCCTCGATTTCCCTGCTGATGGAATGCAGCCCGTCCCTGATTTTCGCGTAATCGCCTTTGGTTATGATCTTCTGCCGCGCCAGCATCTCGGCATGGGCCAGGCTGCCTTCGATATCATATTTGTGCAATCGCCAGTCATACGGAATTGAAGCCAGGTAATGCTGCGCGGCTTCATTGATATCCTCTTTGAACCTTCCCCTTAACCTTGCCTCTTTTTTTACTCCCATCCTTCTCCCACCATATATTTATTTCTTTCTCTTATTTTTCCTTTTCCCATTACCGCTCTTGGGCCCGGTGAAACCTATGACCTGCGCCTGCGCCTGTATTTTAAGCGGCAGGCCCCAGATGCGGATAAAGCTCGCTGAATCGCTCTGGTCGAATAGATCGCCACGGTCGTAGGTCGCCAGCTGGAAGCTGTACAGGGAGTGAGGCGACCTGCGTCCGACGATGATGCAGTTTCCCTTGTGCATTTTAACCCTGATGGTGCCTGACACATATCTCTGAGAGCTATCTATGTAGGCATCCAGGTCTTCCCTGTGGTTGGAGAACCACAGGCCATTATATATCAGGTCCGAATATTCCTGGGCTACCCGCTCCTTGAATCTGAGCTGGTGCCTGGTCATGGTCATGGCTTCGAGCGCGAGGTGTGACTTCAATATAACCATGGCAGCGGGAGCTTCGTAGTTCTCCCTGGATTTAATGCCAACCAGGCGGCTCTCTATATGGTCTATCCTGCCTAGGCCGTTGCGTCCGGCCATCACGTTGAGCTTATCGATCAGGGGCAATCCCTCCATCTTCTTGCCGTTAAGGCTGACCGGTATGCCTTCTTCAAAGCCGATCTCAACATATTCAGGCCTGTCGGGCGCATCTACCGGCGACTTGGTCCATTCGTATATATCCTCGGGCGGCTCATTCCACGGGTCTTCGAGTATGCCGCATTCGATGCTGCGGCCCCACGGATTCTCATCGATGGAATAGGGACGGTCCACCTTGACCGGCACAGGTATCTTATGCCGGTGGGCGTATTCAATAGTCTCGTCTCTGGTCATGCCCCATTCCCGTGCGGGAGCTATGATCGTCAGGTCCGGCCCCAGAGCCAGCACACTCACATCGAAGCGGACCTGGTCATTACCCTTTCCGGTGGATCCATGGGCGACGGCTGCGGCGCCTTCCATATGCGCCAGATCCACCAGCAGCTTGGCCATAAGCGGACGGCCCAGCGCAGTGGCCAGAGGATACTGTCCCTCGTACAGCGCGTCCGCCTTAACGGCCTTTAAAACGTAATCCGCTATAAACTCATCTCTGGCATCAACGGCAAATGACTTAATCGCTCCCAGCTTCAGGGCCTTCTGCCTGATACCCTCCACGTCTTTGACGCCGCCGATATTGACGCAGAGCGTGATGACATCCATCTTGTAGTTGTCGGCCAGCCACTTGATGGCCACGGATGTATCAAGCCCGCCGCTGTAGGCCAGGACAACCTTTCCCCGTGCTTTTTTCGCCATTTCTATTGCCTCTCTTTTAAAACTTTGTCGAGTACATCGAGCGCCCTGTCGATCTCTTTCTCGGTCACGATGAGCGGTGGAATTAGACGAATCACGTCGGCTTTCACCTTATTTACGATCAAACCCTTCTCCAGACAGGCCAGTACGACAGGCTCTGCGATCTCCTCTTTAAACTGCACCGCAACCAGCAGGCCCTTGCCCCTGACCTCCCTGATAATTCCATAGTTGGCCGCCAGGGCTTTGAGCCCACCCTGCATATATTCGCCCACACGCTGCACATGGCCCGCCAAGTCCTTCTGTATCACGTAGCTGAGGACATCGAAAGCAGTGGCGCATACCAGCGGATTGCCGCCAAAGGTTGTGCCGTGTTCACCAATCTTAAAAACACAGGCCTGCTCCTTTGCCAGGAAGGCGCCGATGGGAACGCCCCCGCCCAGCCCCTTGGCCAGCGTCATGATATCGGGCTCCGCGCCGTACTGCTGATATGCATAGAGCGTGCCGGTGCGCGCGATGCCTGTCTGCACCTCGTCCAGTATGAGCAGCAATCCCTTTTCATCGCACCAGGCCCTTACTTCTTTCAGGTAACCACTGGAGGGAACGTTGACCCCTCCCTCACCCTGTATCGGCTCAAGCATCACTGCACAGGTCAACTTATTGGTAGCCGCTTTGATAGCCTCCAGGTTGTTGTAGTCCACGTTGACAAATCCCGTGGGCAGCGGGGTATAAGGCTCCTGAAACTGGTTCTGTCCCGTGGCAGCCGTGGTTGCCAGCGTCCTTCCATGGAACGACTCGTGAGTGGTGATTATCTCGTAAGCGCCGTCGAGCTTCAGCTTACCGTAACGGCGCGCCAGTTTGATGGCGCCCTCGTTCGCCTCAGCTCCGCTGTTGCAGATAAAAACGCGGTCGAGGCAGCTCGTTTTAACCAGCAGCTCAGCCAGTTGCAACTGGGGTACCGTGTAGTACATATTGGACATCTGTATCAGCGTTTTGGCCTGGCGCGTCAGCGCCTTCACTAAAACAGGATGGCAGTGTCCCAGGCTGGTCACCGCGATACCGGCCACGAAATCGAGGTATTCTCTGCCCCCGTCATCCCATACCTTCATTCCCTTGCCGCGCACTATAGTCACAGGCCAGCGCTTGGCCAGCTGCATATAAACCTTTTTTTCCAGTTCTTTCCAGTTGCTATTTTTGGTTGACAATTGTTGTTCCTTTCCCTTTTCCTTCAATTTCGTCGATCAGTGCATGCTCTACACGTCCATCTATTATACGTGTGAGAGATACCCTGCGGGCGGCGATCACGCCTGCTTCAAGCTTGGCCACCATGCCGCCCGAGGCAGTGCCGCTCTCGATCATATTCCTGGCCCTGCCGATATCGATATGCGTTATCACCTGCCTGGAATCATCGTAAATCCCGGGTACATCGGTTAAAAAGATCAGCTTGCGCGCATTCAGCGCCGCTGCGATCTCTGCGGCGATCGTATCGCCGTTTACGTTCAGCAGATTGTTATCGTCGTTGTCGCCTGCCCGGGCGTTGATACAGACGGGAGCAATCACCGGCATATAGCCGCTGTTGAGCAGTACCTTCAACAGGTGCGAGTTCACCGTCAGTTCTTCGGCCGTTAGACCCAGCTCGCGGTTCTTGTTCTTTCCCATAACCAGGGCGCCGTCGGCGCCGCTGATGCCTACGGCCTTGCCGCCTTTGCGGCCGATCTCGGACACGAGCTCCTTGTTGATCAGCCCGGCCAGCACGGCCGTGACTACCCTTAGTGTGTCTTCATCGGTCACGCGCAGGCCCTGCACGAAACGCGTGGAGATATGCAGCCTGCTCAGCCAGTCCGTGACGGCGTTGCCGCCGCCGTGTATAACTACCACGGGGACCTTTTTTTTCTGGAGTGTTACAAGGTCTTCCAGTGTGGTATCGTGCTGGCCCAGGGTGCTGCCGCCGATCTTAACCACTATGATTTTCGATCTCAACATATGCAATCAAGGGAGGGATCAGGTTGTGTAATCGCTATTTATAGTAACATACTCCTGAGATAGATCGCATCCCCACGCGACTGCATTTCCCGTTCCGATATTCATACATACTTTGATCTTAACCTCGTCGGATTTCATGCGATGGCTGAGTTTATTCTTTTCAAAGGGCAGCGGATTGCCCGAGCGCATAACCTGTTCACCCTGTAGATAGACATCAAGCGCCCTCTCGTCCATATCGGCTCCGCTGCGCCCCAGGACAGCCACAACACGGCCCCAGTTGGGATCGTTGCCGTGTATGGCGGCTTTAACCAGCGCTGAAGCGGTGACCAGCCTCGCCACCTTCCTCGCCTGAGACCTGTTTTTAGCGCCCTCCACACATACTTCGACCAGTCTGGTCGCGCCCTCGCCGTCGGCAGCAATGCTGCAGGCAAGGTAACGGCATACCCTGGCCAGAGCCTCCCTGAACATCTTGCCGGTCTCAGCTGTGATAAGATCATTGTCGGCCTTGCCGTTGGCTATGATCGATACCATGTCATTGGTGCTGGTGTCGCCATCCACGGTAATCATGTTGAAGCTGTCGTCGACGGCGGCCTTCAGCGCCCTGGCCAGGAACGCACTTTCGATCTTTGCATCGGTAGTCAGGAAACTCAACAGCGTGGCCATATCCGGATGTATCATGCCCGCGCCCTTGGCTATACCCCCGATGGTGTAATGGCCATTCGGCTCCATGACCCTGACGGCGATCTCCTTGGGACGTGTATCCGTGGTCATTATTGCCCTGGCCAGTTTATGGCCTCCATCCTTGAGCAGTTTAATTTTGCCGATGCTGTTCTGAACCCTGTCCATTGGCATAACGGTGCCGATAACGCCGGTGCTGGCCACCAGGACCTGGTCAGCCCGGATACTGAGTTTTTTCGCAGCCAGAGCGGCCATATCCTGCGCATCGCGCAGTCCCCCATCACCTGTACAGGCATTGGCACAGCCGGAGTTGACCACCACGGCGCGCGCCCTGCCTTTTTCATTGTTCTTCATACTGAGAATAATGGGAGCAGCCTTCACCGTGCTGCGGGTGAAAACCGCCGCGCAGACCGAGGGCGCCTCGGAATAAAGCAGGCCCAGGTCGAGGCGTCCCTTGTATTTAATGGCTGCCTCCACGGCGCCCGCCAGGAAACCCTGCGGTGAAGTAACCGTTCCCTGTTTGAGCTCTTCTATTTTCTCTTTCATGAGGTTAAGACTATAGCACTTTTCTATGGACACCGCTATTTTCCGTCCGGATGATAGACCTGCCTCTCAGGTGAAGCTATTTATCGCGCTCAGCTTTCTTCCTGAGCTCATACAGCTTGTTTATTGCCTCGATGGGCGACATGGAATCTATGTCGAGGCTTTTCAACTCACTCTCGATCTCAGATGACTGGCCGAATATGGACAACTGCAGGGCCCGGGCTTCTGAAGGCTCCTCGCCCGCACCGTCCCTGCGCGAGGCCTGCTCCTCCTCCAGCTGCTGCAATATCTGTTCTGCTCGCCTTATCACGGCCCTGGGCAATCCGGCCAGCTGGGCTACGTGTATTCCGTAGCTGCGGTCCGCGCCGCCGGTAATTACTTTACGCAGGAAGATGACCTTCCCGCCCTCCTCGGTCACAGCCATATTGTAGTTTTTCACCCGCGGCAGGCTGGCGGCCAGCTCCACCAGCTCGTGATAGTGTGTCGCAAAAAGTGTTCTGGCCCTCAGCCTGGCGTTGTTGTGTATGTATTCGATGGTGGCCCAGGCGATGGAAAGCCCATCGTAAGTGCTGGTGCCGCGTCCGACCTCGTCCAGTATCAACAGCGACCTGGTGGTGGCATTATTGAGTATATTGGCCGCCTCGATCATTTCCACCATGAAAGTTGATTGCCCGGCAGCTATATCCTCCTGTGCCCCGATGCGTGTGAAGATGCGGTCGACCAGTCCGATTACGGCTTCATCCGCCGGCACATAGCTCCCGATCTGCGCCATCAAAACGATCAGCGCCACCTGTTTGAGATAGGTTGATTTGCCCGCCATGTTGGGACCCGTCAGTACGATCAACTGGTTGTCTCCGCTGGAAAGCGTGGTGTCGTTGGATATGAATTCACCGCTGCCCAGCGACCTTTCCACAACCGGGTGCCGGCCGCCCCTGATCGCGATGGAATCCCCGTCATTCAGCTGCGGCTTCACGTATTTGTTGCGCACCGCCAGCTCCGCCAGGCTGGAGTAAACATCCACCCTGGCCAGCGCGCTGCCCGATTCAAGTATCCTCTCTCCTCGGTCGGCGATCTGGGCGCACACCTGGTTGAAAAGAGACTTCTCCAGTTCGACCATCCTCTCCTGCGCATTGAGTATGAGCGACTCATATTCCTTGAGCTGCGGAGTGTAAAACCGCTCCCCGTTGGCCAGCGTCTGTTTACGTATATAGTCGGAGGGCACCGATCCCAGGTTGGATTGAGACACCTCGATGTAATATCCGAAAACCCGGTTGTAGCCCAGTTTGAGCGACTTTATCCCCGTCCGCTCCTTCTCCTGTTTCTCCAGTCCGGCCAGATACTGCCGCGCATCGGTGGCCATGGTCCTGACCCTGTCGAGCTCATCTGAAAAAACCTTGCGGATGACGCCCCCGTGATCGAAGTTCGAGGCGGGACTATCGGCAATGGCTTTGGAGACCAGATCTATTATATCCGGACAGGGCTTTAGGCCCTCGCAGATGTGTGCAGGGCAGTTACTCTCATCCAGCGACGCCTGTATCGAAGCCAGTTTATCCAGGCCGGACTTGAGAGCCACCAGCTCCCTGGGAAGCGCACTGCCGCTGCGCACCCTGTTGATTATGCGCTCTATATCGGGCATATCGGATAAAAGGGAGATGACTGTGCCGCGAAGCATGCTGTTGCTGTAGAACCAGCCCACGGCCTGCTGGCGCTGGTCCAGTGCTTTCAGATCGAGCAACGGCTGGCCGATGTATTTTTTCAGCAGGCGTCCCCCCATGGATGTTTTAGTCATATCGACAACCGACAGCAGAGATCCCTGCGCCGCACCCCAGCGAAGGCTGCTGTACAGCTCCAGATTGCGTATGGTCTGCATATCCAGCGTCATGAAAGATGAGGTGGAATAGGTGGAGAGATGTGTGAGCAATCCCAGCGCAGTTTTCTGATTTTCCCTCAGATAGGCAACGATCGCGCCGGCGGCGCCCACCGCCAGCGGCAGATGCTCGCAGCCGTAACCTTCCAGCGATGAGGTTGAGAAAAGCTCCAGCAACGATCGGGCCGCTGCCTCACGCTCAAAGAAATAGGCTTCAACCTCGGTCACGTTGCGGGCAGCGTCTGCTTCAATGTATCCGCATGATTTCGGAACGATGAGCTCGGCCGGATTCAACCTGGCCAGCTCGGCGGCAGCGCGGTCGCGGTCCATCTGGGTTACGGCAAACTCGCCGGTGGTGATATCTGCAAACGCGATCCCGGCCTGGTCCTTATGCATCAGCAGACTCACCAGATAGTTATTGCTTTTCTCTGCCAGCAGGCCGGGCTCAATCAGCGTGCCGGGTGTAACCACCCTGATCACGTCTCTCTCGACCAGCCCCTTGCCCGGGGGAGTCAATTGCTCACAGATAGCCACTTTATAGCCGCGGCTTATCAGGCGCGCCAGGTAGTTCTCAAGGGCATGGTAAGGTATTCCCGCCAGCGGTACCTTGACACCCTTGCCCATCTCCCGGGAGGTGAGCACGATCTCAAGCTCACGGGAGGTAATCCTGGCATCCTCGTCGAAAGTCTCGTAAAAATCACCCAGCCGGAAAAATACGATGGCTCCGGGGTGTTTCTGCTTGATGCGCAGGTACTGTTTACGCAGCGGTGTGTGCGCTGTTTCCCTGGCCGTCATTTGACCACCCGCCAGATATAGTTGAATGAGACCGTACGGCCCGGCTTCAGGGACAGGGGCAGCAGCATTACCAGGCAACTGCACTGGTAGACCTTCTCCAGTCCGGCTTCGGAGTTGGATATACTCTCCACAGGAAACCGCCAGACTGTCAAAGGCCGCTCGATCTCCAGCTCGAGCTCGAATCCCAGGTAGTTGTTTCCCAGAACCAGCCGGTCCACATCCGTGATCTCACCGCTGGAATCCAGATGGGTATCTCCGATATCTCTGCCATCAACACGATAATAAGCCGCCTCATTGTGCCCGCCCCCCAGCAGGTTGATATTCCATTCACCGGCGAAAATAGTATCTATCGGAGCATTGCCCGTATTGATAAATTTATAGCCGATTCTGAGGCTGCCGTCATTATGAACGAGAGTGATGCTTTTACGCAGCGTCAGGTTGCACGGGCCCTGCGATGACTTTAGCGTGCCCTCACGCTCAAGTTCGATCCTCAGTTCGTCGTCGCCCGGCACAACGCTGCCGCAATAATTCTGCCCGGCGAAATCCCCTCTGTCTTCAAACCGGCTCTTGCGATAGTCCATCATTCCAACGTGCGGGTCTAGGAAGCGGTCGGTCAGGCTGGAGCGTGGCACATCATCATAGATCAGCCAGTCCGCCACATCACTGTCCTTTATCTTTATCCCATCGTGAATGCTGCGCACTCCCCCGTCACCCTGACATCCCCGCTGCGCATTTTCGCCCGATGTCAGTGCGCTGTGGTAGGCCTCGGGTTTGCGCGATACGGTGCTGAGCACGTTATAGGCATGTTCGCGCAGGTCCCACTCAAATATGCTTCCGCCCTCCGCGGGACTTATATAGAGATTGAAGTCCCGTCCTTCGACTATTATCTCTTCCCGGCCGTCGCCGTCGAAATCGACATGTTCCCAGCGGTATCGCTGATCGGCCTCGGTCAACAGCGCATCCGCGCAGTTCTCCGCTTTAATTAAATTGCTGAAGGCAGCCGTCCTGATGTCCGGCAGATAAACGCCCCCGAAGACTCCATGCCAGTAGGGGCAGTTGCATTGCGCTTTCCACAGGTATTCTATCCCGCAATCAGCCTCGTCTATTCTGCGCGCCTGATGGACCCTGGAGCTGGCTGCCAGCATCTTTTTCTGCATTCGGTTTATCTCGGGGTACTTGACCAGGAAGTTGCGCCAGTATCCGCTGAACATATTATCCAGAATAGCCATGCCTCCTTCTTCATGCGGCCGGCGCTTTAATTCCATATAGGATTCAGACATGCCGGCGGGCAGCGACCATTCCAGCATCTCGTCATAGGACGAGCACGGCAGATATATGCGGCCTGCCGGACCATGACTCTGCGCATAGTCACCGAGTTTTATTGTAGACAGCCAGTCTCCGTTGTTTTCGATAGCCGAAAAAAAATTATCGATCCAGCCGGCTTCCCAGCAGAGTTCCGCAGACTGAGGCCAGACGCCGAATTTCTCGCCGTCGTCACCCAGCACAACGATTTTTTCACCGCCTTCCGATGCGTTCTCTTTTAAATAGGCGATTACATCGCACACATCATGCCAGGGTATGGCATAACGCAGGTACTTGCTGATGGAAAATAACTTGATGTACCTGCCCTGCTCCTCTGTGGTGAAATAGCCGAAAAGGTCTTTCTCAGACCTGCCCACCATTTTAAAAGCCGTATCGTCCACCAGCGTCCACTCGATTCCGCAGCCGGCCAGAACCATGGCCAGCGAGGGCTCCCAGACGCGTTCAGTCAGCCAGAGGCCGCCCGGCCTCGGTCCGAACCGCCGGTGGATATAGTCGCTCATCATGTCTATCTGCCCGCTCTTGTCAATATCGGGGATCATAGAGAGGATAGGCTCATAGTAGCCGCCGCCGATTATCTCCGCCTGCCCGCATGAGGCCAGCTTCTCCAGCAGGTCCAGAAATTCGGGATGATGCTCCTCCATCCAGTCCAGCAGGCACCCGCTGTAGTGCAGGGATACGCTGATAGCAGGATGCCGTTCCAGCGCCTGGAGCATGGGCAGATAGGCACGATCATAGGAATCCTCAAAAACCCAGGAAAAATTGCCGAGGGGCTGGTGATTGTGTATAGCCAGGCCAAGATAAATACGCTTCAAATATGCACCTTTGCATTCAGGCTTTGCGTGCCTTGTCTATAGATACCTTGAGCACGACCTTGTCGCCGACCTTGTCGATATCACCCGGCAGCAGAGTCCTGGTACGCATAAATCCCGTCGAGACAACGATGCCCGTAACGTTCCATTTAACTGTATCCACCTCGACATCCTTCACTCGTCCGACGATACGTGCACCGGAGTCGATGACCTCTTTTCCGACAATCTCCCGGGATCTCATATCATTCCTCCATGAACAACGGCAGACCCGATCTATACCTGGTCCATGAAAAGGTAATCGGTAATCCGGTTAAATACGTGCCTGGCCGCCATTGCACCGTAATTAGTGTCCTTTTTTTCCTGCTGGCTGCATCCGCTCAGCGATACGGATTTTACTGCATTTAACATGGCCTCCCGCTGCATGATGAGGCCTTTATCTATCATGTTGATATTCCACATGGGCTTTCTGCTGGCCCACCAGAACTGACAGCTGTGCAGCGCGCGGTCCAGTGCGTTTCTGGCCAACCCGGCGTACTCGAGACTGTCGGGATTGTCCCCCACCTCCACCGCCTTGTGCACCGCCTTGATGGTCAGGTCCAGATGTTCCCACTGCATCCTGTGCACCGGATTGTCCTTGTCTTTCCACAGAGGGTAGTAGTTGCCTGCATCGATATCGCCGGCTGACGTGCTCCAGGATGAAGGCCTGGGGCTGATCTTCTGGCCTGCCGGGAAAAGATTGAGGAGCTGGCTGATAGTCACGATCCTGATTTCATCTGCATCCTGTGAACTATCGTAGCCAAACAGCTTGCGATGCTGCTCGGCCAGCGGTTTCTGCTCGAGCATAACAGCCTGGTTGTCCTCGGCCGGTACCAGTGTTTCATATACCTGGGATAAGAACAGCCTGTCCCAGTGCTGTATATGATGCCCGAACGTCTCTGCGTCCATGGCCGTTATTACATAGATGTCTCCTTCGCCCTGGTGCAGCTGTTTCAGATGCTGTATAAATCCCTTGCCGTCCACATCTTTAAAGCTGATTTTATTGCTCAGTATATCGTCGCGGAAAAACACGGCCAGCGTCTGGCCGGCATAATCGATACGATGAATGACATCCATGGGCCATCCCACAGGACATGCGATGCCGCTGACCAGTATCCACTCATGGCGGGCAGCGCTGACAGGTCCGGCTATATCCCTGGAATAGCACATCTCCGGAGGGAAGAAGCCCTTCGGCTGGTAAACTTCGCCCAGGTACTGCCGGTTTGTGGTCTGATTGAGCATGATCTGCCTGGCCATCTCGTCTTCCGGTATCAGAGGCAGTATGGGATGGTATTTCCCCGAGCCGGTGAATTCTATCTGCCCCCTCTCGGCCAGCTTGCGCATCTCGTTCAGCACATCGCTGTACCCGTACAGGCCGAGCATCTCGCTGAGAACACCGTTGATATTGAACGTGGCCCTGGCCCGGGGGAATTCGTCAAATACCTCCAGAACCGGGCGGTATGACTCGTTGGCTACTTTCATCAATACGGAAGGGGTTTGAGTCGGAGGCTGATAGAAATGGAAAAGAGGCGCCCAGTAAATCATGCTTTTGCCCTCAGCATATCGCGTGCATACAGCGCGGCGCCCGTAAGCTCCGCATCCACACCCAGCCGCGGCCTGACCAGGCGCACCGACCGCGCGGGCAGCTCGATTGAGTTGGCTTTCATCGACTTCCTGGTTGGACTCAACAGCATCTCGCCCATCTTCGATACGCCGCCCCCGATTATTATCATCTGCGGGTTCATCAGGTTCACCAGGTTGGCCACCCCGATGCCGAGATAGCCCGCCGATTGCTCGATGACAGCCAGGGCCAGCTCATCGCCCTGGCGGGCGGCATCGGCGACTGTCTGTGCATTCACATCGCTGACTTTGCCCCTGACCAGCCCGGGCATGATGCTCCCCTCACCCCGGCGCAACCGTGATTTTGCCAGCCGGGCGATCGCCGTGCCTGAAGCCATAGCCTCGAAACACCCGCGCTTGCCGCATTTACACAGCGGGCCGCCTATCTTGATGATCATGTGCCCGATCTCGGCAGCGCTGCCGTCCGTGCCCTGATACAGTTCGCCGTCGATAATCATGCCCCCCCCGATGCCGGTGCTGACGGTGATATATATCATGTTATTCAGCCCCCTCCCGGCGCCCAGCCTGTGCTCCGCCAGGGCAGCGGCATTGGCATCATTCAGCACGTAAATGGTCCCGCCCAGAGATTCCGCCAGCCTGTCCCTGAGAGGTATATTGTGCCAGTGCGGTATGTTGGGCGAATCGCCTACCAGCCCTCTATTGATATCTATCGCCCCCGCGGCCGCAATGCCGATGCATCCCACCTGTTTTCTTTTCAGCCCGGCCTTCTCAATGGCCTGAGTTATCGTAGTGCAGAGGCGGTTGATCACACGGTCCGGCCCCTCGCTGCCCAGCGTCAGGCAGTATATCCTCGACAGCATTGCGCCATCGGCATTAAAAACAGCGGCAATTATCTTTGTGCCGCCGATATCAACTCCGACAACAGGCATTTTAGACCGGTCCATCTGTTTTCAACTCCATTGCCCTTTTGTAAAGAGACTGATAGCGCTGGGCCGAAGTCTGCCAGCTGAAATCCAGTTCCATCACGCGTTTTATCGTCCTCTGCCAGGCGGTCTTATTGCCGAATGCCTCAACCGCCTTATTAAGCGCGAAAGACAGCGCCTTTGCCGAGTATTCTGAAAAGACGAAACCGCTCCCCTGTTTAAGATCGCCGCTCAAATTATTTACCGTGTCGGCCAGCCCTCCGGTGTTGCGCACAACCGGCAGCGTCCCGTAGCGCATGGCGATCATTTGACCCAAACCGCAGGGTTCCCACAGGGAAGGCATCAGAAATAGATCCGACCCCGCATAGATAAGATGGGCCCTGGCATTGTCGTAGGTGATATAAGCCCTTACATTGTCCGGGTACCTTGATTCAAGCTGCAGCAGGGACTCTTCGTAATACTCCTTGCCGCGCCCCAGGAAAATGAATCTCGCTCCCGTAGACCTGATTACTTCAGGGATGGCATTGATGATGATATCCAGTCCTTTTTGCTCATCCAGCCTCGACACCATGCCGATCAGCGGAGCCTCGGGGCGCTGCTTCCAGCCGGACATTGTCAGCAGTTTCAGCCGGTTCACCGCCTTGCCCGTGGTATTTTCGCTGCTGTAATTGGCCTCTATCAACGGGTCGCTTCCCGGATCGTACTCATCATATCCTACGCCGTTAATGATGCCGAAAAGGCTGTTCTTGCGGAACTCGATGAAAGACTGCATGCCACACCCGTATTCGGCAGTCAGTATTTCACGCGCAAAATTCTCGCTGACCGTATTGATAACATGTGCCCAGAGTATACCCTGCACGATTAGATTCCAGGGCAGATCGCTCAGACCGGCCACCTGCCCTAACCAGTACTGGCCTATCCCCGAGCGATGCAGCGTGCGATCGTCGAAATTGCCCTGGTACCGCAGATTATGTATGGTGAATACCGTACGGCAGTTAAATCCCCCTGTCCTCAGCAGAAGCGGCAGCAGGGACGTGTGCCAGTCATGGCAATGGACTATCTCCGGCTTCCAGTCCAGATAAGGCAGCGACTGGCTGACGCAATCGCAGAACACCCAGAATTTCTCGACCTCATCGCCTCCGTAAACGGCTTCGGACCTGGAAATGATGTCCGTCGACAACAGGTAGACCGGGATGCCGTCGACTACGATCTGCTCCACCACAACTTTTCTATATTCCCTGAGAGAAAATACTATAAGCTCGCGAACAACGGGAACTGCTTTATAAGGGGAATAGTCCACGAAGCCGTATTTAGGCACTATGACACGGACCTGGTGCCCCATTTTGATCAGCTCAGCTGGCAGAGACCTTACCACGTCCGCCAGGCCCCCCACCTTGGTCAGCGGGGCGATTTCCGCAGCTGTAAAAAGTATCTTCATGATTAAGTCTGGATATACTTTGCTTAAATAATGCGGGAGCAGCCTTATCAGACCTGGTATTTGCGATGGCCCTTGCCCTTGATCGTCTCGCCGCTGGCTATGATCTTGGCAGTGAAATCGGCGGCCTCCGCCCAGGGCTCGATCTTGCAGTTTTTACCGATAATTATATCCGCGGGTATCCTCGCCCCCTTGCCCACCATGGTTATGCCTGAGTCCAGATGTTCGGGCTCATCTTTGTTGGCAGTGAAATCGGTCCCCGCCCCGAGATGGCATCCACGGCTTATCCATACCTGCTTATCTATAATGCTCTTCTCAATGATGGCGCCTCGGCCGATGGTGGTGTCTTCGAAGATTATGGAATTTCTGACCACCGCTTCTTCCTCGATAAAAACCCGCGGCGATATGATGGACTCAATAACGGTGCCGTTGACGATTGCCCCGTTGCAGATCAGCGCCCTGTTTACCTGCGCATGAGGACCCAGCTTGACAGGCGGATATCCCTGAGTGATGGTCCTCACCTCGTTCTCCGGATTGTAAAGGTTCAGCTCGGGCAGGTCCACGATCAGGTCCATATTGGCCTGCCAGTAAGCTTCCACCGTGCCCACATCGCGCCAGTACCCGTGGAAGCGGAATCCGAATACCTCGTATTTGCTTATCAGGTTCGGCAGGACATCGTGCCCGAAATCATAGCCCTCCTGCTTGCTGGCCATCTCCTCCAGGGCATCGACCAGCACCTTCTTGTTGAAGATATAGATACCCATCGATGCCAGCCTGCTCTTGGTTGTCTTGGGCTTTTCCTCAAAATTTACGATCCGTTCATTATGATCGATGGTGATAATACCGAACCTTGACGTATCCTCCTGTGCGACTTCATAAACCGCCACCGTCACATCGGCATGACGGTTGCGGTGAGAGGCCAGCATCTGGTCGTAACGCATACTGTAGATGTGGTCCGCCGACAGCACAAGTATCTCATCTACCCTCTGATCGACTATGTAGTAGAGGTTCTGATAAACGGCGTCGGCGGTACCCTTATACCACGTCCGCTGTGAACGGCTGAGGAACGGCTGCAGCAGAACCACCCCACCCATTTCACGGTCCATGTCCCAGGACCTGCCCACGCCGATATGCCTGGCCAGCGACCGCGGATTGAACTGCGTCAATACGGCCACGTTGTAGATGCCCGAGTTGGCGCAGTTACTGAGGGTAAAGTCAATGATGCGGTATTTTCCACCGAAGGGAACGGCAGGCTTGGCGCGCTCATCAGCAAGGACGCTCAGCCTCTCGCTGGCACCACCAGCCAGGATAATAGCTAGTACCCTGCGCATATTAGATATCGCAACCATACCTCGACTCAATTTTAACCAAATGCGCGGTAATTGTCGATGGCTACGAATCATGCTTCATGTGGGTTCGACTTCGGAAATACTGATACGTATTATGAAAAACAGTAGGAATAGCCCAACTAGATTTGTCGGACGGATGTGTGGGAAAACCCGGCGGGTGTTGTTATTTACACAGCTCGATTACCAGCAGGTCGAGCGCCAGGTCGTCCTCGTATTTCCCCGTTTTGATGGCTATATCGGTATCCAGCAGGGAGTGAAACGCCTTGCGCAATTTGGGTATGCTGAATGACCTGGCCTGTCGCAGTGTTTTCTCCAGGGGATATCTGGGATGCAGGCCGAGGCTCTCACGGATCTCCTGCTGGTTGCTGTGACTTAATTCTTTCACCCTGAGAATAATGACGAGCTGCCTCTCGATCATGGCCAAAATCTGCTGCGGCGCGGTCCCGTATTTAAGCATGCGGTGCAGCATAAGCTGCGCATCCTTGATTCTGCCTTCCAGCACGGAATCGACCAGTGCGAAAATGCTCTCCTCACGAGCAAAGCTGGATATCTCCCTGACATCGCTGTCGTTTATCTCTCGGTCCTCACAATAGGTCATCAACTTGTTAAGCTCACCCGTTAGCGACCATAGATCCCCGCCGATATAGTCGGCCAGCAGGGAGACAGCGCCCGGACTGATCTTGCCCTTGTTCTTGACCGTGTAATCTTTTATCCAGGCTGCCAGCTCCCTGCCTTTTATCTCATTCATCTGGAAAACACGGTCAGCCGAGGACGCCACTGATTTCAGCAATTGATTGGCCGCCTTTGGATCAAGGTCCTCGTCGAAAAGTACCAGCACGGTTGTCTGCGGCATGGTCCTGATGTACTCGGATATGCCCTGCCATTCCTTGAGTGCCTGCCCGGCCTCCTCACCGCCATTGGACTTGGTCTGCCTGTCACCGGGCTGGAAACGCCTCAACAGTCCTTCTACGATCACAAGCCTGCCGGAAGACATAAAGGGGACTACGCTGCATACATCCATTAAGGCCCTTATAGATAGTCTACGCCCGTCCAGTACTGTGGTATTGACCTCCACTATATCCGGGCTGCCCATGCCGGCTTTGATCTCATTTAAGGACTGACGGCACCTGTAACTGTCATCCCCGTGTATTATGTAAAACATTATCCTCCGGTTGCCCGGTAGATTTAATGGGTCTTCTTGCCGGGTCAGGTAATAATTGTATAATAAAGAACAAAAATGCAATACCGTTAAGTGTGGAAACGCGGAGGTGACATGCTGGTAAAAAAGTTGCTGGGTAAAGAGGTGATCGGCTCGCGTGGAGATAAAATCGGCAAGATGGGCGATCTGGACATCGATATCGTCACCGGAACCGTTAAATCCGCCATTATTAATGCCGGCCTCGGCACAAAATACAAGATTAAGCTGGACGATATTGTCACGGTAGGAGACACCGTCATATTAAGATTATCCGGCGCCGATCTGAAAAAAGCCGCCAAAAAGTAGCCGCCTGAAGAAGAACAACCTGTATCGGTCAACGGATTAGTCACTTATCCGTTTACCGATTATTATTTATAAGGCATCTAATTTATCCGGAGGAACCCGTTGCTGAGCGAAAAAAATATTGCCGATGCACTTTCAGACGTGCTTGTCCCGGGGGTAACACGTAACTTGGCAGATATGAACCTGCTGCAGGAAGTCGCTCTGACAGATAATAAAGCCAGGATTACGGTGGCATCGACCGCGCTCGATGAGAATGCTCAGAACTGGATACGTGAAAAATGTGCCGGCGTGATCAAGGAGCTGGAAAGCGGCCTGCAAACCGAGGTCGTCTTCGTCGATAAAAGGCCGGTTGAAATCAACCGTGTAAAAAATGTAATAGCCGTCATGAGTGGAAAGGGCGGCGTGGGCAAATCGCTGGTCACCGCC
Organism: uncultured Dehalococcoidales bacterium; assembly: GCA_964509615.1. Taxonomy (GTDB): domain Bacteria; phylum Chloroflexota; class Dehalococcoidia; order GIF9; family UBA5629; genus CAIMUM01. The sequence continues at coordinate 26,014 of CAZDXZ010000012.1, forward strand.
CTGACCGCAATACTGCTGAGATCGCGTGGACTGAATGTGGGGATACTGGATGCCGATATCACCGGTCCCAGCATTCCAAGGATGTTCGGCCTGACCGCCCGGCCTCGAGGGAGTGAAAGCGGTATCCTGCCGGTGACGTCGGCTGGCGGAATCCAGATCATTTCGATAAACCTGTTCCTGCCCGAAGAAGAGGACGCCGTAATCTGGAGGGGTCCGCTGATCGGCAAAGCTATCACGCAATTCTGGGAGGATGTCCTCTGGGGCAATCTGGATTACATGGTGGTGGACCTGCCGCCGGGTACGGCTGATGCGCCGCTGACGGCCCTGCAGGTACTGCCTGTCAACGGCATCATCATAGTCTTCACCCCGCAGGACCTCACCACTATGATAGTTAAGAAAGCCGTCAGGATGGCCGGCCAGATGAATAAGAAGGTGCTGGGTGTGGTCGAGAATATGAGCTATTTATACCTTCCGGAGCTCAAGAAAAACATTGAGATTTTCGGCAAAAGCCGCGGTGAAGAGATGGCCAGGGCGGCCGGCGCACCGTTGCTGGCCCGAATACCGGTTGATCCCCGCCTTGCCGCTCTCTGCGACGAGGGCCACATCGAGCGGTACAGCGCCGAAGTGATGGATTCCCTCAAAGAGGGGCTGCTTAAAGTGGTTCCGGGCGCCGACTGACACCTGCCGTCTCTTGATTAAAAACGACTGAAAATATATACTTTTTAGGCGATTTTACCAAGA
>CAZDXZ010000013.1:0-26605 GCA_964509615.1 uncultured Dehalococcoidales bacterium
CCACGGTCCGCCGCACGCCGGCAGCATCGTACATTACGATAAAAGCCACCGCCAGAGAGATGGCGAAGAGAGGTGAATCGAATCCATACAGCAGGCCGATGGTGGTGGCCAGCGCGCACATCAGCGCGGAATGTGCGCTGGGCATGCCGCCCGGGCTCCACATCAGGGACATATTGAACTGTCTCTTGCGCACGAAATTAATCAGCACCTTGAGCGCCTGCGCCACAAACCATGCCAATAGCGGCACCCAGATAGCTTTCCAGGCCGCCGGCCCATCCACCGTCTGGGTCATCATCCAGTTCATGGCAGCCCTCCGGCCCGCGGCTTCAATGCAGCGCCCGGCCTGTACTTTACCTGCAGCGCCTTGATCGTCATCAGCAGGCCCAGCAGCACGGGATAAATGATAAGCGCCTGGTATGGAGTAAAGGGCGGCGGAAGCGAAGGCGCCGCCACCATTATGGGAGGAATCGCGATATCCGACCATTGCAGAGCAAAGAGCAATGCGAAGAGGGCTACGATGCCTATGCCGAAACCCGCTGTGCTGTTTTTAATCCAGAGTGCCGCCAGCCCCGCCACTGCAGCCCCGATCAGCGTGGGTATTGTGCAGACACACACCAGCACTCCTCCCATCACCGTGGCGCCGCGCCCACCCTGAAAACGCAGGAAAATGGACCACTGGTGGCTGATAACGGCGATAATGCCCGCCAGCATAACCAGCAGCGGACCGGCATTCAGCCACTGAGCGATCAAAACCGCCATCGCTCCTTTTCCGATATCCATAATGACCGAAAATACAAACGCCAGCAGCCCTACCCGGCGATAGACCGCAGCGGCGCTGATCTTGCCGTCCGGCTCATCCCTGATATCGATCCCGGCAGCCAGCCTGGCGACGATAAAAGAGGAGGGGATCGCGCCCAGAAATAAAGCGATGGGAAGGCAGATCAGGCTTAGATTATTCATCATGTGAAGCTAAACGAGGCGCTTGCAGGCAGTATACCACAATATCGGGACAGCAGTCAGGACTCAACCTTGTGAGTCACGTCGATGGTCAGGAAGTCGCGCGCTTCCCTGGAAAGCGCCAGCCCGATAGACATAACCAGCACCAGCAGGCCGCAGGTTGCATAGATCACCGGTATGTTCTTGTTGGCCATATCGGCGATCACGCCCGCAATGCCCATACCTATGGGAGCGAGTCCGCTGGTCAGTGTGCCCAGCAGCCCGAAGACGCGCCCCCTTATTTCAGACGAAGCAGCGAGCTGTATCACGGTGGTAGTCTTTACGATGAATATCCCCGCCGTCAGACCTATCATGGTGACGACGCCCAGCACAATGAACGGCTGCAAGATAAAACCCACGATACCCAGCGAGATAGAGGCCCCCAGCAGAGAGAATATGATCAGGTTGCTCTGGGCCCTGCCGCGCACGTTCACACCGCCGGCTATCAGATAGCCGACAACCGAGCCCAGCCCCACCGCCGCCAGCAGATAGCCATACCAGGAGGCGTTCTGCTTGAGGTAGTCCTCCACATAAAAAGGGAGCAGCAGAAGCATGGGTGCGATCAGAAGGTGCAGCAGCGCCGCCGCCAGGAAGAGTATGCGCATGCCTTTTTCGTTCCACACATAGGACAGCCCCTCCCTGGTATCGCTGATAAAAGCCTTCCAGGCCTCGCCCGATTTTTTCTCCGGCTCCACCGGCGGCTGTGGTATTTTGATAAATGATTCGCTGCCTGCCGCATACAGGTAAGTGACGCTGTTGATGAGGAAAAGCAGCGGCGCGCCGGTGATGCTGAAGATGAGACCGCCCAATCCCTGCCCCAGGAACATGGCCAGGAAAATGGCGAACTGGTTGAGCGAATTGGCTATATTGAGCTTGTCCTTGGGCACCAGGTCGGGGATGGCTGCGGACATGGCCGGTGTGAAGAAAGCGAAGATTATAGCGCCCAGCGTAGCAACGATGAACATCCATGTGATGTTGATGGCACTGGCATGCGGTGACAGATAGACGAAGGAAAAGAAAGAGAAGCTTCCCTGGGGATCCGATATGATCAGCTGGTTAACCCAGATAAAGAAGAACATGAGTGCCGCCAGAGAGAAAACGAGTATGCCCTGAATAAGATCGCTGTAGACGATAATCTTTTTGCGTGAGAAACGGTCTGCGAAGGTGCCCCCCATGGGGCCCAGCAGCACGCCCGGCAGAGTGGAGAAGAGCATCATGCCCCCCATCAGGCTGGCTGATTCGGTAGCCTGTTTGATATAGAAAAGCATGCCGACATTGAAGTAGCGCTGCCCTATCTGGCTGATAAGCTGCCCCTGCCAGAGCAGTGTGAAGTTCTTATTCCAGAGCCTGGACGGCTCTTTGAGAGGCTGCAGATTACTCATCTTGATTTTGATCTGGAAGCGCCGGGTTTAATGCCGTTTATTATACGGCATATGAAGAGCTCGTTTCTAACCGCTGTAACCCGGCGGCAATTCAAATTACACGGCAGTCCCGGTTGATTACCTGTACTCGATAAGCTCCACCTGAGGCAGCAGCTTCTCTACATCCGTTTTACGGCAATCAGCGGTAGCGTAGTTGAGGCAGACTGCGGTGGCGCATGCGAAGCCAAGGCGCAGCCCATCTTGGATGGGCTTATTTTCAGATAAAGCTACGGCCAGGCCGGCCAGAACGGCATCACCTGCCCCGGCAGCGCTGGCAACCGGTATTTCTAATACAGGAATGCGGTAAGAGCGTTTGCCCAGTATGGCCAGCGCGCCTTCCCTGCCCAGGGTTATGACCAGCATGGCGCCGTATCTTTGCTGTATCTCCTTGCCCGCCAGATAAGCCTGCTCTATGCCGATGACGGGGCTCCCGTAAAGTTCGGCGATCTCGTCGATATTGGGCTTGGCGATGGTAGGACGGCCTTCCATTCCTGCCTTCAGGCCGGGCCCGCTGGCATCGAAGATCACGGGCAGGCCGGCTTTCCTGGCGCTGCCTACCAGCTCGGTGTAAATCGATGCGTCCATTCCCGGCGGCACCGTGCCTCCGATAATGACGCACGAGGCGGATTTAAGGGCCCTCTTTAATTTCCTGCGGAATTTCTCGACATCGCCGGCATCGACCATCAGACCGGGCTCTGTCAGCGTGCTCTGTCCCTGACCTTCCTCACCTATGATGACAATATTGACGCGCGTCTCGCCCCCGACCCATACGAAATCTGTCTGGCAGCCGCGTGTCCTCAGCAACTTCTCCATGATCTTGCCGGCGTTGCCGGCGGCAAAGCCCAGCGCCCTGCTGCGATAACCAAGTTCACCAAGTATCCAGGAAGCATCGGTGCCTTTGCCGCCCATGCCAGGGACGGCCTGTTTGGCCCGGATGGTGCGGTTCCAGGCGAAATCCTTGATCAGGTAGGTGCGGTCGAGGGCGGGATTGAGTGTAACAGTCAGGATCATGACCGCCGCTATTCCCCTTCCCCAAGGGCTTCTTCCATATGTTTGGCCAGATCGTGGCGAGAGCGAAAGAGCATGTCCTCATCAGCCAGCAGCACCCTGCCCATCAGTATGCAGTGCGCGTTGGTCTCTATCCTTTCCACCGCGTCCATCACGGCGTACAGGTCCTTGCCGGCTGCAAACAGGCCGTGCCAGGGCACCATCACAGCGGCAGCCTGCCCGGCCATTCTTTTCTCCTGGCCACAGAGAGCCATATACACGTTCTCGGCCAGCTGCCTGCTCTGTACTCCGCCGCGGGCATATTCAGCCTGCTTGATCTCACCGAACTTATAGGTATTTTCCAGCACAGGCGGTATGACCTGCCTGGCCGCACAGAATACCATGATATTGCTCGGATGGGCATGTATGACTGCCCGGCACTGGGGATAGAAGGAATTCAGCAGTTTAAGGTGTACGGGCGCTTCGCGGGATATCCTGCCGTCCCCCGACAGCAGATTGCCTTCCAAGTCAAGCACCAGCACGTCCTCTGGCTTCAAACGCCAGAACTTCCGTGCGCCGGAGTAGCTGGGGGACATAGCGATTTTATCCTCCACTCGCACGCTGATGTTGCCTCCGGCCAGGTCTGTCAGCTTTCGCTCGAACAACATAGCCCCGACTTGGGCAATCATCTCGCGGGCATGGTACAGCAATTTCTCTTCCATCATCAAATCTCCAGCCGGATTATATTATCGCACATTATTTAAATATCATTGCTACCGACGAAAGAACAGGGCAATCGTCGCGTGTGCCTATCAAACCTGCTCGCCCCTTTCTATCACTGCTAAAAACCGGTTAAGGGGATCATCCCAGCGATCTCCGCCTTCAGGCCCAAAAACGACTGTTTCAAACGACCGGCCCACGATCTCCCTCGCCTGCGACAGGGATCCGACCTCGCCCAGCGCCATGAGCTGCGCCAGGAAGTTGCCCAGCGCCGTGGCCTCAGCCGGGCCGGCCACAACGGGCACGCCGACGGCGTCGGCCGTGAAGCGGTTGAGTAGCGCGTTGAGAGATCCGCCCCCGATTATATGTACGCGACTTAATCTCCTGCCCAGCACATCCTGAAGACGTTCAAAGGTGTAGTGGTACTTGAGCGCCAGTGATTCCAGGATACATCTCACTATGGCGCCTTTGCCCTCCGGCGGCCGCTGCCCCGTCTGCCGGCAATAGTCCGCTATGTAAACCGGAAAATCGCCCGGCGTCAGAAACAGCCTGTCGTCGACATCAATCATGGCAGCGAATGGCTCAGCCTGCTCCGCCAGCCCGATAAGGGCATCAAGTGTATCGCTCCGGCCGGCTTCCGCCCAGTTGCGCAGGCACTCCTGCAATATCCAGAGGGCCTGGATATTTTTCCAGACCAGCCAGGCGCCGCCCACTCCGCCGTAGCAGGTGAAATTATATTGCAGGCCGGCGCTGTTGATGAGCGGCCCGCCCACCTCGGCCCCCATCAAGGACCAGGTGCCCGAGCTGAGGAAGGCGGCATCCCGGGAGGTGGAGCTTGTATCTGCGGGCGCACCTGAAGGTACGCCCCTGCTATAGGGAACAGCGGCGGCGGCCGACGCCGTGTCATGTGTGCCCACCGCGATCACGGGCACGCAGCGCAGTCCCAGCTCGTCACATAAATCCTTTTTCAGCATACCCAGCTCCGTTGAAGGCTGTACGACGGGCGGCATGATGCGCGCCGGGATTTGGAAGGCCTCCAGTATCGGAAGGCACCAATCCCCTTGTGTGGGATCGTAAAACTGCGTTGTGGTGGCGTTGGTAAACTCGCAGGCTTTCTCCCCGCAGAGCCAGTAGTTGAACAGGTCCGCTATCATCAAATATGTAGCTGCCCGCTCAAGCAGGGGCGATTTCTCCAGCACCATGGAATAGACCTGGAAGAGGGTGTTGTGCTGCATGAACTGGACGCCCGTACGGTTGTAGATATCCTGGCGCGGCATATTAATAAGAGCCTTTTCCATCACGCCGTCGGTGCGCGGATCGCGATAGCTGTGGGGATTTTCGACGAGCTCACCGGCGGAATCCAGCAGGCAGAAGTCGTTACCCCAGGCATCCAGCCCGATTGAAACCAGGCTGCCGTCTGCGGCCGCCATGACCAGCCCCTTCTTGACCTCCCCGAACAGCTGGCGAACGTCCCAGTAAATATGCTTCCCGGCCTGCACGGGTCCGTTGGGGAAGCGGTATACCTCATCAAGCTTGATGCGGGAGCCGTTGAAGCGTCCCAGCATGACCTTGCCTCCCGAGGCGCCCAGGTCGACAGCGGCGCAGTTGACGGTCTTTTTCATGGTACGCCCAGGGCCAACCGCATATTCAGTTCAGCGGAAGACGGCTTCCCGTATGATCTTCATCGCCCTGGCCGGGTTGCCCTCCAGCATCATGTTTTCAATTGTCGCCGTTCCGATACGGTCTATGGCGCGGCGCATGGTATTTATCCACTCGATGCTCTCCCGAATGGCCTCCACCGTATCCATGCGGGCCGGCCAGATGTCCAGAGTATAGTAGCCGTCATAACCCGTTTTATCCGCCCAGTAGAGCCACTCGAGGGTGTCCAGAAAATGCACCGAGCCTACATTGAGGTCCCAGTCCCAGTCAGGTCGGGTATCGTTGATATGCAGCAGGAACAGCCTGTCGCCGAACATGCTGGCCAGCGCCAGCGATTCTGAGGCATTCTCATAGGCCAGTATGGCGTGGCCGATATCCAGTATTACCCCTACGTTGGGCCGGTTAACGGCCTGGCAAAGCAGCAGCGACTTGGCCACAGTGGATATGTAGCTGTGAACGCGCGGCTCCTTGAATTTGTACTCCAGCCCCAGCCTGATAGAGGGATCGTAGTCGGCCGCATCCCTGAGCAGCTCGATCATCAGTCCCCATGCTTTGAGATAATCGGATTCAAAAGGGTAGTCATAGCCGTCCTGCCCGGGCCAGATGTTGACCAGGCTGCCGCCCAGCTTTTTGGTCAGGTCGATGGTGCGGCGTATTTCGTTGGCCGCCTCCTTCGCCGTGGCGGCGTCACGGCTGGATATCGAGCCTTTGATGAACTCTTTGCGGCTGAAAAGGTTGGGAAGGACGTCGCAGCACTTCAATCCGTATTTATCCATGTACCCTTTTATCTGATCGGCATTATCGTCCGTAACGTCCCTTCCGTAAACAAACTCCAGCCCGCCTATTCCGGCCTTGGCCGCCAGTGCAAACATCTCGGCCGCGGAGCGGTCCTCCTTATATCCGGACATGAAACGGTCACCGGGATTTCCCAGGGCTGAGATGGCCGCGGCGTATTTGATATCCTTTTTCATCGAGTCTCCTTGCGATCTAAGCCCGCGCCTTCTCTATCTCCGCTCTTTCTTTCAGCTGGTCACGCAGCGTCTGAAGGTCTTTAGGAACGAGGTAGGCCGATATGACAAGAAAGATAAAGCACAGCGACCAGGCGGATATGCAGATGATCAGGATGGCATCCTGCAGCGATGAGGCGTCGGCGATAATGCCGGCTGCCAGAGGCGCTATGGATGATCCGATCTGCTCAAAGAAGTTCTGCAGTGCGTTGGCCGTGCTGCGCACCTCGGGCAGCGTCATATCATAGATAGTGGTCACCACGTTGGGCGAGGCGAAGGGCATAAAGATGCAGGTGAAGGACAGCAGGAAACCGAAGAGGAAGATCTGGTCGTAGGGCAGCATGATAGCGAATATCAGCAGCACAAGGGCGATTATGACGCCCGCCGCGCTGACGATCATCCTGCCGCGCGGGTTGCGCTTGAAGAAATAGTCTCCCAGCAGGCCGCCGATGGGGTATCCTGCCGCCAGCATCAAAACAGCAATGACCATTGTTATCAGCACCGTGGTGGAATCGTAGCCGCGCCCGGTCTCAAGGTAGCGGAAGAACCAGAAGGTCAGCACCTGCCAGGGGAATACGCCTGTGAAGCAGTTGAGGAAAATAAAGATCAGCGACTTCTTCTTGAAAAGGCCAGCCGCCGTATGCCAGTTGAATTTATAATCGCCCTTCTGGTCTATGCCCTCCAGCTCGGGCTCGGTGCTGCCGCGCTGGGGCTCCTTTACACCGAAGAAAATAATAATGGCCAGCACGAAGCCCACCGCGCCGGTGACGTAAAACACACCCCGCCAGCCGATCAACTCGCCCAGTATCATCGCCAGCACCATGCCCACAAGATATCCCATGGGCTGCGCGATCTGCAGCAGACCCATGATCTTGCCGCGCTCCTTGGGCGCGAAGTAATCATTGGTTATGTTGTAGAGGCCGGGATAGCTGGAGTCGGCGATACCGGTGGATGAGCGTGTCACCACGAAAAGGGGGAAGGTGCGCACCCACGCGCTCAACCACGTTGTGGCGCCCCAGATCAGGGCCGCCAGCGCCAGCAGCTTGGTGCGTGCGAAGCGGTCATACAGATAACCCCAGATAGGGTAGAGAATAGCGCCCACCAGCAGCGCACCCGAGAAGACCAGCCCCATCTGCGCCTGGTTTATGTGGAACTCGTCCATGATGGGTGTGGTCAGCGGTCCAATAACCAGCCGCTCGGCCTGTTGAAACAGCATGAAGGCAAAGAACGTCCCGAATACAAACCATGGATATTTGGACTTGGTCATGGAAGCGACCCTCCTATTCCCATTGTATTTTTATTCCCGCCCGGCCCTGGAAATCCAGGTCCAGCCTGTATATATCATCATTTTCCTTTTCGAATTTCAGGGCATTGCCGCCGCAGCTCGCTGAAACAGGCCTGCCGGGGAGAGCCAGCCAGAGTGATCCCTGCACCCTGCGGCCGAGGTCGATAGTCCCCATCTCCAGGGCCTTTCCGGCGACCTGGCAGGACTCGATCTCGCAGCCCTGTGTGATATGAAGCGTGTCTCCCACCACGACGGGAGCTTCCCCAGACAGACATATGCGCAGCATACGGCAGCCGTGGGAGGGGATTGTACCCAACTCAATTTTACCTGTCTGTTGCAGACTGTGCTTCTTCTGCCAGAAATCGAAAACGTGCACCTTTTGCCCGGCCGCATAACCCAGCCGCGCCAGGTCCAGGCTGCGTTCCGCCGGTTTATCGCTCCAGTTGAAGACAGCTACGTCATGCCAGCTCATGCCGTTTTTATTCAGAGGCAACGAGTAGAGCTCGGCCAGCTCCCGCTCGAGCAGGTCCAGCGGCCGCCCGCTCACACCCATCAGGGGTGTAAGCAGGGCCACCAGCTTCTGCCTTTCCACAGGCAGCCGGGTAAGGTCGTCGCTGCTTATGAGCAAACCTCCGGACAGCCCCACCAGGCTGAGGTTACTGATAACCTCATCATCAGTCAGCGTCGTGTCATAGTTGCGCACCATCAGGCAGTCGGGATCATTCCACCACCATTGCTGATGCAGGGTGCTTAAATTGATGGTATGGCGGACATTGTTGCGCAGCGAACCTATTGAGTTCTCGCTCTTAATGATAGGCGTTGCCCACTTGACGCTCCACAAATATGGAGTCCAGTTGGGCGCGGTATCGGGACCTATGCGCATGGCATCGACAATGCCGACCGCCGGGCCGAAAGGACATCCGCAGCCCAGCAGGAAGGTCTCTTCCCCTATGCCTGCTCGCACAGCCTCCATGCCTTTACGGAAGGCCTGGGCGCGCGTCATTTTGGGATTCTGCCGCACGCCCGGCAAGGCACCGGAATAAACGAAATCGGTCTTGACGAAGCCGTAGCCCCACTTGCGGGCAATGGTCTCGAGCAGCGAGCGTACGTGTTCCAGTACAACAGGCTGCGTCAGGTCCAGAGCATGGCCGTAAAAATCATAGAAATAGCCGCTGACGATCGGCTTGCCCTTCTTATCCTTGACCAGCCAATCGGGGTGCTGCTGCGCCGTCTTCGAGCGCGGGTCCACCACAAAAGGCGCCAGCCACAGACCCGAAGTATAACCTTTCTCCTTGATGCTGTCGGACAAATGCGCCAGGCCACGCGGGAACTTGGCGTTGCATATGGTCCAGTCACCCCAGGCCGACTGATAGCCGTCATCGAGCTGCACTATTTTAAAGGGTATCGTTTCCCTGATGCTTTCGATGGTGTTTAGGTTGGCGATAAAAAGGTCTGCGGTGATGGATTGGAAGAAATGGTACCAGTGCGTCCACTGCGCCGGCGGGGGTGTGACCGGGACACGCGCCTTCATCTGTCTCGCCACGGCCTGGACGAAATCGGCCGCCGGGTCAGCGCAGGGCAAATCGATGAACTGCAGATAACCCCATTCGGATTTGAATATCTCGCCCGGCTCCAGCAAAATGCCGTCCGCCTGCGCCGTTAATGTCAGCTCCGCTGCGCCACTCCTGCAATTAACGTGCAGCACACCGAACTGATCGGCTGTTGAGGCGAACCCGGCCAATAGTGCCAACTTCTGATCGGTCAGCAGACCCCAGCCGTCACCCCAGAATTCACCCTTCCTCCTGCCGATTGGCAGGGCCGGATTATACAGCTGCTTGCTGATGAAAGGACGCATAATAAGCATTGAGCGTACATCCCGTTCGTTTGCTTGTCGCAAACCCGAGTATACCCAGTCATGCCAGCCGACTTTAAAGAAGTTCAACGGCCCGCCGCCTTTAAAATTCACACTGCCTCCGACACCCGCCTCAGCCTGAAGCAAATGCATGTCGTGCAGGTACACATCGGCGCGGCCTCTGTTGGTCACCTCAAGGCGCATCAAAAGGAAAGGCCTGTCATCATACAGATTGACCAGGTAAGCCAGCTCGAGACCGTCCGTACGGCCGGAACTGGTGAAGCGGTACTGCCTGCCTTTTCCATGGACATCCTCAAAGGTCTGGACGGCGCTCCCGGTCTTCCCCCCGGCAAAGCCGGCTGTTAGTTGTTTACCGTCTTTGCCGGCGTAGCTAAGTCCGATATATGCGTCGGACACCGACAGGGCATCGTTGTCGCGGCGTGCCGCACTGATTTTGCCGCTTCGCATATCGAATGAGATCCGCCAGAGCTGATTTTCAACTATCTGTCCTTTTTCTTCCATGGCAGTCCACCCTTTATCTTAATTCCTAAATATCCAATATTATCGCCGGGGACTAATCCTGATGGAATGGGTATCGCGGTCCGCGCTGTGGGTATATATGAGCAGCTGGTTGACCGCATCCCGCACGCTCGAGCCGTCCGACAGCTTGACCTCATAACCAGTTGGGTACTGGTAGTCGGGGACAAATACCTCGGTCGGCCCGGCTACAGCCGGATCATGACGGAACTCGAACTCGAAGACACGCTTTTTGATATCGAAGGAAATACTGACTGGCCGGCCCGCGACGGCCCGGGGATACGGCCTGACCACTGCCTGCAGCGCACGGCCACCCGAATCGATATCGGAGGGATCCTTGCGCTGGTCCAGCCCGTAAATTGAGAAATCCTCCATGTTCCAGTGGTCGCCATACTGATTATCGTTAAATGCGTCGTAGGTCCAGAGGTTGTAGCTGAGCAAATTGGCATCCAGCGCCTTGAAAATCCGGTCCCACTCCTTTATATGCGCGCTGTAGTCCCCGGTCCGGTAGGCCTCCCGTTTATTCATATCGTAGCAGATTCCAACCTCGCCGATGAGAGTCGGCACGCCCCCGCACAGCCTGTTGCCGTACTCCTTAATCCGCCTCATTTGATCGTTGAATGACCTCTGCACCATGCCGGGCGTCCCTATTATCGCAGCGCCGGTCAGCTTATCATGCGCGGCCAGGGCATTGGGGAAAAAGTGGTATGCCTTGGTTATCCAGTGCACGTCATCGTACCAGTGCGGCTTGTATACAATATGCCGGCTGTTGTCTGCGCCCATGTCCGGCGGACGGTAGTCCACGGTGGGCGGGGTGATCAATATCATGGCCTGCGAATCAACTCCGTGAATCATATCTGCAAAGCGCTCGAGATAGGGCTTCTGGTAGTCGTCGGTGAAGTTGACCTCTCTGCCGTTCCTGATCGAGAAATAGTCGGGTTGCAGCAGCACCGGGTTGCCCGCCCTGTCAATGTCCCAGACACCATTGGCCTTCCAGATACAATCATGGCCTTCTTTCCAGGCCCTGATCCCCTGTTTATTAATCAATCTGGCGCCAAGCTTTTTAGGCGGGAAAGCCCGCCAGACCTCGACATCCTGGGGGAATCCGGCGGCCAGCAGCATCCCCTGGTAGGCGGTGGGGGAATCACCCTTCTTATAAAGGTACCAGCGCGTGGAATTCAGGTCCCGGCAGGCGATGTAGCCGCAGTAAGGCTCGTTCATCGTGTCGTAACCGATAACGGCAGGCAGCCCCTTCAAGCTCTCCGCCACTTTTTTGTAGGCATTCAGCAGATGCGACTGCAGATACTCCTGCACCGGCTGTCCGTCCACCTTTGTGGCAGGCGCGAAGTCATTGCCGCCGAAGAAAAGCGTGAACATGGTGGCTGCACCCATCTTGAATCCATTGGTGGCCCAGATCTGTGGCTGGTAATCAGGGCCGTATTCCTGGTGCGTGATCGCGGCGCCGGTCTGCTTGAACCTGGTTATATCGAGGCCGACGGCATCGAAAGTCCATCCCGGCGCGCCGCAGCCCCCCGTAAAGCGGCTCCAGATATCGTGACGCGTCTCGATGTACAGCAGCAGCCCGTGCTCGCCTGCCTTCTCGACCACTTTGTACAGGTAATCGAGATACTCCCCGTCATAGATGCCGGGCCCCGCGTGTTCAATCGCCTCCCAGGGCACCAGGAACCGATAGAAGGTCAGTCCCCAGCGCTTCAATCTCCTGAAATGCTCATCCGCCTCAGCCAGGGGAAAAGGACGTCCCACGAATGACACATTGCGGTGATCGAAGAAACCCTCCCCGATATGCGTGGAACCGTCCGGCTTGAAGGGGACCTTTGCATCAAGGTTAATGCCGCGCAGGATGACCGTCCTGCCGTGCTCATCCTTAAAATTAACGCCCTCTATCCTGATCATGATTATCCGTCGCCTCCCGCTTAACCACGTTGCCCGTAGAGATCACTTAATCAGGTTTTCTGCCCGTCAGGGACTTTTTCTCGATGTCCAGCAGTTTATTGAGCCGGCGCTGGTGTTTATCCTCTCCGCCGAACCGGGCATTGAGAAAGGCCGCCACTATCTCGGCGGCCAGCTCGATGCCTATAATCCTGGCCCCCAGGCAGATTATATTCATATCGACATGCTCCACGCCCTGATGCGCTGAAAAAGTATCATGGCAAACACAGGCCCGCACGCCAGCCACCTTGTTGGCGGTTATACAGACCCCTACACCGCTTCCGCATATAAGCACGCCTCGCCAGGCCTTGCCCGATGCAATGGCCCGGGCCACAGCGCCGGCGTAGTCCGGATAATCGTCGGCAGCATCATAGGCCAGCGGACCGACATCCATAATTTCGAACCGGTCCCTGAGACGCTTGATCAGTTCTCCCTTCATCTCAAAGCCGACATGGTCTGAACCAAAGGCGACAACCTGTTTCATGTGTATTTTTCCTCCGCCGGCGGACATTTATTTCGATCTCTCCAGTATCAGTACCTCATATGGATACACTTCAAAGCTGCCCCTTCCGACTACAGCTCCGGCGCTGCGGTGGGTACCCATCAGCACAGTCCACTCGCCATCCGGCGTACATGTATGCGCAAGTCTGTTGTCGGAGAAGTTCAAAACGGCATAGGCCAGCTTGTTCTGATGTGTCCTGCAGTAGGATATTATATCTGAATGAGAGGGCGATTTCTCGAAGCTGCCCATATGCAGCGCCGGCTTTTCACGTCTGAGCGCGATCAGCCTTCGGTAAAAATTCAGGATTGAGGTGGGCTGCTGCAGCTGGATATCAACATTTGTCTCCGAATAGTCGTCATTGAGGGGCAGCCATGGCCTGGCCTCCGAGAATCCCGCGTGCGGGCCGTCGTTCCATTGCATGGGATTCCGTTCGCCGTCCCGACCTTTCACAATTGGCCAGTACATCTTGCCAACGGTGTCCATAACGTCCTTTCTGGTGATACGGCTGTTGGGCATGCCGATCTCCTCGCCGTAGTACATAAAAGGTGTACCCCATATCGTAAGCAACATGGCCGCCAGCACCTTCATCCGCTTGACTGTGTCCTCCCCGGCTGCATAGCGGGTGGCCGCCCTTGGCCTGTCATGATTGGACAGCACATTACAGGGCCATGCCTTTGGAGGTATAAGCGAGTACCAGTTCATCAGGGCATCCGAGAACCTGTGCGCGCCCCATTTCGAGAAGACCAGGGAAAATTCGAACGAGAGGTGGCCCAATTCCCCTTCATCGCCCAGATAGGCGGCGGCCATGGAAGGTCCCTCCTCAGCCACAAAGACTTCACCCACCATCATGCGGTCCTGGTACTCGTCCAGCACCGCGCGCATTTCCCTGAGGATGTCATACATGCCGGGCTGGTTCCTGGTGTAAAGGTGTTTCTGAAAGCCGTTGAAAGGTCCGGCAGCCAGCGAAAACGGATTATTTCTCAGCTGGTCGTCTTTAAGAAAATAATTGAGAATATCGCAACGGAAGCCGCCCACTCCCTTGTCCAGCCAGAACCTCATAGTATCGTATATCTCTTTTTTTACCGCCGGATTGCGCCAGTTAAGGTCCGGTTGAGTCTTGAGGAATGAGTGAAGGAAATACTGCCGGGTGGTCCTATCCCACTCCCAGGTGCTGCCGCCCACCAGCGCTTTCCAGTTGGTGGGGGAACCTCCGCCTTTGCTGTCATGCCAGATATACCAGTCCCGTTTAGGATTGTTCCTGGAGGAGCGTGACTCCTTGAACCATGCATGCTGGTCGGAGGTGTGGTTTACCACCAGGTCCATGATGATATGAATGCGGCGCTCATGCGCTTCGCGCAGCAGCTCCTCGAAATCCGCCATGCTCCCATAGATGGGAGCTATGGTGCGGTAATCGGCCACATCATAGCCCGAATCGACCATGGGAGAGGCATTGATGGGACCCAGCCAGATGCCGTCGATGCCCAGATCGGCCAGGTAATCCAGCTTGGCCGTTATGCCTTTTAAATCGCCGGAACCATCGCTGTTTGTATCGTAATAGCTTCGCGGCCAGATTTCACACATAACGCCGTGCTTCCACCAGACATATCCGCCTTCACCCTGCATGCTTGCACCCCCTTAATAAATCATTTCACAAGAGAATTGAGCGTGGATTTTAATAACTTTAAAAATAACGGCGCTGCGGAGGCTATTATGACACTGCCGGCATTGGATACGCAACCCGCAGCGGCAGCCGGATGGGATGTTCATTATATGACGGAGGGCACTAACTTAACCCGGCCGTGCACACCATGATTGATATACAACATGATAGAATGTCCCATGCTCTCCGGAGGAGGCCGCTACCAGTCAGGGGGCTGGAAGGCACACTGGATATTAGTAGTCTGCCTGCTTCTATATACTCTCAGCTACATGGACCGCGTTGTGCTGACGGTCGTGCTCCAGCCCATGAAGCTCGAGATGGGATGGAGCGATACGCAGCTTGGCGCCATCCAGACCGTCTACATGTTGAGCTACGGCGCCCTGGCTATACCTGCTGCTTATCTTATAGACCGCTGGAGCAGAAAGAAATCCATCGGCGTACTTGCGATAATCCTTAATACCTTCAGCGGCCTGACCGGCCTGGCCTGGAATTTCTTTTCCGTGATCATACCCAGGATCTTCTGCGGCGCCGGCGCCACAGGCGTGGTGACCGGCAGCATCGCCATGATTACCGCCGCCTATCCCAAAACCAGTCACGGGAGGGCTATGGGTATTTTCAACATAGGTATACCCCTGGGCATTGCGCTGGGCGCCATCGTGGGCGGTGTGATGGCACATAATTTCGGCTGGCGTTCGCCCTTCCTCCTGCTGGGAGGCATCGGCGTTTTACTTTCGCTGGCAGCATTCTTCCTCAAGGATTACAAAACGGTTAATGAGGGGATCACCGTCAGCCTGCAAGGGCTGTGGCATTCCATAGTTGAATTGTTCAAGATACCCACACTGCGCTGGTACTATCTGGGTTACGCCATGATGCTGGTCACCAGCCTGGCACAGATCTACTGGATGCCCACATACCTCATTCGCCAGTTCAAGATGGGCACCGATACCGCAGGCTATCTCACCTGTATAATCAGCCTGGTGGCGGTAATAGGGGCCGCTGCGGGCGGCGCACTCTCCGACTTCTGGTATAAAAGAAACAGAAAAGGCAGACTCTGGCTGCCAGCATTATCATCCGCGATATCTGCTCTCATCATGGCCGCCGCTTTCCTGGGCTTCAGTTTCAACTTCATCCTCGGCCTGATACTGATCTTTATCTTCGGCATTATTAACATGATAGCCATTCCCGCCTTGAGCATGATCTCGCAGGATGTAGTGCCCGTGGCATACAAGGGGCTTTCCTACGGCGTTGCCTCACTGTGTATGTATGCCCTGGGCGGCGCCTGGGCGCCGATGCTGGTGGGGAGTATCTCGGATACGCTGGGAGGCGGTGCGGACGGTCTGATGTGGGCTATAGTCATTGCCTGCACGGGCGGGCTGCTGGCCGGCATCTGCTTCGTCCTGGGAGCGAGACATTATATTGAGGATGAGGACCGGGTGAAGGGTTGTCTGCTCGAATCGGAAAAATAGCCGGCAACCCATGCAGCAGGCAGCCCGGTCTACAGTACTAAAGTCGTATAGCAATTATTAACTGACCATGTATAATGGTTAGGTATGATTAGGTATGGTCGGAGAGCCCTGCCCCGGTTGAGCATCGGAGCGGAGGAGTAGATGGCTGCCAGAGATAAGGGCGAGCGTGCCAAAAAAAGCAAGAAGCCGCCTGTCCGGAAGACGGCCGGGGATAAGGGGGGCGGCGCTCATGCCGCGCATCAGCTCGTATTTATCTCGACAGACGAGACACGCTACAGCGAGCTCTTCAACCATATGAGCAGCGGGGTGGCCGTTTACGAGGCGGTGGATGAAGGGAAAGACTTCATATTCAAGGACTTCAACCCTGCCGCAGAGAAAATCGAGCGCATAAGCCGCGATGAGGTGCTGGGACGGCGCGTTACCGAAGTCTTCCCGTGCGTTAAAGACCTCAGCCTGCTGGAAGTGCTGCGAAAGGTCTGGCGCAGCGGCCAGGCCGAATATCTTCCCGACAGCATCTACCGCGATGAACGCGATCCCGGCTCGTGGCGCGAGCACTGGGTTTATCGCATGCAGAGCGGCGAGGTCGTATCGATCTATAACGACGTGACCGAGCGGAGACTGGCCGAGCACTCCCTGCGCCAGTCCGAGGTCAGGATGAACAGCATCCTGTCGGCCATGACCGAGCTTGTCTTCGTCCTGGACGACGAAGGCCGGTTTGTGAGCTACCACGGTTCTTCTCAGGAGCTTTACGCCGACCCGGATGCCTTTATGGGCAAAAAGTACAGCGACATCATGCCGCCTGATTTCAATGAGCTGGCGGCGAATGTAATTGAACGGAACAAGGCAGGCGAAGCCTGCCGGATGGAATACAGCCTTCAGGTGCCGATCGGTTTACAGCATTACGACGCTACCACGTCCCCCATTATAATCGACGGTAAATACACGGGCTCCGTGATGGTCGTGCGCAATGTAACGGAGGCCAGGCAGTCTCTCGAGGCGTTGAGCGCCAGCGAGGAGAGATTCCGCACACTGGTGGAGAACATCAACGATCTGATGTACACGCTGGACGCGGAGGGCCGCATCACATACGCCAGTCCGGCCGTCGAGCGATTCTCCCAGTATAAGGTCGCCGAATTGATCGGGCAGCCGTTCATGCCCCTGATCCATCCGGATGACCTGCCGGGCCTGGTGGGAAGCTTCGACCGCCTGCTTTCAGGCCAGCTTGAACCCTGGGAATTCCGCGTCCTGGATAAGGACGGGCGGGAGATCTGGGTCCGTTCGTCCAGCCGCCCCGTATACAAAGAGGGCAAGATAGTGGAGATCAATGCGCTGATGACCGACATCAGCGCGCACAAACAGGCCGAAGCAGCATTGAGGGAGAGCGATGAGCGCCTCAAGCTCACACTGGAGGCGGTCAACGAGGGTGTGTTCGACTGGGCCATCCCGGAAAACAAAGCAGTCTACAGCCCCAGCAGCTATACCATGCTCGGCTACCAGCCGGACGAGTTTTCTCAGGATCGCAATGTTTGGAAGGGACTGATCCATCCTGACGACGTACAAGCGGCGGAGAGGGAGATTATCGACCGTATAGAGAGGGGAGAGGGCTATGCGGTGGAGGCCCGCATGCGTACCAAATTGGGTGAATGGCGCTGGATACTGGTACGCGGCAGGGTCGTTGGGAAGGATGCCGGCGGAAAGGCCGTCAGGATAGTGGGAACGCATTCGGACATAACCAGCCGCAAACAGGCGGAACAGCTGCTGAGCAGACAGCGCGAGGAATACCGAACTATCCTGGACTCGGTTCCACTGATGATCGCCTATGTGGATAAAAACGGGCGCATTATCCGCATCAACAAAGCGGGCGCCGACGCGCTCGGACTGCCGCCCAGAGAAGTGGTGGGCAAAACATTTGATGATTTCTTTTCTTCCGACCAGGCAACCCTTTTCCAGAAACGCAACCGCGAGGTAATGGACTCAAAAACGCCGCTGGTGGGCAGGTCTTTCCAGGTGACGCTGCCGGGCGGGAGTACAACATGGGTACAGGCCGATATCGTGCCCTACCTGGACGCCAAAGGCAATTCCATCGGCAGCATCTTTGTCGCCATGGACATCAGCCAGCGTAAGGCTGCGGAGGAGGCCCTTCAGGACAGCGGTGAGCGGTTCAGAAACATGGCCAACCTGCTGCCCCAGACCATTTTCGAGACCGATGAGAAGGGCAACTTCACCTTTGTCAGCAGCCAGGGATACCAGACTTTCGGCTATAGCGAGGCAGACATTGCCGCCGGTATGAATGTGCTGCAGACCATTATTCCCGACGACCACCTGAGAGCTGTAGCCAGCATATCCAGAAGAATCGGCGGGGAAAAGTTCCCTCCCAACGAATACACGGCTATAACCAAGGATGGAAGGACCTTTCCTGTGCTGGTCTACGCGGCCCCTATTATTAAAGGAGGCGCCTATGCCGGCATGCGAGGCATGCTGATCGATATAACCGAGCGCAAGCAGATGGAGCAAAATCTCAAGGACAGCATCGATAAGCTGCATAAAACCCTCTCCGACGCAGTGGTCACCATGGGCGCCATCGTCGAGATGAAGGACCCCTATACAGCGGGACATCAGCTGCAGGCGGCCCGCCTGGCAACAGCCATCGCGCAGGAGATGGAACTACCCGAGGAGCAGCTGAATATGATACGCATTGCCGCCACCATACACGATATAGGGAAGATCTATGTCCCCTCCGATATCCTGGCCAAACCCGGCAAGCTGGGACCGCTGGAAGTTTCCATTATCAGGACGCATGCCCAGGGCAGCTATGACATTTTGAAGAACATCGACTTCGGCGGACCCGTGGCACAGATCGCCCTGCAGCATCACGAGCGGATGGACGGCTCGGGATACCCCCAGGGACTAAAAGAGGACGAGATAATGCTCGAGGCCAAAATACTGGCCGTCGCCGACGTGGTGGAGGCGATGGCTTCCCACCGCCCCTACCGTCCTTCACTCGGTATTGAAAAGGCACTTGAGGAGATCGAGCAGAACAGCGGTAAGCTGTACTACCCTGCTGCAGTCAACGCCTGCCTGAAGATATTCAACGAAAACCGCTTTCATTTCGAGTAATATTCGCCCACCATTGCCTTAAGGCAATGCAAGTGATATCCTGTCCCGGGAGGTTGGATACGGCAAGATGAAATGGCCCGACATCGATCGCCTGGACGGCTATCTCCCGCCTGAGCTCGAAAAAGCATACCGCCAGCAGCACCTCAAAGGTGATGTCAAGGTAGCCACCCTGACAATGGCTCTGCTGGCCATCATGCTTTTAGCTTTCGCCTACAACGATTACGTGCTCTTCGGATTTTCCTCCACATTTTATTTTCTCATCGCTCTTCGCAGCACCTATCTAATTTATTTCCTTATCCTGGTAGTTTATCTCTGGAGAAACCAGGATGCCCTGAGATACGACTGGAATATATTTTTGTGGCTGGTGCTGAGCATGGTACTGGTAATCGTCATCAACCTGACGCGTCCGGCAGGTTATTCAGGAAATATACCCGTCGATATAATCCTGATTCTGATGGTCTACCTGGCCATGCCCATGCGCCTGCTTTTCAGGACGATCGGGGCGGCTATTTTCACTCTAAGCGACATATTCATATTCTTTATTATCCGGCATGCAGCATCATCGGTCAGCGAATATGCCGCCATTTTCTCACTGGTTATGGCAAACATCATCGGCATATACGCATCGGCCCGGCTCTACTCCTTCAGACGCAGCTCTTTTAAATCCAGCTACGAAGAGAGGGCTGCCCGCGAGGAGATCAAGAACGAAGCCGATGTCTGGCAGGCGACTTTCGATTCGATCAGGGACCTGGTCTCCATTCAGGATACTCAGTATCGATTGGTGCGGGTCAATAAAGCTTACAAGGAGGCTTTCGCGCAGTTGGCGGACGCATTGATCGGCAGCCACTGCTACGAGGTGGTGCACGGCACATCGGAGCCCGTTGTAAACTGCCCGCACCGGCAGGTGCTGCAGTCCGGCGAGGCGACAAGCACTGAGATTTTTGAGCCGCGCCTGGGCGTCTATCTCGAGGTCTCATGTTCGCCCATCATCGGCAAGGGCGGGTCGCTCGAAGGCACGGTGCATATCGCTAAAAATATCACGGCGCGCAAGAAGCTGGAGGAAAAGCTGACGCAGATGGCAACCCTGGATAACCTGACCGGCCTGCCCAACAGGGCGCTGCTCAGAGACCGCTTCGATATCGCTCTGGCTAATGCGCAGCGCAAGAAAGAGATGATGGCATTCATGATACTGGACCTTGACCGCTTTAAAAATATCAACGATTCATTCGGACACGCCGTCGGCGATATGTTGCTTGTGGCCGTCGCTGGCCGTCTCACCACGCTGGTTCGCAAAAGCGATACGGTTGCCCGCATAGGAGGGGATGAGTTCGCTGTGCTGCTTACCGAGACAAGGCAGATGAATAATGCAAGCCAGGTGGCACAGAAAATAATTCAGGCTTTCCACGATCCCTTTATACTGGACGGCCAACAGTTTTCCGTGACGACCAGCTTAGGTATCGCACAATATCCTGCGGACGGCGACGACCTGGAAACGCTGGCAAAAAATGCCGACGAGGCCATGTACCTGGCCAAGGAAAAAGGGCGCAACACTTACGAGTTCTTTGCCGGTAAAGCGACCTGACGCCTACTTCTGCAGGATATCCCGCAGCTCACGTTTCAAGATCTTACCCACGGCACTGGTCGGCAATGTATCCATAAAGACGAGCCTCTTGGGTACCTTGTAAGGAGCCTCCCGTGCTTTAATAAACTCTATAATGCCTGCGCTGGTGGCATCGCTTTTTTCCACACCCGGCTTCAATACAACAGCAGTGGCTACCAGCTCCGAACCGGGCCGCTTAGGATCCGGTATGCCAACGGTTGCGGCCATCGCCACATCAGGGTGCGCCGTAATGATCTCGTCCAGTTCACGCGTGAATACTTTGAATCCCGATACGATGACCATATCCTTGAGCCTATCAACCACCCAGAGATAGCCGTCTTCGTCCATACGCACGATATCCCCGGTATAAATCCATCCGTCACGCAGAGTGTTGGCTGTTTCCTCGGGCTTATTATGGTAACCTCTGGTGAAGACCTGCGGCCCGCGCGCCACCATCTCACCCGATTCTCCCTGGGGCACGATCTCCTTGGTCGTTGGATCGACCACTTTCAACTCGGTGTCACAGATGGGTATGCCCGCCGACCCTGCCTTCTTCAAGCCGTAGTGGGGCAGGGAAGTCAGGATGGGACTCGTCTCAGTCATGCCCAGCACCTCGATTATCTTGCCCTTGCCGACAATCGATTCAAGCTCCTTGATGTTCTCTACCGGGAAGGGGGCGGCGCCGCTGAGACAGTAACTAAGATTTGAGAAATCTATCTCCTTGAAGGCCGGCTGCCTGGACAGCTCTATATATATGGTGGGCACATTGACAAGCACATTCGGTTTATGGGCTTTGATAAGATTGATTACCCCGTTCAGGTCCCTGGGATTGGCGACTGCCACCTGTGTACCGCCTGTGGCCATCGAAAACATGCCCAGGGCCAGGCCGGCCTGGTGGAAAAGAGGGAAAGCCGACAGCACTGTATCGGTAGCCGGCTTGCTATGCAGCCAGGCAGCGAGCTGCACGATATGGTGCACCATGTTGTTATGTGTCAGCGTGGCACCCTTGGATGGACCGGTTGTGCCTCCCGTGTACTGCATCAAGCAGGCAGCAGAGGGATCCATTTTTAATTCAGGCCATGTCGAAGCATAGTCTTTCAATATGTCCATATAGTGCTCGAATTTAATACCCTCTATTGCCGGAAGTGCGCCGGCCACTGCAGGCTTGTCGGCAGGCAGGAAATCGGCAATCCCCACCATGGCCACGGTTCTAACGCCCGTATTGGTGATTATTGCCCCGGCATTGCCCCATAACAGGTCCATAGCCACCAGGGCTTTCGCGCCTGAATCGTTGAGTTGGTATTCGAGCTCCCTTTGCGTGAGCAGAGGGCTGACGCCGGTCAGCACACAACCTGCCTTCATGATGCCCAGAATCGCAATATAGTATGCCGGTACATTGGGCAAATTGACGCCCACCACATCGCCCGGCTTGAGGCCTTTCTCCCTCAGGTAATTCGCGAAGCTGCTGGACATGTTATCGAGCTCAGCAAATGTGATCGGTGCTCCAGAATAGTAAATTGCTACCCTGTCCTTTACCTTGCTTACATTTTCCTTGAATAGATCGGAGTAGAGTTTGCTGGGATATTTCAGCTTTTCGGGTACATCCTTGTCGTAGTGCTTGAGCCACGGCTTTCCGCTGTACGGATCCTTCATCATACCTCCCTCATATTTTATTGTTGATCTGCCGTGTATTACCTGGAATGCAGTGCGATTAATATATTCTCAGGCAATTACCTTGTCAAGCGGGTGGTCCGAGTCAGGCCTGGCTTCATGCAGGATACTTGCCGTATTTTCGCGCCGCTTTCACCAGGGCCACGTAGTTCTCTCCCTTGCAGCCCGGGTGGATCGTGTTGGATGAGCTGACTATGTAGCCCCCACCCGGTGCGGCGACTGCAATAGTCTTTTTCACGGCCTCGTCCACCTCGTCTTCAGTGCCGAAGGGTAGAAGTATCTCACAGTCGATATTTCCCAGCAGGCAGAAGCGCTTGCCGTAGCGGGCCTTGGCCTCCGCTATATCCATACACTGCGGCTGGATGGGGTGCATGCCGTCAAATCCGGCATCGGCCATCCGGTCCATAATGCGCCACAGCTTGCCGTCCGAATGCTTGATCACCTTCAGACCGCGCTTATGCACGAAATCATTGATCTCTTTGTGGTATGGAAAGAGATACTCCTCGTAATGGGACGGCGACATAATGGTCGCGTAGTTATGTGCCAGATCGCTTACCAGCGCTATGGCGTCCGCACCCAAACCGATGGCACGGTCTATCGTCTCCAGTATGTAGTCCGTGCAGATGCGCGCCAGGTCTTTGACGAATGACGGCTCTTCAACATAGAAGTACAGCAGCTTCTGCATGCCACCCATCATTGCCCAGCTTTCACGAAAAGGCCCTGTCATATGAAAAACGTGCGCAACATCCGATCCCAGCTTCTCTCTGGATAGCATCAGCATGAGGAATTCCGTCTCCTGCGGCC
This sequence comes from uncultured Dehalococcoidales bacterium, assembly GCA_964509615.1. Lineage (GTDB taxonomy): Bacteria > Chloroflexota > Dehalococcoidia > GIF9 > UBA5629 > CAIMUM01. The sequence continues at coordinate 23,235 of CAZDXZ010000013.1, forward strand.
GTGCGATCTTCAGTTTTTTAAGATCCTCGGGTCCGGCCACAGGGCCTTCAACGGGTATACCGTCACCCTCCCTGTCCACATAAAGCACCCTTCCCCAGGCGTCTTTAATATGCTTTTCATCGATCGGTTCACGTGTATAGAGGTGGATGGATGTCAGCCCATCAAGCTCCAGTTTGCGGGCGATCATGTAGAGCAGATCGAGCAAGCGGAGCTTCTCCTCAAGCGTCATCTGGTGCACCAGCTTCACCGGAGGCACATCGTCGGTAAAGAGACGCCCGATTTTGATGATCGACTCTTCATTAAAGGCGAGTTCCCATACGGGGACCCTGTCCGGCTGGCCACCTGCAAGCGCAGTAAGAAATCGTTCTTTTCCGTTCATAATTCGAAATCAGGAACTCAAGCAGACGAGTTATAGTCCTTCGGTACGAAGCCGAGTGAAATATATATGGCGGCTATGGCTTTGTCAAGGAATTAGCTTGCTTAAGTTCCACATGTCAAAATCCATATCCATTTTGCTTATAATCCGGCGGTACGGTAAATTGACCAGTCTTAAGCCCATAACTATAATTGCCTTAAGCAAGGGAGGTATTTAAAAATGATCAGGAAGGCTGCCGGACTGGTATTTTTGGTTATCGCGGTGCTGCTCTCCGGCTGCATCCAGCCCGCGGGCACAGGTGAAAAAACGCTGAAGAGTCCGGGTGGACCGTTGAAGTACGTCGCAGTGGTGGACCTGGAACAGGAGACCAATGCGTTCTCCCCCGTTAAAACTACGCTCAAGGATTTTCAGGCACGCGACCTTCACTACGGCGCTGACATGATAGCCCCCAGCCTGGAGCAGAGAGACCAGGTGGCAGGATTCCTGAAGGCGATTGAAGATTACGGCAAAGGCAATATTATAGTTGTGCCCATAATGGAGGCCAAGGCGGCATCCGGCGGCCCCATAGAGAAAGACGTTTACACCAGCTTTAAGAACGAGATAATGGCCAGGCTGCGCAATGTCGGAAAGCTGGACGGCATTTACCTCTCTTTGCATGGCTCGATGGGGGTGGAGGGACTGGTCGATCCCGAAGGCGATCTTTTGCAGGCCGTCAGAGACCAGTTCGGCGATCAAATCCCCGTGGGCACCTCGTATGACCAGCATGCCAATATGACAGAGAAAAAGGCCACGCTTGCCACTTTTATTGTGGGATACAAGACCAACCCGCACCGCGATTTTTTCAATACAGGGTATACCAGCGGCAAAATCATGGCCAGGACCTTGCTGGGCGAGATACACCCCACCATGGTGGTGGACAAGCTGCGGCTGCTGCGCGGCGGTGGAACCATGATGGATTTCCTGCCTCCCATGGACAGCATATTCAGCCGCATGAGAGAGATGGAGAAATCGCCCTCTGTTCTCAGCGTATCCAACTTCCTGGTGCACCCGTTTCTGGATGAGCCTGAATTGGGATGGAGCACGGTAGCGGTCACGGACAGCGATCCGGAGCTGGCAAACAGGCTGGCGGACGAGATCGCCAACCTCGACTGGTCGGTGCGCGGATACAAGGTGACGCAGAAGATACTATCGCCGTCGGAGGCGGTCAAGGCCGCGCGCGACAGCTGGCTGGAGCGGCTGCTGGGGACCACCATGTTCTGCGATCTGTCCGACACGGTGGGCACGGGCAGCCCGGGCGAGAATACCTGGATACTGAAGGCGCTGGCTGAAGAGGGCCCCGACCTGATCTCATACGTTACCGTGAGGGACGCCGAAGTGGTGCAACAGCTCTGGAATACACCACTTAATCAGGAGGTAACCGTCACGGTTGGAGGCAAGCTGGAGAAGGTCTACAACAGGCCTTACACATTTACAGGACAGCTCATTTTCAAGGGGGAGGGCAGGGACGGCACCAAATCCAGCGGCAGGGCCGTGGTGATCAGGAACCGGGGCACGCATCTTATTGTGACCGAGGAGGCGCCCAATACCTACTTTCCCAGCTTCTTCACCAGCCTGGGCCTGGACCTGATGAAAGCGGATGTGGTTGTGGCCAAGAACCTCTTCCCCTTCCGCATCAGGTTCCTGCAGTACAACCGCAAGACCTTCAACGTGGTCAGCGCCGGCACGACCAATATCGACGTCTTTCAGATCGGCTATAAAAATATCACCCGTCCCATTTATCCGCTTGACGAGGTCGAATCCTGGCAGTGGAAGAAATGGGAAAATCCGCCGCAAAACAAACAGCAATGAATTGAGAGGATGGGATCATGACAGATAATAAAGTCAATGCAACAGAGGCTGCGGCGCCGGCCGCGACAGGCAGGTGGAACTGGGGCGCCTTTCTTATGACCTGGATCTGGGGACTGGGAAACGGTACCTACATAGCGCTGCTGGCATTAATCCCGGCGGTAAATCTTGTTATGGCCGTCATCCTTGGCATCAAAGGTGGAAAATGGGCCTGGCATAACAGGCGATGGGAGAATATCGAGCATTTCACACGGGTGCAGGGGCTCTGGACGGCCTTCGGATTCGGCCTTCTGGCCGGGTGCCTGCTTGCGCTGGCGACTGTCGTTATCCTGCTGGTGATAACTTTCAACAACGTTTTCATGTAGTAAAATATTAGGCGGTAGGAAATAAACCATGAAATGCCCCGTTTGTACTATTACAACGACCGCAGTCGAGTTCGATAAGATCGAGCTCGATTACTGTACGGCCTGCCGCGGCATATGGTTCGATAAAGGCGAGCTGGAACTGCTGCTGGACACATTGAGCGGTGGAACCGCCAGGGGACTGATATCCAGACTTACCGGGAAGCCGGCCAAGAATGTATCCGAAAAGAGCAGAAAATGTCCCATCTGTTTCAGAAAGATGAAAAAATTCGAAGCCGGATCAGGGCACGAGCTGCTAATAGATATTTGCGATTACGGCCACGGGCTCTGGTTCGACGGGGGAGAAGCGGGCGCCCTCGTCGAGCAATTGAAAATCGCTCAGCCCGATATGAATGATCCGCTGTATAAAGCGCTCTTCTTCATCAAGGATACCTTTCAGGTCAGGCCTGCTTCGCCAGGCAAATCATAATACGGGAGGTGACTGCAAATGTGGATCGCAATCCTGGTCATAATCGGCATTGCCATTGTCCTGGTACTGATAATCGCCGGCATTTACAACGGGCTGGTGGGCGCACGTAACCAGGTAAAAAACGCCTGGGCGCAAATCGATGTACAGCTAAAAAGACGGCATGACCTCATACCCAACCTGGTCGAAACGGTTAAGGGCTACATGCAGCATGAAAGAGGCACTCTGGAAGCCGTAACCAATGCCAGGACTATGGCCGTCAAGGCGGTAGACAGCGGTGTGGCCGCGCAGGCCAAAGCGGAAGGGGAGCTGAGCCAGGCGC
>CAZDXZ010000014.1:0-25576 GCA_964509615.1 uncultured Dehalococcoidales bacterium
AAAAACGACGGCTGCGACGGACGCGAGATGGCTGCGCTGGCGGGAGAAAAGAGGGAGCGCGGCTTTGAGAATCGCGACAGCCTGAGGGAGTGCATCGAGAAGGGTAAAGCGGAATTCAAGTGGGAAAAGTCATGGCATAAACCGGGGGCGCGCAGACTCCCCAACGGCAGAATGCACGGGGTCGGCTTCACCTGGGGGCAGGAATGGGCCGATTCGCTGGGCGGCGGGGAGTTCGCCATACGCATAGAGCGTGGAGACGGAACAGCCAGCCTGCAATCACTGGGCGTCGACCATGGCGTGGAAGCGGAGAACACATACTGTCGCGTGGCGGCGGACGAGCTGGGCTTCCGCCTGCAGGATGTCAACTACAACTCGCATCACGATCCCGGCTTTGTCAGAATGACTCCAGGCTCCTCCACCAACCTGTCGGCCAATGCCTGGGCGGTACGCCATACGGCCAGGATACTCAAACAGAAGATACTGGAGGCTGTCACCAGCCCGACGGCGCCCTCACAGCGCGGCAGCTTCGCTCCCGCCTTCCCCGATACCAGGCCTGAAGAGCTGGATATAAAAGACAGCCAGATTTTCGTCAAGGCCGATCCTTCCCGGCGCATGCCCGTCTCAGAATACGTCAAGCATGGCGGACCAACCGGCCCGATAACGGCAACTGAGATACTGGGAGTGCGGACTGCTTTTACCGAACCATTATACGCCGTCGGATACCATGCCCAGGAGGGCGGCTACAGCCCCCGCAGCCCCAGGCCCCGCCTCTGCCGCCAGGCTCACTTCATGGAGGTTGAAGTGGATACCGAGACCGGTGAGATCGTCGTTACCAAGGTGGTCAACGTCAACGATGTGGGCAGGGCGATCAACCCCATGAGCTGCGAGGGGCAGCAGTACGGCGGCACGTTTATGGGAGTGGGCCGGGCCAAATTCGAGGAGGTGATCCACGACCCGGTCACCGGCGTGATGCTCAACGGCAACCTGCTGGACTATAAGATAGCCACCACACTCGACACGGGCCCCATCTCTACAATACTGGTGGAGACCGGCATGGGTTACGGACCGTACGGTTCCGTGGGAATAGGGGAGGATATTGGTACCATAATCCCGGGCCTGCTGTCGCCGGCAGTCTACAATGCGATCGGTGTCTGGATCGAAGACTTCCCCATCACTCCGGACAAGGTGCTGAAGGCACTGGGAAAAATCTAAGGAGGCCGGGGAACTTGAGTGAAGAGATAATGCAAGCCGGAGGTGTAAGTTAGTTGCTGTTCTCGATGTTGCTCTCAATGATCGGCTTTTTAATGGGCAGAGCCGCTAAAACCAACAAGGCTGTTAAAGAGATGATGGCCATACGCAACCTCGTCTTCGTGATCATGACCGAGGACGGCAAAATCGGCAGGCGCTTCATCTTTAAAGACGGCAAATATTCAACGGATAAAACGCTTAAAGATTACACCATGGCCATGGTCTGGAAAAATCCTGATGTAGCGTTTAAAACGCTGGCCTTTGGCGGAGAGAGCGGGATACAGAATGCCATGAACAACTGGAATATGCGGCTGGCGGGAGACCCCGGATTCTTCAACTTCTTCGGCATGTTGTTGCTGGTCTCAATGGGCAAGATGAAGAGATAATCTCAAATCCGGAATAAATTGCAGGAGATATATTTATGAAGATCAACCTCCAGTATGACAGATTAACCGGAAAAACGATCAACTCCGAGAAGTATAAAAGCGACTCGCAAATAGAGGTCCCCGACAGATGCAACGTCCGTGACCTGATCACGTTGCTGGAGGCGCATAAAGACCGCAGGGAATCACTGCTTGTACATGTGAACGGCGAACCCGCATGGAATATAACCGTTTTAAAGGAAAACGATTCAGTTAAATTGTTCCTTATGCTCGGCGGCGGCTGAAACTACGTCCTGAAGCGGGCGCCGCTTTCATAATTATATGAATAACTCATGGGGATATTATTAACTTAAAAGGGGGTTGAAATGGCTAAAAAAGAGTACAAAACAACTTTCGATCAGCTGATAGGGGACCTGCTGTCCGGTAAATCATTCTATGACCTGATCGAGTGGGAGAGATTCGTTAATAGAGAGACTACGGCATTCATAGTTTCCGATGCTCAGAATGAAGTACTGCATAAAGACGGCAATATGAACGTGCTGGGAACGTGGAAGGTCGCGGAAGACCTGGGCGTGGTGGAGAATATTAAAAATATCGTGGCCGCCTGCCGAAAAAAAGAAATACCGGTATTCTGGGTCCGTCAGGCGTTTCTGGCGGAAGGTAAAGACCTTTTCCCGGGGACCTATTTCGAAGCGCTTATCAGCTATCTGCGCACTGCCGTGCCGACCCTCATGCTTGACGGCAGCTGGGATATGGAGATTATCGATGACCTGAAGGCCATCATAGGGCCTAAAGATATAGTCATACATAAACAGGCGCTGGGCGCTTTCGAGGGGACCGATCTGCAGACCTATCTCACCCACATGGGCATAAAGACAATTATTGTTTGCGGATGCATACTGGACCAGTGTGTTGAATCTACGATACGCACCGCATGGGACCGCGGCTACCTGTCCGTGCTGGTCAAGGACGCGTCGGCGGCCGGCAGCATGGAGGCCGCCGATATGGCATGCCAGAGGATGGGACTAATGATGGCGCCCGTAGTGGATACAAAGGAAGTTATCAGCTTAATAAACAGCCTGTAATGAGAGGCCTCTCAGGCCATTATTATCATAAAAAGCTGAAACTCAGCCGTTACCGTTTATCCTGTTGCCGAATTGCGAGTTAGTCTGAGGAAGGGAGCGCCTTGGGCTTCTGCAGCTCCATCTCTTTGCCGTCGCAGCTGATGGTGCCTTCTCCGGCCTTGGTGCACAGCACCTCGGACCCGCAGACCTCGCACTTGAATCTCTTACCAAGCTGGTTTGCCATGTTATCTCTCCTGTAAAAGGTTAAATACTTTTATTTCTTCTGGTCCATGGGCTTGCCGCAGCAGGTAACCTGTCCGTTGCCGCCCTTGGTGACGATGAACTCGGAGCCGCACTTGCTGCAGATGTATTTCTTACCGATCTGATTGGCCATTGTTAAATCCCTCCGGACTATTATTTTAGTCTCAATTCAGTCTTGTTGCAAAATGGAGCTACAGCTCCATCTCATGGAAATCGTCGGCCACTATCAGCTTGGCCGCCGTCATCTTCTGGACATCCTCCGCTGTAATGCCCGGTATGGCCTCTTTGAGCACCAGACCCCTGGGCGTAACCTCGATGAGCGCATAGTTGGTGACGATCACGTCCACGCACTCCTTGGCCGTCAGAGGGTAATTGCAGACGTCAAGTATTTTAGGCTCGCCGCCCGGCGTGAAATGCTCCATGGCGACGATCAGTTTGGCGGCGCCCACCGCGAGGTCCATCGAGCCGCCGATATTGCCGGTCTTGCCCAGGCCGCGGGCGGGATTATTCCAACCGGCCAGGTCGCCCTTGGCCGAAACCTGAAGCGCGCCCAGCACGGCCACATCCATGCGCCCGCCGCGGATCATGGCAAACGACGTTTCAACATTGAAATAGCTGCATCCCGGCATTTCATGCACAAACTGACAGCTGGCATTGATGCGGTCCTGGTCCTGCTCACCCTCATCCGCCAGCGGGCCGCATTTCAGCATGCCGATCTCAGCCTGTATGATGATATCGCGCCCCTCTATCCAGTTGGAGACCAGCGTGGGTATGCCTATACCTAAATTTACATAAGACCCGTCCTCAAGCATGTTGGCTATGCGCAGGGCGATCATCTCGCGCTCCAGCGGGGGCATCTCCGGTACAACGACTTTACTCATCTTGCTCATATCAAACTCCGGATATTTAGAATCTTAGACGGAGGCCGAGTTAAACTCGGGCCGGCCTGTCTCCACCACCCTCTTCACAAATATTCCGGGTGTGTGGATAAAATTAGGATCAAGTTCACCGGCATCCACCAGCGTCTCAACTTCGGCGATGGTGACCTTGCCGGCCATGGCCATGGCGTTATTGTAATTCTGCGCGGTGAAGCGGTAGACTAGGTTGCCCTCGCGGTCGCCCTTCCAGGCATGTACGAAGGCGTAATCCACAGGCAGGGCCAGCTCCAGCAGGCATTCAATGCCATTGAACACCCTCACTTCTTTGCCTTCAGCCACTACCGTTCCTACGCCGGTCGGCGTGTAGAAACCCGGTATGCCGGCTCCGGCGCAGCGCAGCTTCTCGACAAAGGTGCCGATGGGGTAGATCTCGAGCTTAATTTTGCCGCCGCGCACCGCCTGCTCGAAGGGGTGCTGGGCGCCCTTGCTGGCCGAGCGTGGGAAGGGATAATTGCAGATGGCCTTTTTAATCTGGCCGTTGGTGACCAGCTCGAGCATCTCCTCGTTGCCGGTCCCGACCTGCTGCACGACTATTGTAAGGTCTTTCACCCCTTTTTTGGCCAGCGCCTTGGTCAGCGCCGTCGGCTTGCCTGCCGTGAAAAAGCTGCCAAAGGCTATGGTAGCGCCGTCAGGGATGTCCGCGATCGCCTCTTCTACCGAGGCATAAGTCTTATCCATGTCAGAAAGCCTCCATACTTAGACATATAGATATCTTCATTTTCTCTTATTAAAGGGAGTTAGTCGAAGTGCATTTTCAGGAGCTTTTCTTCCGCTTCGTCTTCCTGGATTTTGACGGCGATAGAATCACGCCGCCGTTGGATAAACCGGACATCATCCTGGCATTGGCAGCGAGATGCTCTTTATTCGCCCCCAGATAATCAACAGCGGCATTGCTGATTTTCTGCGTCAGTTTAACCAATGCCTCACGTTCCTCTGGTGTGAGAGTGTAAAATACCCTCTCCATGGCATCCCTGATGCCGGCGCCGAGATCCGTTAACAGCGCCACTCCCTTGGGAGTCATCTCCACTTCGACGGCCCGCCGGTCGGTCTTGGACCTGCGCCGCGTGATTATTTTGCGTTTGTGCAACCTGTCCAGCAGGGGACTGACCGAATGGGTTTCCAGAGGAAGCACGTGGGAAATCTCCGTGGGGCTTAAAGGTCTTTTGGCATAATACAGAGCCTGCAACGTGGTCACCTGGGAAACGGTCAACTGGCCGGGTCGCAGACTTCGCTCAAGCGCCTTGGCCCAGGTGTTCCACGACTGAGCGAAATTAACGACAACCCACATTTGATCCGAAGAAGGCCCGACTTCAGTGATTTTTTTCGCTTTCGGCATATTTCCTCTTCGCCTATTCAGAGTATTTTATCTATGATAACACCATGCAGCTGCGTTCGTCAAAGATATCCAACGAGATTTAAGTCTTACTGATGTATTACAAAGTTGTATATATCCATACTGATTAAATTTATATTGACATTTTTAATGCCAGTATAATACAATATTACCTGAGTTCGGCAAGAGTGCGTGATGCTGTATTAAAATGCATTGGAATCTAGATTATTCCTTGTCCGGTGCGGACCTAATATTTGTAAAGCGGAGGATTTTATGCACACTACACTGAGTTCTGAAAAAGGCTTGAAGGAACTTACAACGCTTGGCCTTGAGGCCAACAGGACCAAATATGCCTTGCAGTGGAAGAAAGATGGTAAAAAAGTCGCCGGGCTGCTGTGTTCCTATATCCCGGAGGAGATCGTACATGCGGCGGGCGTCCTGCCCTGGCGTGTTTTCGGCACCTGGCAGGCCGGTACTCCGCATGCCAACGAATGGAGGCCTGCCGATACCTGTCTCTACTGCAACCATGTGCTGGAAGCGCTGCTGACGGACCGTCTGGAGTTCCTGGACGCGGTGGTGGCGACCGACTGGGACCAGGAGCTTGTGCGGCTGTGGGACGTCTGGCGATATGTTAATAAAACCCCCGCCACCATTATCATAGATGTGCCGATCATCAATGCCGAGACCGCTGTCAGGTTCCTTACCCATCAATTCAATAAATTTGTGGGCGAGATGGAAAAACTGGTGGGTCATCCCATTTCAGACCAAGACTTGAAGCGCAGTATCGCTGTGCTGGAAAGAACACGGCATCTGATAAAAAGGCTGTATGAGATGAGGAACTCGGAGACTCCGTCACTGACCGGAGCGGAGATGCTGGGCATAACGACGGCAGCTATGCTGATGCCCAAAGAGGAATTCAACGAGAGGGTCGAGGCCCTGCTGCCTTTCCTGGAGAAAAGGAAGATACCCGCCGAGAAGTCCCGCCCGAGGCTACTGGTCTCCAGCGACCGTCTGGATAATCCCGGCCATCTGGCGGCTATCGAAGAGGCCGGTTGTTTTATCGCTATGGATGACCTGGATACCGGCAGCCGTCACTACTGGCAGCATGTTGAGGTAGGTTCAGCCAGCTCGCCTGCGTTGCGCCAGGAGATGGTATCGGCCCTGGCGAGGAGGTACCTGATGCAGCCGGCCAGCCCCAGGATGTTGAACTGGGAGGACCAGGTCGACCAGGTCATCAACTGGGTGCGCGACTATAATATCCAGGGCGTACTCGAGCTTCCGCAGGGATTCTCGCGCTACCGCGAATTCCGGGCAAATTACTTTAAGAACAGGCTGGAGGAGGCCGGCATACCCGTGATGTCTTACCGCAGGGAGTACATCGTCTCCAACGTGGGACAGATGAAGACCAGGGTCGGCGCATTCATCGAGATGATCGAGTCCAAAGCCTGAATATGCCGGATAGCGAATAATTAAAGGGAGAATGAGATGACTTGGCTTGAGCAGGAAATAGCAAGAAATCAAAAAAGGGTAGACAAAATCAATGCAAATCCAGATACAACAAAAATCAAGGCCAATAAACTTCTATATGAGCTGGAGCGTGACCTGAGGATCGCTCAGCTGGACGCCTGGAAGACGGGCAGCAAACCGCTGATCAACAACGATCACCTGCCCCCGCTGGTTTACGCCATGGGAGGCATCGGTTTAGACCTGACAGGCGCGGCTGACAGAACCATGCTGGCGACCGAGTATTTCAATGTGCTGAGGTCAAACAATTTCCCGGATGATGCCTGCGACCGTACCATCGTAATTATCGCTCTCACGATAAGCAAAAACTTCCCACCCCCCAATTTTGTTATCTCCACCTCTTTCGCCTGTCCCATGGAATGCGTATCCCCCAAAGCTATCGGCGAGTACTACAATCTGCCAACCTTCCATATAGACACCACACTGGAGATAAGCGATGCCGGCCTGACTTACGTGACAGACCAGATCGGCGAGATGATCGAGTTCGCCGAGGCCAAGGTGCCCGGCGTTAAATACAGCGAAGAGCGGCTTTTATATGCCCTTGAATATGATATGATCGCCCATGAATGCGCCAAAAAGATACATAACCTGAGGAAGAGGGTGCCCTGCCCCCTTTCCGGACAGGACGCCTTCCGCCTGCCCAGGATCCCATCCATGTATCCCGACCCCAAGAAGGGCGCCGAGTACTGGAAGCAGTTCTCGGAGGAGATGCTTGAACGTGCGGAGAAGGGCTACGGCGTACTCCCGGATGAGAAGCTCCGGTTCCTCTGGGCTGTGACCGGTCCCTTCTATTTCAATCCTTTCGATATCCTGGCCAAAAGAGGCGTGGCTGTGCCGGCGCTTCAATTCGGCGTGATGAGCCGCTGGTTCGGCGCTGAGTACGGACTTTTCGGCGACGAGAAGGAATACGGACGCAAGCTTAAGCCGCTGGAGGAGCTGGCCCGCTTCCTGAACGGCAACACCTGGGCCGGTGTAGGCCACCGCTGGGTGGACAGCACTGTGAACATGGCCAAGGACCTCAAATGCGACGGAATTATCTATTTCCTGCAGCTCGGCTGCAGCGCCAGCGGCGGCGTCTCACGCCTCGTCGCTGAAAAAGCCGAACGGGAGCTGGGCATACCTACACTGATGCTGGAGGGAAGGCAGCTTGATCCCTTCTACAAGAGCCAGCAGGAATCGGAAGAGGAGATGAATGCCTTCATCGACCTGTGCCTGAACAAGAAGAAGTCAAAGTCCAAGTAAGTTACTCCTTATAAATAAGAATGCCCCGCCTTTACCAGGCGGGGCATTCTTATTTCTGATTATCGCTATCTATTATTTTCGTTGAATGCCGGTATCTTCAAGCCGGCGCAGGATGGATGAGGAACCCTTCACGATCTCTTCTATCACCTGCCTGGCGCTTACCACGTCATTGATCAGGCCGACCGCATCGTTGACACTGACCACACCCTGCACGGTATCGCCCAGACAAAAGGTCGGGTACATACGGCTGACCAGGTAGCCGGGCTTGGTCATGGCATGATTTTCCTGAAGGTTATAAAGGTCGCCCAGCGGGGCATGTCCCAGCTCCATCTCGTGAAATTTCTGGCTGAACTCGTTCTTCACAGCCCTGACCATGGATACGCCCAGGTTTTTGCCCAGCACTATCGTATCGGCCCCGGTTGCCTTTATTACGGCGTCCTTCACGTTCTGGTGAGCATCGCTTTCACGGGTCGCCAGGAACTTGGTCCCGATGAAAGCCGCCTCCGCCCCCAGCGCCAGGGCCGCCATGAACCCGCGGCTGTCCACAATACCGCCGCCGGCGATGACCGGTATTTTCACCACGTCGGCCAGCTCAGGTACAAGGCACATGGTTGTATGGTCGTCGTTACCCAGATGTCCGCCGCCCTCATAGCCCTCGGCTATGACGGCGTCGACGCCTTCCGCCTCCGCTCGTTTGCCGTGCTTGACCGTAGTTACGGTATGAAATACTTTTACGCCCTTGTCCTTCAGCTCTTTTGTATATACCTGCGGGGCCCCCATGGACACGATGGCCACCGGCACCTTCTCTTCGATAATCACGCGCGTAAATGCGTCGCTGAACTTTTTGGCATCTCCCATAGCTACGGCGATATTGACGGCAAACGGTTTATCCGTTATGCTCCTGACCTTTTTTATCTGGCTCCTGAGCCTCTCGCCGACCTCGTTCTCATCGTTGGCCGGCGTCTTCTGGCCCGCGTTGGGTCCAAGCGTTCCCAGGCCGCCCGCCGCCGAAACGGCCGATACCAGATCGGCCCCGCTGATCCAGTTCATGGGCGCCTGAATTATGGGATACTCTATGCCAAGCATCTGGCTGATTCTGGTCTTAATCATCTGGTCTCCTAAGTCTCATTCACTGACGATAACCGGTGGAATCAGGCAACGACCTTACTCTTCCTCAGCTTCTTGATCCGGTCTTCCTTGTAACCGATCCTCGTCAGTATCTCGTCGGTATTCTGTCCCAGAGCGGGCGCTGCGCTTTTAATCTGCGACGGTGTATCGCTCATGATCCAGGGCAATGCCGTAACCTTGACCTTGCCTGCCACCGGGTGGTCCATTTCCTTGATAGCGCCGACAGCCTGAATCTGCGGGTGCATGGCGCCGCCGTACAGCGTTTCGTAGTCATAGATAGCTGAACCCATTCCACCGATCTCATCGATCATGGTGATCATCTCTTCGCTGGTCTTATCCAGAAAATATGTTTCGAACAGGCCCTTCATCTCCTGCGCATCGCGCCCCAGCCCGATGGCACGCAGCCCCTTGTATTTGAACCAGGGGTCCTCCAGCAGCTCTCCCAGGCCGACCCTCTTGAGAAACTCGACCCAGCTTTCAAGGGCGGCTTCGATACCTTTACCTGCCCTGGCCAGTACTGAAAAGACGATCGATCCGTCCTTGGTCTTATAGCCGTGCTCGGCGTGATCATAGGGACCGGTCAGATACCAGCCGCCGTAGGTATCGGGGTTACAGAAAGCCTGGATCCAGTGGGCGCCCATCTGTATCATAGACCTCAACTTGGCGATGCCCACTTTCTGCCCCACACCGGTCTTGCCTTTGTAATACAGCGCCGCCAGAATGCCGCTCAATGCATGGAATGCGGTAGACGCCTCTACGCAATCGGAACCGACGCGCACGGGTTCCTCTCCGGGCTCACCCAGGAACTGGATGTATCCGGCCAGACCCTGCAGCTCAAGCTCGGATGCATGCCTGTTCTTGTAGCATCCTGTCTCGCCGAAGCTGGATATAGAGCAGTAAACGATGTTGTGATTGAGGCGTTTGATATCCTCATATCCGACCCCGAGCCTGGCCGCGCCGCCTGCGTCGAAGCTCTCGATGAAGACGGACGCCCCTTTGACCAGGTCATAGACTACTTGTCTGCCCTCCGGCTTGGTGAGATCAACGGCAATGCTCTTTTTATTGCGGTTGTGACAGATAAACAGACTGCTTTCACCTTTGATTTTGGGGCCAAGCTGGCGCGCCCAGTCACCCTCCAGACTTTCGACTTTAATGACCTCCGCGCCCATGTCGCCTAGATACATGGAGCACAGCGGCCCGCTTATCTCCTCGCTAAGATCGATAACTTTTATACCGCCCAGTACCTCTGTCATTTCATTCTCTCCTTAATCTAATTCTCGTGACCGCTTGTATTTACTATTTTTCCAGCATCTCGAGAATCTCATCTCTGTCCTTATCGAATTTGACCGTGGGCGTCATTTCCTCCGTAGGGGTCTTGCTGAACTCCCAGGGCGCGGGATAGCCTTTGAGCATCCCGTAGCTGCTGTCCATGTCATAAAGCCATTTGTTTTCGTTGATATGAGGGTCCCTGATCAGGTCGACGTAATCATAATTAAATCCCCAGGGCACGCCGCACCTGTCGAAATGCAGCATCCACCAGTAGGCAGGCTTATCGCCGACCTTCTCCTGTATCAAGGGGATCAGCTCCTTCCTGTTCTTCATGCGCTTTTCATTGGTGCTGAACCTGGCATCTTCCATCAGCGCATCCAGCTCCAGCGCCTTGCAGATTTTGGCCCAGTATTCCTCGCGGTCGGCGCTGATGTTGATGTACTTGTTGTCCTGCGTCCGGAAAGCCTGGGAGGGCGCTACCCTGCTGCTTACGCTGCCCATCAACGCCGGGTTCTTACCCGATACAAAGAATTCAGCCAGGCGGCTGGTCTGCACAGCGATGGTGCCCTGCAGATGCGAGGTATCAATCCTCTGGCCTTTCCCTGTCTTCTCGCGAGCGATCAGGCCGGCTATGGCCGCATTCAAAATAATCAGGGTTGCCGTGTAGTCGGCATTGGTGGCATAGCGCAGTATCTCCGCTTCACCGCCCTCTTTGCCGTTTATACTGGCAAATCCCGACGCCGCCTGGACAAAATGGTCGGCGGCCGCGTATTTTGACCAGGGACCGGTAGTTCCGTAAGATGTGCTCTCAATATAGATTATTCGAGGATTCATTTTGGCCAGGTCTTTATACCCGAACCCTATACGGTCCAGAGCGCCCAGCCGACGGTTGTTGACCAGCACGTCGGCCCATTTGACCAGCTTGGTGCCGATCTCTTTTCCCTTGGGATCCCTCAGATCCAGCAGAATGCTCTTCTTGTTATAGTGGCTGCTGATATAGCTGGTGCCCGTGCCGCCGGCTATGGTCCCCACAAAGAGAAGGCCGTCCAGAGTGGGAGGCTCGATACGGATTGCCTCAGCTCCCATCAATCCCAGAAGGCTGCACGCAGCAGGTCCGACGGTGAAAGCGCCTGCATCCAGTATTTTGATCCCTGCTAATGGCCCTGACATGACAACTACCTCCATTTATGTATTGAGCGCAGATACGCTCGAAGAATCGGGCTAATCTTATCACGCAGATCGAATATTTGTCAATATCAACTAAATCGATATTGATATTAATATTATTGTATGATATCCTACTGTGTAATATTGAGCTTGGACAATCCCAATGGCGCGATGCGGCGCCTGGTGTAAGTCGCGGAAATACGGCAGCCGCAGGAAGAGTGACTTAATAACCAAGGAGGCAGAAAATGGCAGGGCAAGACAGCTACGAAATCATCGCCAGGAAACATGGATACCCTGATTCCGCCTTGTACAAGACACTGATCAGTAAACTGCTGACCCCTGACGAGGCTGCAATCGGCGTGGTGATACTGGAGAAGACGGACGAGGTGACACCGGCGGTGCTGTCCCAGGAGATCGGGCTCGATCAGGATAAGGTCAATGCCTGCCTCGACAGCCTGTTTCGTAAAGGGCTGGTCAACTATAAGGACGCCACAACGCGCCGCGGCCTGCGCTTCGCCCGCGACCCGTATTTCGCATTCATGACCTCGCTTTCAGACATGGCCATAGACCCCAGGACATCGCCGGTTTACAAAAGCTGGTACGAATTCGTTAAGAAGGAGATGTATCCCGACCTGGCCAAGATGATCGGCCTGACCGATGTTCAGTATGCCAGAGTGGTGCCCCATATCAGCGCGCTGAAGTCACACAAAGACATCCAGCCTCATGAAGACGTGCGCGAGTTCGCCAAGGCCGCCCGTATAGCTGTGACCGATTGCTCCTGCCGGAAATGCAATGCGGCCGGCGGCGAACCGTGCAAGCTGAGCGAAGATTACACCATCTGCCTGAATTTCGGCCGCGCCGCCGAACATATCATACGGAGAGGCGTGGGCAAACCCATCAGCTCGGAGGAAGCCCTGAAAATCATCGATCAGTGCGAGAAGAGAGGCCTGATCCACATACTCGATATCGGGGTGGCAACCCTGTGCAACTGCTGCACCTGTTGCTGCATTGCCATGAGCAACTGCGTCAATTTCTCGATACCCTTCTCCAAGATCACCTTCAAGAGCCGCTACCTTGCCGAGAGCAATCCCGACCTGTGCAAGGGCTGCAGGGTCTGCAGCAAGCGCTGCCTGTTTAAAGCGGTCACGCTGGTCAAGGACAGCTCGGGCAAGGTAAAAAGCGTTACGGATGCGGAGAAGTGCTTCGGCTGCGGCGCCTGTGTCGCCTCCTGCCCGCACGGGGCACGGCAGCTGAAGGCTGTGCGCTCACCAGAACAATTGAATGCCTGGGAACCGTTCGAGCGCTGGGAAAGAAGAATCAAGGGTTAGAGTTCCGGCCGTTTTTTTGTGTCACTTGCCGGACTTCAAGGCCAGGTCCCGGGCAAAAAGCGCGGCGCCTATAGCGCCGATTATCTGCGGCTCGTCCGCTATCAACGCCTGCATGCCCAGGCGCTTCTCCACCCTGGAGACAACACCCGAATTTTTAGCGATGCCCCCGCTGATGGACAGCTCGGGTTCGGCCCCTATCCTTTGAATGATTGTGACGATTCGTTCGACTATGGCATCGACAGCGCCGGCCAGGATATCGTTGACCTGGTAACCCTCGCGGATACGCAGCAGAACGTCGTTCTCGGCAAAGACGGCGCAGAAGCTGTCCACTGCTACCGGACCGTTAACGGGCTGCAGCGACCTGGGACCGATCTCGCCCAGCGGAACCTTTGTATACTTGGATAATCGTTCGAGGTACCTCCCTGTACCCGCGGCGCATTTATCATTGAGCGCAAACTTCACCACCCTTCCGCCTTCATCGCACTTGATGGCCTTACAGTCCTGTCCACCCATATCCAGCACGGTGCGCACGCCCGGGAAGTACCAGTTCACGCCCCTGGCGTGACATGATATCTCGGTGACATTTTTTTGGGCGAAGGGGACATTAACTCTCCCATATCCGGTGGAAACAATACAGGCCATATCCCCCATAGACGCGCCGCTTTCAGCCAGGGCAAGCTCCATTACGCTGGAAGCAGCGGCTGTGCTGCTGGCGCCGGTCAGTATCAGACTGGACGCCACAATACTGCGGTCATTCATGATGACCGCCTTGGTACTGGATGAACCTATATCAATTCCGGCCAGCAGCACAGTTAATATCTCCTTTTATTGAACGGCCAGGGCAGCTCCGCAGGCCACGACAATATCTGATTGCACGGCCGTTTTTATATCGCATTTGGCAAGCTTTGCCAGCTCATCAAGCAAACACGCGTCAGCAGACACCCCGCCCGCGACGCAGACAACGTTTTCCAGCCCGACCTGGAGCAGCAGGCCGTAGAGACGCCTCGCCAGGGCTCTGTACGCGCCGCGCGCGATCTCAGCCGGCTTCGCGTCTGAGTGGATGAGGGTGATAATCTCCGACTCGGCAAAAATGGTGCACGTGCTCTGCACCTCGACATAATTTTGCGTGGATTGGCCCAGCCTGCTCAGTTCGGCTTTGTCCATCGCCATGGTCGATGCAATGACATCCAGAAACCTTCCGCTGCCGGACGCACATTTTTCGCTGTAACGGATCTTGAGAGGCAGACCATCTTTGCATTTTATCGCCAGGCTTTTCTGAGCGCCGACGTCGATAACGGTCCTGGCCAGGGGCATAAAGAAGTCTATGCCCCTGGCTAAACAGGAGCTCTCGTTTACATGTTCCCCTTCGAGGTGGACGTACTTATAAGCCATGCCGGTAACGGCGATCTTATGGATATCGCCCATAGAAATACCAGCTATCCGGCATGTATCGGCCAGGGCCTTTGTGGAGATCTCCGTGATATTTTCCGCGCCCTCTTCCAGGACCACGTGGCCCAGCAGGCTGCGGCCTTTCAAGAGAGCGACCTTGATCCTGCTGGCGCCTGCATCGATGCCGGCAGTTAATAATCCATCGCCTGTTTTCATAGTATCACGAGATCAAAGGCAACCTTGCATGCCTGATAGCTGGTATATTAGTTCTAAACGACTACATGTTCAACTTACGGACTCAGGCAGACTCGTATGTTGCTCCCTCCTCCAGTTTCCTGGCGGCAGCGTAATCTTTGTTGAAGAACTTGTAGGTGATGAAGTAGCCGACGGATCCGACCAGCGCCACTGCGCCGTTTACCCAGAAACCGGTCTGCAGGTTGGAGGCATCGGAAACGATGCCTGTTATGGCAGGTCCCCACAATCCGCCCAGGAAGAACATGCAGAAGATGTAAACGCCATAGGTGCTGGCCCTCAGGTAGAAGGGCACGATCTCCTGGCTGGCGGTATGCTGCGCAGGTATGTACATAAAGGAGAAGAATGTGACCACAAAGAACAGCGGCCAGGCATTGAAAAAGACCGCGCAGGCATAAGTAATGATGGAAAGGCACACGCAGATCCAGCTGAGCAGCATTTTATTGGCCGGGTTCTTTTTGGACATAACGTCGCCCAGCCAGCCGCCCAGCGGGCTGGCCAGAAGGGCGCTGACCATCACCACAGCGGTCATTGAGCCTGCCTGGGCGACATCCATGCCCATATAGCGGGTGAAGTAGGTGGGCAGCCAGTAGACTATGGTATTAAGGAAATAGTAGAGAAGCCCGAAGGATATAAACAGCGTCACGGCTGTTTTATTGGTAAGTATGGCCTTCATGGTCCCTCCGAAGCTCATGGAGGATGCAGCGCCCGATCCGTTCTGGTCCTTCGGCCTGTTCTTGTAGTCGGGCATGAACCATGCCAGTATGCCGAACAGTATTCCCGGTATGGCCACAACCATGAAGGCAGTGCGCCATCCCATATTGACCGCGACCCACCCGCCTATGACCATGCCGAATGCCATACCCAGCGAGGTTGCCGTGGTCCAGATGCCGGTGATGGTTGCCCGACGCGCCTTCCTGAACATGGCCATTATCAGCGATTGGCCGCCCGAGTTGAAGCTTGCTTCTCCTACGCCCAGGACACCCCTGGTAGCCAGGAGCTGGCCGAAATTGGCGCTTAAGCCCGAGAAGAATGAGGCTATGCTCCACACGATCGACATGAGGGAGAGCATCCTTCCGCGGCGCCAGCGGTCGATAAAATAGGACAGCGGGATGGAAAGCAGACCGACCATGGCCAGCACGATGGTGCTAAGCCAGCCCAGTTGGGCATCGGAAAGTCCCAGGTCTTTTTTCAAAATGGGGAACATGGGGCTGACAACCGCGCGTGTTGCAAAATCCAGAAAATACAGCACGTAGAGGACCACCATGACGTACCACATTTTCCATTTGGGCAGGGGGAGAAGTAACTTCTCTTCTTGATTGTTGTTATTCTCTGGCTTGTCCGCCATTAAAACCTCCTCGCGATAATATCAAAATAGTTGGACCGGCTGCGCAATGTGCAAGCTTCAAAACATGTCTGTTTCGTTTACTGCACCACCCCCTGCTGCTTTAAATCAGCAACCTGCTGTTTGCTGAATTTCAGCTCAGCCAGTATTTCATCGGTATGCTGGCCGGGTTTGGGACAGTACATGCGGAATGAGGGCGGAGTGTCCGACAGCTTGAGCGGATTGCCCAGCTGCTTTATTTTTCCCAGTGTGGGATGTTCTTTTTCCATAATCATCTCCCTGCTTTTCAGCTGGGGATCATTAACGGCCTCTTCGATGTATCTGACCGGCGCCAGCATGACCTGCCTTTGCCTGGCCCACTCCCACCATTCGTCCCGAGTCCTGGTCAGGAAAATCTGCCTCATAATGCCGAACATCTCCTGCTTGTCCGCGTCAGTAAAAGACCACTGGCGCGCGGTAAGCTCCGGTTTCCCGATGTCCTCGCAGAAGTTTTTCCAGAACTGGGGCTCGATGAACTGTATGGTTATATACTCGCTGTCCCTGGTTAAGTAGGTCGAGCAGCACGGGTCTCCGCCGGTCTGCGGCGTTTTGCTCCTGCGCCGCTTCTCTCCCGTGACCAGGTGCATCGTGACATCGAACGAGGTCAGTGAGAAAACAGCATCCGTGTAGCTGATGTCCACCAGCTGGCCTTTACCTGTCCTTTCCCGCGCTATATAGGCAATCAGCACACCGATCAAAGGGTGCAGCCCGGCGCCGGCAAAGTCGGCGATGATGTTGCTCGGCCAGCACGGCGGGCCGTCCGCGGGGCCGATCATGCTGAGCGTACCGGCAATGGCCATAAAGTTGGCATCGTGCCCCACAATGTCCTTGTAGGGTCCGGTCTGCCCGTAGCCGCTGACCTGACAGTAAATCAGCCGCGGATTGACCTCCTTCAAAGTGGCATAGCCGATGCCCAGACGCTCCATGGTCCCCGGCCGGGAATTTTCGATCAGGATATCTACATGCTTGGCCAGCTTAAAGAGCAGCTCGCGGCCGGCGTCGGAACGCATATTCAGCTTGATGCTGCGCTTATTGCGGTCGATGAACGTGTACGCGCTGATCTTATCTTCCTCATTTCCGCCCGGCAGGGCTGAAGTATAGCCGACAGGGTCGACCTTGATTACGTCGGCGCCGAAGTCCGCCAGGTGCATTGTGGCAAAGGCCGGCGGATAGCCGCGGCAAAGATCCAGTACCCTGACACCTTCAAGCGCGAAAGTCATGTTTCACCCTCCCTGTAATCAACTCGTGATAAATTCAATAATTGCTATTTTTTCGACTTAACCGGCGGCTTCTTCAGTCCGTATCTCTCATAAAAGCGGGCCGGTATGTTATCCGGATCCTTATAGATGTAGTATTTGCAGGGCGACTGGCCGACCTTATCGGGAGGATCGATAACCCAGATGGGATAGCCGGTCTTTTCCATGGGGACAATATCCTGAAGGGCGCAGTGAGCGCAGTAAATGGGGAAATCCGGCTTATCGAAAGACATTTTGTGCGGCTTCTTCACTTTTGCCATTTTACCTGCCGGTTCATAGCAGTTATTGGCTATTAATCTCCCGCCGCTGCCACAGGGCGCCATCATAACCGTAAATTTTTCATCGTCTTCCTCGATAACCGCCGAGGTCAGGTGCCCCCTGAATCCCGCCGCCAGCATGGCTGCCTGTTTTCCGGGGTCCTGTCCGCGGTATGCATCGGCAAGGGCCCCCAGCGCCTCAAAGGCAGTGTAAATGGACTCATAGACGGCCTCATCTCCAAGGCGGTGCTGAATAAATGTCAGCAGCGAGGTAACCCAGTTGAGATAGTTGTCATGCTGCGACATGAATTCCCGGTACATTCTGCGGTTCAGCTTTTTGGCCTTCTCCAGGTCCCCGGCATCGATCGCCTGCTGGACCAGTTTATACGTCTCCTCCCCCATCTCCTTCAGTTCGCTCTCCGTAAAGGAACGTCTCTTTGCCTCTGCCATCTTAACCTCCCGATTAATAATTAATTCCGGATGACATCCTGAACGGCCCCGGCCGTACAAAATTACACAGGATAATAACACTTTAACACGATACATGTCAATATCGATATACACATTATCGATATATACAAACAGATATGATACTACTTTATACTAAAAACATGGGGCAGGCGAGCATTTAATGGTGTAGCAGGAAACGAACAAAGCGAATTATATCGCTTTAGGAAGAGAGCGCGCGGCGGATCCGCCGCGCGCGGTAAATACAAGACTATTAATTGTGTGCGATTATGTTATTTAGAGCGGCCCAGCGCATCAACCAGCGGCAGTATCGCAGCATCATAATAGGCCTGTGCCCCGTACTTATCGATCAGGGCCTGCTTCTGCCATGCATATGTTGATGTTTTTTGCGGGGCGGCAGACACGCTGGCCCTCTCCAGCACCGTAAGCCTGATCAGGTCCTGCTCGGGATAGCGGGCGGTCACCGCATCCAGCAGGTCCACCGCTTTTTCCATGTCCTTGCCGCGGTAGTATGCCATGCCCGCATACATCTGGTATTCAGGGTTGCCCGGGTCCATGGAGTAAGCCTTGCGGGCATAGGAGGGGAAAATATCCATGCGGGAAAGCCTGAAGGCTTTATAGGCGACCATGAATTGAGCATTAGCATCCCCACTGAATTCAGCAGCCAGGTCGATGAAGGCCCGGAGCTTCCCTTCTTTACTGATCAGCCGGTTTTCGATCTGCGCCGCTTTCTCTACCACCGGTTTAATCGGCACGGCCGGCATGAAAAGCTCGGGTTTGCGGGAGAAATCGTTGAAAAAATGATAGATATTCTGGCGCGCCGCATAGTAGGGTCCGACAGCCATATAAAATCCATCGGTCCCGGTTGTGAAAATCATCATCTGCGAGGCCATCCAGTTGCACACCGGCAGCTTGGTGCCGCACCATGAGTAGTCGGAGCCGTCCGGCCCTGTCTGGGCGCGAACGAAGGCCGCTACATCATCAATCGTGTAGATATCTCTGGCCGGGAATACGGAGGCCACAGCTTCGCGGTCAATGTTAATGTTATTTATGCTGCGCGATGGTCTCTGCTGGTCGGCCAATTTGGGGTCGTAGATGCGGTTAAAATTCCACAAAATGGGGCCTGTCAGCTCATTTTTAGCCCAGGCGGTGGGGGTGAGCTCCACCACAGCACCCCGCCCGGCATCCAGGTCGCTCCACACGCAGCCGTAGGCCGCTATGGTCGGGTATTTATCGAAATATGGATAAATGTCGTCCAGGGATGAGCAGTCCTCCATAATCATGCGTATCAGATAGGGCAGGCTGTATCCGTTCGGGTTGGGCTTTTTTATACGCAGCGTCTCTTCGCCGAAACTCAGACCCTGATCATTATAGCCCGTTTCCACGCCCATATAGAGGGGCTGGTCCATATGCGTGACAACATGCTTGCCGGGGGCACTGTACCGCACCACAACGGTCATTTTGGCCAGTTCCTCACCGCCGAAGCCCGCTGTATCGTTATTACGCCCCTGGATGATGGTGCCGTCTTTTCCCCTCATCAAGACACCCGTGCAATCCATGGCCATGCCGACGTCATAAAAGAGGCAGCAGGAGATGACCGTGTCATAGGGCAGACCGGAGCCGTCGGCAACGCCCCTCATCTCGTCCTGATATCTCTGGGGCAATGCGCCTGCCATTTGACGGGCCTGGTATTTAATGATGCCCACCAGCGCCGGGTAGGGAACTCCCATCTCATCGGCATTCCACTTCAATATTTTCTCCATGGCAGCCATGCCGCTTTTGATCTCCGGCCGCAGCAAAGCTCCATACTGCAGTCCCATCTCATAGTAATCGCCCTGAACCTCCATCATCGGCACGATGCCGGGATAACGGTAAATGACTCCCTGATGGAAGGTGGATTTCAGACCATCAGTTTTAACCTGTTTTGAGTAGTCCGTTTCCCGCATATTACCGGGGAAACTGGTCAGGTCAACGATACAGGCGGCCAGTATGATGATTACTACCGCTAAAACACCCAGGATGCTCCAGAGTATTGCCCTCTTATGCTGCTTTTTCATCTGCTGCAACCTCCATCTGCCGTTTTTCTTTTACAGCCCCAGTAACCTGGCTGCATTAAGTCCCAGCCATTTCTCCTTGACCTTGTCTTTGAGAGGAAGGGCCTTAAGTTCATCCACACAGCGCTGCCAGGGCACCATGTCGTCCGTGGCGAACAGCACACGGTCCTGCAACAGGCTGTTGCCATATACCATCAAAGGCTCCCAGCCGGTGCCGGGAGTGCCGATGTACTTGGGTGCCACTGCTCCGATTTCTATGTATACATTCTTGTGTTTCCAGGCCACGGCCACCAGCTCATTGACCCAGGGCCAGCCGCCGTGGTTGGCCACGATCTTCAGATCGGGAAAATCACATGCTATGTGATCGATATATACGGGGCGGCTGAAGTCGATGCTGCGGTCGATGGTGAAGTTGATGGAAGAGTGGATTGTCACAGGTATGCCCAGCTCCTGGCACTTGGCATAAACAGGGTAAAGCCGTTTATCGTTGGGGTACATGCGCTGAGCCCAGGTCTGGAAATTGACGCCGCTGAAGCCGCGCTCCTTTACCTCGCGCTCGACAACTTTAACCATATCGTCATCTTCCAGCGCATTAACCGTCAGATAATAGCGCGGGAATTTCTTGGGATATTTTTTGGCTATTTTATATGTGGCGTCGTTGAGTTTTCTGTAATCTCCCAGCGCCCACTCAGCCTGTAGCACGCCGTATGTGATACCTGCGGCGTCCATGGCCTTGACCATAGTGTCGGCAGTCACATCGTACATGGCGGAAACTTCGTATGCAGACTCGGCATATCCCCGCATAAAGCTGTTGAGGAACAGCTTTTTAGCCTCCTCGACATCATCAACCCATTCCCTGATGGGCACGGTCACGCGAAAATCTATTATCACAGCTACGCTCCTCTCTTTATTACTTATTCTTGGTCTTATCGAGCGCCGCCTTGGCCCGCATGGAAGCTTCAATTCCTGTTATGCACAGCACCACATCGTGGGCTTCCAGTTCAAACTGCTGCTCATAATCCTGGTAGACACCGTAGTTCATCTGCTTCTTGGTGAGCTTGATGGAAAGCGATGAATTGGCGATTATCTTCTTGAGCATATTCAGAACCGTTTCATCGAGCTTGTCCGGCGGCACCACGAAATTGACCAGACCCCACTGTTCGGCCGTTTTGGCGTCGATGCGCTCGTTGGTGAAGGCCATCCACTTGGCCCTGCCGATACCGATCAGCAGAGGCAGCAGCTTGGTGCCGCAGTTGGTTATACCGGCGCCAACGTTGGTTTCCGGGAAGCCGAATTTGGCTCCCTCGGCCGCAACGCGTATGTCGGCGCTCATGGCCCATTCGCAGCCTGCACCCAGGGCATAGCCGTGCACGGCGGCCATGACCGGCTTCTCCATATTCAGCATCAGACGGGTCGTGTCCTGCAGGACCTCCACATGGCGCAGAATGTCCTCCACCGGCATGCCCAGAGGGCTCTCGGAAAGGTCGTCGCCGGCGCAGAAGGCCCGCCCCTCGCCCTTGATGATGACGCCTTTTATCTCGGTGTCGAGCGCCGCCTCGGCCAGGGCCTGGTGAAAATCTCTGGTCAGCTGCACATTGATGGCATTCAGCACCCTGGGCCGGTTGAGCTTGATGACCGCTATGCCATCGGCCTTTTCATAGATCACAGTCTCGTATGCCATTATTACCTCTCCTAATTCATCATTTGAGTTTCCAGACCGGCGGCCTTTTCTCAAAAAAGGCGGTGATGCCCTCCCTGGTATCATCCATCTTCAGGATTGGCACGGTGACGGCTTTAAACAGGGCCAGACTATCTTCCAGCGACATATAGCGGGCCCTCCTGTTGATATCCTTGCAGGCACACAGGGCGGCCGGCCCGTTGCCGCAAATCTTGGTGGCCAGGGCCGTGGCGGCAGGTATCAGCTCGTCAGGCGGTACCAGCCGGCTGACCAGGCCGACGCGGTAGGCCTCCTGCGCGCTTAGCCTGTCGCCCGTCATCAACACCTCCATGGCCGTGGAGGCCGGGATCATGCGGGAAAGCATGATAGAGGCGTAGGCGTCAACCGTATTCAGCTTCTGGTCAGGCGTGCCCAGCGAGGCCGTCTCGGAGGCTATTCTTATATCGCAGCACAATGCCAGCGTGAATCCCGCGCCCAGACAGTAACCGTTAACGGCGGCGATGAGCGGTTTCTTTATACCGGCCAGCTGCCAGTCGTAGTCGGCCTCCCAGTTTGCGCCCGCATCGATGTGTTCAGGGTCGGTCAGGTCGGCCCCCGCGCAGAACGATCTCTGGCCGGCCCCTGTGACTATGCCGACATACAGGTTGTCATCGGCGTCGAAATCGTGCAGAGCTTTGATCAGATGGCGGCTAAGTTCCACGCTCATGGTATTCAGCTTCTCAGGACGGTTAAGCGTTATATAAGCGATATGGTCTTTCTTCTCATAAATAAGAATCGACATCGTTTTCTCCTTGCCATAAGACGGCCGGACCGGATTTATCTCAGTACTATTGCAGGGGCGTACCTTCAGGTGCGCCCGCTATCGGGCGGGTCCGAAGACCCGCCCCTACGTTCAGTACTGCTACAATATGACCTTTTTTTTCTTGAATTTGCCGATATCCTCCCAGCTATAGCCGAGCTCCAGCAGCACCTCTTCGGTGTGCTGGCCGAACTCGGGCGCGCCGAAAGGAGTGCGTTCGGGTGTGCCCTTGAGCTGGATGGGGCAGCGTATGCCCTTCACCTTGCCGTAGTTGAAGTGCTCATACTCTATGACATAGCCGTTTTCCAGTGCCACGGGATCTTTAATCACTTCCGTGGGTGTCTGCGCCGGCGCCCAGATCAGGCCGTTCTCATCGAATTTGGGAGCGAAATACTCGCGCGGGTGCTTGGCAAACTCGGCATCCAGCAGCTTGATCAATTCGGCGCTGGCCTTGCACCTGTCGGCGTGGGTGGGATACTTGGTCATCCAGTCCTCACGGCCCACGCTTTTACATACGCCCGGCCAGAAGCGGTCGGTCTGAAGCATCTGGAACATGAACCATTTGTCGTCTTTGGCGGAATAGGTGTTGTACAACGGATTGCCCACCGTGAACCGCGACTGCCTGCCGAGCTCCATGTTATATACCAGAGCGCCCTGCACGTCTATGCCCGCGATCCACATGCCGTTGCCGTACAGTGAAAGCTCAACCAGCTGGCCTTTGCCGGTCTTCTCCCTGGAGTAAAGAGCCAATGAAATTGCGCCCAGTGCAAAGACGCCGGTCGTATTATCGCCCATCGCGCCCCGCAGCGGCACGGCCGGTGTGCCCGGCTCACCCATGGTCGACATGATGCCGGAACGGGTCCAGAAGGCTGTTTCATCGAATGCCTGCCAGTCTGCGCCCGGGCCCTTCGAGCCATACCCGGTGATGTTGCAGTAGACCAGGCGGGGATTCAGCTTGCTGAGCGTGTCGTAGTCCATCCTGGCCCGCTTGAGCGTCGAGGGCCGCAGGTTGGCCAGGAAAACGTCGGCCTGCTCCACCATCTTGTGCATGATTTTGCGGCTCTCTTCCTGTTTGAGGTCGAGAGTGATGCAGCGTTTGCTGCGGTTGGCCATCTCCCACATCCAGTTAAACCCGATATCCAGCTCCGCCGGCAGCACACCGGATGAAAACATTGCCCTCAACGGATCTCCCTCAACCGGCTCCACACGTACAACGTCGGCGCCGTGCTCGCCCATCCACATCCCGCAGGTGGGACCGGCGAACCATGTGGAAAGCTCCACCACCTTAACACCGTTCAGCGCTGATGCCATGATAACCCTCCTCTGAATAATAAATTTTCAATATGTCCTGCCCGGCATATGGGCTGGCCGAAGCGTCCGGGCCGAATATTCGATTTAAATAAGTGTTGCTTCCGGGGCCCGGATCATCCGCATGGCGGATTTTCCGGGTCCCGATAGCATGCGTGTTTATTTACCGGATATTGACCAGTAGGAACGTTTTAAGATATCGACAGTTTCTCTTCAGCCTCAGCCAGCGTGGCATCGGCCACCTTCTGCAGATTGGCCTTGAGGTCCTCACCCTTGCCCTTAAGATAAGCATTGCGGGCGAGATAATAAATGACACCTACTACCAGAACTCCGATGAATACAATCACTGTCCAGGGTATAAGCGTCGGATTGCCATCTTTGTCCATGGTATCGAGCAGGATACCCATTAACAGAACGAAACCGGAGGTAATGATGGTTCCCAAAAATGTGAACCATCGCCAGAATCCGTTGAACTTGAATATAGACTTCTTGTACAGGTCGGGCAGCTTATTGGGTATGCGCAGGATGCAATAGGCCGATACTATCTGTATAAGCATGAGGGCCAGCACAGCTGCCAGCGCGTACTTGTCGATGGTTGCTGAGACGAGTATTCCCAGTATTTCGATGATCAAGACTATCAGTATGGCCACATCCGGCGTATTGAACTTTTTATTGATGTGAGCCGCACCTCTGGGCATCATACCGTCGCGCGCCCAGGCTACCAGGTCCCGTGCTGCGGACATGGTCAGAGCATTGATGGTGGTGAGTATGGCACCCATGGCAGCAATGAAGATGATCCACATGCCCCAGCCTGGCAGCAGGTTTGCCGCATCCAGCATAATGGCCGGAGCGCCCGCTTTAGCAGCTTCCTGCCAGCCCATGGAGGCGACCAGCGCGAACGGCTGCCAGGTGTAGAGAATCAGGATGATAACGAAGGCGATGATCAGGGCCAGGGGAAGATTGCGCCGCGGATTCTTGACCTCGCCGCCGATATCGGCCAGCGCCACCAGTCCGGCCCAGGAGAAGCAGGCCAGGACCGTGACAACCAGGAACATCATGATGCCGTTGGGGAAGAGCGGCGCCAGGTTAACCGGATTCATATTGGCCGTGCCGACGATGCCAAAGATGATCATGCCTGCGATAAATGCCAGGAACAACACCATCTGTATCCAGGCAGCTATAGAAACACCGAGGAAATTGATCAGCGCGAAAAATGTAACGATGGCGATGGGGAGTATCCAGGGATGCAGTGTGAAAGCTGGATTGAAAGACTGGATAAATGCTATTACATACTGCGAAAAGCCTACCGCCACCAGAATGTTGGATGACAGGATGGCCAGCACGGCGGCAAAAGAAATTATGGCGCCCCAGAAAGGATTAAGCACACGCGTAACCGTAACGAAGTTGGCGCCGGTCACCGGCAGCGTGCCTGTTAACTGGATCTCGTAAAGAACTACAAACAGCGCGGGAATAGCCGCTGCGGCATATGCCAGGTAGACGCTGGGGCCGGTCATGCCGGCCATGGTGGGAACCAGGACGAAGATCGAGGCGCCCACCACCAGTCCAGTGATCATGGCAACGGCCTCGAACAATCCTATGGTCCTTTTCATTATTTGGGGTTTTTGTTCAGCCAAGTTCAACCTCCTAAATTAATTGTTCATAAGAATCCGTCAACAATCCGTTACTGACTCTGTTGTATCCTATACACCTCCTTGCAGGATTCTTTTTACAGTTTGCCGTTATACAATCCGTGCAGTATAAACTCGGTCTGCATGCCAATATACTGCTCGGCGGTGTAGCGCCGACCCAGCCACCAGCGGCGAAAGGCCCACATATCGCTCAGCAC
>CAZDXZ010000015.1:0-25479 GCA_964509615.1 uncultured Dehalococcoidales bacterium
ACCCCTTCACCAACTGCACCAATTGCGGACCCCGCTTCACCATCATTAAAGACATCCCTTACGACAGGCCGCTCACCACCATGTCCTCGTTCAAAATGTGCAGTGAGTGTCAAAAGGAATACACCGACCCCCTGGATCGCCGTTTCCATGCCCAGCCCAATGCCTGCCCGGCCTGCGGGCCGCAGCTCCAGCTTACGGACAGCCTGGGACACACAGTAGACTGCGCGGACATCATCGAAAAAACGTCGGATTTGCTTCGCGAAGGCCGGATTGTGGCCATCAAGGGCCTGGGGGGCTTTTTACTGGCCTGCAATGCCGAGGACGCTGACGCGGTTAACAGGCTGCGTCAGAGGAAGCGCCGCCCGTCCAAGCCTTTCGCCGTGATGCTCAAGGATATAGCGGAGGTTGGAAAACACTGTAGCCTGACCACCGAAGAGGAGAGGATGGTCTCCTCTCCCCAGGCGCCCATTGTGTTGCTGCGCTGGAAAGAAAGCTCAACCATATGCAGCCAGATAGCGCCCGGGCTTAAATACCTCGGGGTAATGATTCCCTACACCCCCCTGCACCACCTTATCATGCGAGCAACAGGACTTCCGCTGGTCATGACCAGCGGAAACATCAGCGAAGAACCCATCGCCGGACAGAACAACGAGGCGCTGCAAAGGCTGGGGAAGATCGCCGATTATTTCCTGCTGCACAACCGGGACATCCATTCGACCTACGACGACAGTGTTGCCATGTTGGTCGACGGCATGCCCCAGCTTATCCGCCGGGCCAGGGGCTATGCGCCTTATCCGATTCATCTGAGCAGCAGCGCGCCCCAATTACTGGCCTGCGGCGCCGAGGAGAAAAACACCTTCTGCCTGACCAGCGGCAAACACGCTTTCGTCAGCCAGCATATCGGCGACATGGAGAACATTGAAACACTCGACCACTACGTTCGCACGGTTGAACTATACAAGCATCTTTTCCGCATAAAACCGGAGGCTATGGCCCATGATATGCATCCCGAGTACCTGCCCACAAAATACGCCCTGGAAGAGGCGGAAAAGCACAGCCTGCGGACGGTCCCGGTGCAGCACCACCACGCGCACATAGCTTCCTGCCTTGCCGATAACGGCTTCGAAGAGCCCGTCATCGGAGTGGCTTTCGACGGCACCGGCTACGGGACCGACGGCAAAATCTGGGGCAGCGAATTCATGGTGGCGGATGTGGGGGTCTTCAAGCGTGCGGGCCAGCTCGAATACCTTCCCCTGCCCGGAGGCTCAGCCGCCATAAAAAAGCCCTACCGCACGGCACTGGGCTATATGCTGGCGCTGCTGGGCAGCAATACCTTCGACAGCAGGATGGGATTCCTCAACAACACCGGCAAAGACGAGATAGAGTTTGTGAGCAGGCAGGTGGAAACCGGGCTCAACTCACCGCTGACCTCCAGCATGGGCAGGCTCTTCGATGCCGTATCGGCCATGGCCGATGTCCGCTCCACCATCGATTACGAAGCGCAGGCGGCCATCGAGCTGGAGATGCGGGCCTATGATGCATCGGACGAACGGGGCAATTATCCGTTCTCCCTGGCGGGAGACGAGGACTACACGATCATACTTTTGCATGAGCTGATCGCCGCCGTGGCCGACGACATACTGAAGGGATGCAGGGCATCCACCATCAGCATGAGGTTTCACAACACCGTTGCATCCATGACACGCGATGTCTGCCTCAAGATAAAGGCCAAGTCCGGGCTGGATACGGTGGCGCTCAGCGGAGGCTGCTTCCAGAACCGCCTGCTGCTGGGGAAGGTGGCTTCCATCCTCAGGCAGAGCGGATTTCAGATACTCACGCATAAAAACGTGCCTGCCAACGATGGGGGCATTTCGCTGGGACAGGCGGTCATAGCCGGCAGATCGCTAACACAGCATTAGCGCGGCTGCCTTTGGAAAGCAAGCTATATGATGCCTTGCCCTATCAGCTCCTCGATCTTCGCCTCGCTGTAGCCGAGCAAACCACCATATATCTCGGTGTTGTGTTCGCCCAGAAACGGCGCAGGCTCCGAGGGGTCGCCCGGCGTGGCCGACAGCTTGAAAACAGTGCCGGGCATCTTGAGAGGCCCGGAAATCATCTGCTCCACATCCACCACCATCTGGCGACTGCCTATATGCGGATCGTTGATGAGCCTCTCCGTGTCCATGACGGGCGCGCAGGGCAGCGACGCCTCGTCCATGATCTTCTGTATATCGGCCACGGTGCGGCCTTTAACCCAGTCTGCCACAATCATATCCAGCTCCTCTCTTCGCTCTGCCCGCGAGGCCAGGGACAGTGTATCGGGATCTTCAATCAGGTCGGTCCTGCCTATTACCTCCGCCAGCTTCTGCCACTGGCCTATGGTCACGACGCAGAGGACGATATATCCGTCCTTAGCACGGTAGTTGTTCCACGGCACAATACTGGGGTGCATATTGCCGATCCTACCCGCTGAATGGCCGCTCAGCACGTAGGGCGCAAGGGTCTCTACTGCTGTCATGAGCCATATGCAATCCTGCAGCGACACGTCTACCCGCTGGCCCCGGCCGCTGGAATTGCGATGCTGGAGCGCCGCCAGGATGGCGATAACCGTATAGGCGCCGCCGGAGAGATCGGCTATGGCCGGCCCGCACTTGGTGGGCGGGTTCTCCGGGAAGCCGGTAACGCTCATAAGGCCGCCCATGGCCTGTGCAACCGTATCGTAAGCCGCCCTGCCGGCGTTGGGACCGGTCTGCCCGAAGCCGGAAAGCGACGCGTAGACAATGCGGGGATTCAGCTCGCTGACATCCTTCCAACCCAGGTTCAGCCTGTCCATCACCCCGGGCGTGAAATTCTCCAGCAACACATCGCTTCTCTTTATCAGCTCCCTCGCTATCCTCTGCCCCTCCTCATCCCTCATTTCCAGTGTTATGCTCTTCTTGCCGCGATTAAGGATCGAAAATATATACCCTTCACCCCCCTCTGTTATGGGCGGGATGGTCCTGCATGCATCACCACTCTCCCTGAACTCGATTTTTATGACCTCCGCACCCAGCTCCCTCAGGATCATAGAACAGTATGGGCCCGCATACATGCGGCTGAAGTCCACCACGCGGACTCCCGACAGTGCTCCGGTCATGATTCCTCCTTTAACAGTCTGATAATCAAACCGGATATTATCCGGTTTTTGCCGCGGTGCTGGCAAATCGGATTTGTTAGCCCATTGGCCTTGGGTTATACTTTTATCAAATGTGCCTCGCCGTTCCGGTAAGAATAACCCGTATTGAAGGCGACCAGGCCGATGTCGATATCGGGGGCGTCAGCCGCAAGGTCAGTATCGCCCTGACGCCGGAAGCGCGCATCGGCGACTACGTCCTGCTGCATACGGGATATGCCATCAATGTGCTGGACGAGGACGAAGCCAGGGAGACGCTGGAAATTCTGGAACGCCTGGTTGCCGCCGGCGACGGCGCCGACCTCAAGTAAACCGGCATAAGCCGGGCCCGAAACACACCGCTCTTATTTCGTGAGGAGGAAACGCCATGAAACTCAACAGGCTTGCAGCAGCAGCAGCTTTAATCGTGATAATCCTGGGCATAACCGGCCCGGGCTGCTCCACGTCGCCGGCGTCGGTGCCCGAGCAGGCTCCATCGAACATACCCAAGCAGACGACCATAGCGACCCCGCCGGCGGACAATGCCTCGACTGAAGCTGAGTTACCCGCGGCCAAACCGCAGACCGGCACGCCGGTCTACCTGCACAAGCTGGTATTCATATCGGGAACGAATGACGACGGCGGCCCGCAGATGTACACCGCCAATGAAGACGGAACCAACTGGAAAAGCCTGACTAAAAACAAGACCGGAGGCGAACGCTTCCCGCGCTGGTCGCCCGACGGTAAAAAAGTGGCCTTTTTCACAGACATGGACGGCTACTGGCACATCTATTGCATCGATGCGGACGGCAGCAACCAGACGCGTCTGACAAATACCGATGCCGACGATGCATTCCCCGCGTGGTCGCCCGACAGTAAAAAAATCGCCTTTTCATCCAACCGCGACGGCAGTGACCAGCTATATGTAATGAACGCGGACGGCACTAATCAAATAAGGCTGACCAACAATTCCTTCAACGACGCCGCCCCCAGCTGGTCGCCCGACGGAAACAGAATAGCTTTTCAAAGCGACCGTGACGGCAATGCGGATATATATGTTATGCGCGCCGACGGCAGCAACCAGACAAGGATCACTGATAAACCCCAGGTCGATACATACCCCACCTGGTCGCCCGATGGAAACCAAATTGCCTTCCAGTCCAATGAAA
Organism: uncultured Dehalococcoidales bacterium; assembly: GCA_964509615.1. Classification (GTDB taxonomy): domain Bacteria; phylum Chloroflexota; class Dehalococcoidia; order GIF9; family UBA5629; genus CAIMUM01. The sequence continues at coordinate 4,321 of CAZDXZ010000015.1, forward strand.
ACGGCAATTTCGAGGTTTATGTCATGTACCCGGACGGCAGCGGGCGCACCCGCCTGACCTCCGGCCTGGTCGATAACAAGTATCCCGCATGGTCCCCGGACGGCAGCAGAATCGTCTTTTATTCCAAGCGTGACTGCGTCAACGATAACGGGGAAATCTATATCATGAACGCCGACGGCAGCAATCAGACCCGTGTCACGCGCAGTGAGTGCACCGACACAGGCCTGGCAGACTGGCGCTGAGACGGGTGTCCTGCGGCGGCCGGGGCTGCGTGAGGTCGTTTGTACCCGTCCATTTGGTTCAAGTACAATTGGCCTGATGAAATTTATCGACGAGTTCCGCGATCCGGGCCTGGCACGCAAACTGGCCGATAAAATTGCACAGATCTCCACCAGGCCGGCACGTCTCATGGAGTTCTGCGGCGGGCACACCGTCGCCATAATGCGCAACGGTATCAGGCAGTTGCTGCCGCCCCATATCGAAATGCTTTCGGGTCCGGGCTGCCCCGTATGCGTTACGGCCAACCGCGATATCGACAGGGCCATCGCGCTCTCCCTGTCTCCCGGCGCAATAATCACAACATTCGGCGATATGCTCAAGGTGCCGGGCAGCTATTCCAGCCTTCAGCAGGCCCGCGCGGCAGGCGGCGATATCCGCATCGTGTACTCCACCCAGGACGCCCTGCAGACGGCGCGCGACAATCCCGGCAGACCGGTGATCTTCCTGGCGGTGGGTTTCGAGACAACGGCGCCTACGGTAGCCTCAGCCATACTGCAGGCGGAAAGGGAGAAGATCAATAACTTCTACATCCTCTGCAACCTCAAAATGACTCCGCCTGCCATGCGCGCACTGCTCGAACTGGGCGAAGTCCGCCTTAACGGCATCATCTGCCCCGGGCATGTCAGCACCATTATCGGGACCAGCCCATACCAGGTATATGCCAGGGATTACGGCGTGGCGTGCGTTGTCGCCGGCTTCGAGCCGGTCGATATCCTGCAGGCGGTTGAGATGCTGGTTAAGCAGATCGAAGATGGAATCGCCCGTGTCGACATCGCATACACACGCGGCGTCAGGCCTGAAGGCAACATCAGGGCACAGGAGCTGATGAGTGGTGTTTTCGATCCCGTGGACGCCTGCTGGCGCGGCATAGGCGATATCCCCCTGAGCGGATTCGAGCTGAAGGATAAATACGACCGCTACGATGCTGCGCTCAGGTTCGATGTTGAACTGCCCCCCGTGAAAGAGCATGCGGGTTGCCGCTGCGGGGAAATATTGCGGGGCGTAATCAGGCCGAGCGATTGCGGCCTGTTCGGCAAGGCATGCAACCCGGAAAACCCGGTGGGGCCCTGCATGGTATCCTCCGAGGGAAGCTGCGCCGCCTATTATCAGTATGGAGCATTCAATGGGTAAGAGGATTTTGCTTGCTCACGGCAGTGGCAGCAAGTTGAGCCACGACCTCATTTCAAAGGTGCTGGCGCCGCCCATTATGAACCCGGTGCTGGCACGAATGGATGATTCGGCGGTGCTGGAGCTGTCCGGCAGGCTGGCATTCACCACCGACAGCTACGTGGTCAATCCCGTTTTCTTCCCGGGAGGGGATATCGGCAGGCTGGCCGTCTGCGGCACGGTCAACGATTTATCCATGAGCGGGGCAAGGCCCGTTTATATTAGCCTGGCCCTGATAATCGAAGAGGGGCTGGATATCGATGACCTTGAGCGTATCATGATATCGGTGAAGGATACCGCGGCCGAGGCGGGCGTCCAGATTGTCACAGGCGACACCAAGGTTGTCGAGCGCGGCAAAGCGGACCGCCTGTTCATCAATACATCGGGGATCGGCCTGATCGAAGGCGACGCCGATATATCCGGCTCCAACGCCAGGCCGGGCGACAAATTGATCCTGAGCGGGGGCATAGGCGAGCACGGAATGGCGGTGATGAGCCGGCGCGAAGGCCTTCACCTTTCGCTCCCTGTAGCCAGCGACTGCGCTCCCCTCAACCATCTGGTATCGTCCATGCTTTCCGCCAGCAAAAATATACACAGCCTGCGCGATCCGACCAGGGGAGGCCTGGCCGCCACCCTCAACGAATTCGCCAAACAATCGGATGCCGGCATCGTCATCGAAGAGAACAAAATCCCCGTTCACGACGGCGTACGCGGGGCCTGCGAGCTGCTGGGGCTCGACCCCCTCTACATAGCCAATGAGGGCAAGCTGGTCGCCACGGTGGCCGAAGCCGACGCCGGCAAGGTGCTGGCAGCCATGCAGAAGAATAAATACGCCCGGCAGGCAGCGGTCATCGGTGAAGTAACCGGCGAGCACAGGGGCAGGGTGGTGATGAAGACCATCATAGGCGCGTCGCGCATCGTGGATATGCCGGTGGGGGAGATACTGCCCCGCATATGTTGAGCAATATATGAATAAGCCGGGCGTGATGGTACTTGGCATAGGCAACCTGCTCTGCAGCGATGACGGCATCGGAATCCGCACCGTTATGCAGATGCGGCTGAAGGATGAATACAGCGGCATCCGCCTCATCGATGGAGGCACCAGCCCGGACCTCATATCTCTACTGGACGGCGATGTTGACAGGGTTATTATTATTGACGCGCTGAGGGGAGGAGGGCGCCCGGGCGATATTTACCTCCTTGAGCTGCACGAAGAGAATATAGAGAGCGACACGGCAACTTCCCTGCACGGCATGGGTGTACTCGATAGCCTGAAGCTTCTCAAACAGCTCGGGCGAAAGCAGCCCCGGGTAACCGTGATCGGCATACAGCCCTCGGATACATCTCACGGCCTACACCTTTCCCCTATAATCGAGGCGAAGTTGCCAGATATAATACGGGCTGTCAAAAGCGAGATAGACCAGCCGGATTGAAATGGGCCGGTGGTTATGCTTAAATTAGATTGATTTAGAAATCCGGACAATTTAAGATAGACTTGAAAGATGAGTCCCAAGGAATTCGATCAGGATACCAAAGACAAGGCCTTTATACGGCAGAAAAGGTTATGCGCCCACTGCGGCGATGAGATAGCAGTCGATTCCAGCTACGCACACCGGAAGAAGCCGGCTGAACTGGGAGGGGATACCTCGCTGCATAACTGCGTCATACTCTGCCAGAAATGCCACCTGCAGTACGGCCACATCGGGAAATGGGCTAAATTCGTGATAACCCAGGAGTATCCACACTTTTCGGCCGACGGCATGACGCACTGATAGGTGGCGGCCGTGATTCCTTCAGGCCCCCCCGGGAAAAGATCGCCCGGAATGACAGCTACGACCTGATCCGGCATCGCCTGTCCCGCTACGGTTTGACCAGGCTGATTACGTCATCCCCGACAACGTACCGGTACTGTGTCCCCTCCACCGCAACCTTCCAGATCCCGTAGCTTCCCGCGATGCGTTCGCCGGATGAGTTAAAGGTGATGGAACCGCTGGCTCCGGGATAGTTCTTGCCGACAGCGAGAAGAGCATCCCGAATTGCGCCGCCGTTATAGGTATTGGCCCTGCGCAGGGCCAATACGATCAAATTGATGCCATCGTACATGTTGTCGCAGTAGATAGTGGGAGCGAACTGATAAGCATTATTGAAGCTATAGGCAAACGCCTTGTAGACAGCGGACTTCTTATCCGGCACAGGCACAGTTCCCGTCACGGCTTTTTCCATAAACCGGGCGGCATCAAGATACTTGTCCAGCGGCATATCGTAAGAACCGTCGACCGCTATCCATGGCAGATTATCCATGCCGGTCTTGAGCGCCTGTGCATAGACGACTGCCCCATCGGCATACAGCCCGACGTGCAGAACGCAGTCCGGGTTGGCTTCCTTAATGGTGTTGAGCTCCGACAGGTAGCTCAGCTTAACAGGGTCATACTCAAGCGATGTAACAATCTCGGCATTACCCTTTAAATAGTCCGTGGCCACCGCCTCAATCCCTTTGCCGTAGACACTATCCTGGACAAGCATGGCTACCTTTTTATAGCCCCTGTCCCTGATGAGCCCGGAAACAACTCCGCCCTGAAGGGAATCTCCGGGGCAGGTCCTGTAAGTCCACTTGGACCAGCTGTAACCTGACAGAGCGCTCGACGTAGCTGACGGCGACACGAGCAGCACTCCCTTGTTCTCCAGGTAAGGACCCGCCGCCATAACCGCCTCGCTGCTGTCGCAGCCTACTATGACCTGTACCTTCTGGTCCTCGACCAGCTTATGAACCGCGTATAGCGCTGTAGCCGCAGTAGGCCCCTGGTCTTCCACCACCAGACGGAGCTTTTTGCCGTCCAGGCCTCCCCGCCCGTTGATCTCATCAACAGCAAGCTGGGCGGCCTTGACCAGATTAGAACCCGCGGCAGGGGCATTGGTCAGAGGAAAAACACAACCGATGGGCAGCTCCGCCGGCAGTTCCTGCTGCGGAACACAGGCGGGGACCAGGCAGAGGACCAGTGCCGTAATTACGATCAGAGCAAGATTTGTTGTTCTCATTTTTATCTCCCGGGCAGACCACTGCCAGCTTGTGTCACTGAATGCCACCATTATAACACTTCCCAACCACGTGTATCAGACGTAATTTTTTACTGATTAGTGCAATCAATGTAAAATAGTCGGGTAAAGACTGGTACTCCCTGTATCAATTGCGGGCATGGGATTACAGGAGGGCGGATGCAGGTAACCCGGAGCAATTTTATGGACGTGATTTCCGACAGGACAGATGTCCTGAGAATATTGCCGGAGGCAGCGGCAGAGCTATGTACCGCCCTGTTCAGGAACTCTCCTGCGGGCATTTATATCACACGCGACGGCAAATTCATCTATACCAACATCGAGTTCCGCCACATCACCGGCTACAGCCAGGATGAGCTGTCCGGGAAGGACTATCAGCGGCTGATCAATCCGCGCTACCGCCAGAAGCCCAAGCAGAATACAGCCTCTTTCTTTGAAGAGGACGAGGGCACCAGCCACGAGTTCAAGATCACGACGCGTGAGGGCAAGAAACGGTGGATCGCAGAAAAGATCACCTATTTCAAATACGGCGGCAACTGGCTGACGCTGGGCCACTGGCTGGATATAACGGAACACCACTCGGTTGAAAAAGCCTGGCGCGAAGCTGAAAGGCGCTTTCAGCTTGCCTTTGAGGACCTCTCCACCGGCCTGACCATCATCAGCACGGAAGGTATCTTCCTCAAGGTCAATAAATCCTTCTGCGATATGATCGGCTATGAAGAGAGGGAGATACTCGAGAGCCGCTATGACGATATGCTGCCGGCTCAGGAGCGTGAGACGGGCGGTGATATCATGTCGCTGTTCCTGTCGCTGGATAAGCCCGAAGTGCCGGTGCAGCGACGGCTACAGGCCAGGGACGGCCGGATTATCTGGACGGGCATGAGCATTTCACTTATTGGAGATAATGAAGCCGGCCCCTCTTATTTCATCGTCCATTTTCAGGATATAACCGAGCAGAAAAGGATCGAGGAGGGTATAAAAGAGGAGGAGCGCCTTTATCGCCAGGTGGTCGACCTTTCGCTGGAACCCGTCGCCATAACCGACCTCGACTGCCACATGACACACGCGTCCGTTAAGCTGCTGCAGCTGCTCGGATACGAAAAGGAAGACTTGCTGGGATACGGGATCGAAAGCCTCATGCCCCGCCTGCAGCCTCGTGACATCCAATCCAGCATCATGGCCTGCGTCGGCAGCAACCAACCGAACGAAATCGATGTCCCCCTGCGGCGAAAGGACGGCACTGAAGCGACCTGCCGCATGCGGGTCGCCTGGATTGACGGCGAACTGGGAGCGCCCAAGTTCCTCATACTCAGCTTCAGAGCGGATGATGCCGCGGCGGAACAACCGTCCGCGGCCCCGGCCGGGGAGACACAGCCTGCAACACCGGCAGAGGAAGAAGCGCCACAGGCGGCAACACCGTCCGGGATCGCTCCCACCGCCGCCATATTGATCGATCAGGACACGACGATAACAGCGATCAACACGGGCTTCGAAACCCTGTCAGGCTACTCAAAAGAGGAAATCGAGGGGAAGATGCGCTGGATGGAATTCGTGGCGGAGGATGACCGGCCGAGACTGAAACGCTATCATTTGCTGCGCCAGATCGATGCCGGGGCGGCACCCAGCACTTTCGAGTTCAAATTTGCCTGCAGGGACGGCTCCACCAGGGACGTAGTCGTATACATGAGCCCACAGCCGGCTACGGGACAGCTGACGGCAACGCTGATTGATCTGGCAACACATAAAAAGGCTGAAGCTGCAGAAAAAGAGGCCCAGGAAGAGGAGGTCAGTTATCTAAAGCGGACGGAAGAGCAGGCTGAGAATAGCCTTGAGAAATTCCATAAGACAGTGCGCGATATAGTCGCCGCCATGGCACGCGTCATCGAGATGCGCGACCCGTACACGGCAGGCCACCAGGAGCGCGTTGCCAGACTGGCTGTGGCTATTGCGGCGGAGATGGGGATGACCGAGGACCAGGTGGAAGGAATAGAGATAACCGCAAAAATCCACGATATAGGCAAGGTCTACGTGCCGATGGAGATTCTCAGCAAGCCCGGAGCGCTGACCGACATAGAGCGCCAGATCATCCAGACACATGCCCGTGGCAGCTACGATATGCTCAAGCCGGTGGATTTCCCCTGGCCGGTTGCCGAGATCTCATTGCAGCACCATGAGAGAATGGACGGCTCAGGCTATCCCCGCGGGCTAAAAGGGGACGAGATCTGCATGGATGCCAGGATACTGATGGTGGCCGATGTGGTCGAGGCCATGACGTATCCCCGCCCCTACCGGCCCGGTCTGGGCATAGAAGCAGCCCTGCAGGAGATAACGGAAAAGGCCGGCACCCTGTACGACGATCAGGCCGCCGCCACCTGCCTGCGCCTGTTCCGCGAGAAGGGTTTCACTTTCTGACCTAATATAGCGACAACCAATCGTGTTTAAACCGGCAGGCCGGATTAAGTTAAATCCTACCTGATATTTAGAGTTCAATAGTATGTTGATTGGAGGAAGGGAAACATGAGTAATAGTAGCGGTAGAAATGACGGAACAATCATGGGGCTTGTTTTTCTCGGCATGATTTTGTTACTAATTGGTATTATAATTCCATTTTCCGCGGATTGGAGATGGGCACTCAGTCTTATTGGTATTGCAACCCTTTTGTTGCTAGTCTCTGGAGCTACGTGGCGTGGTTCTTGGATCGTTGGCCTGATTTGTCTTCTTTTGGCACTTGTTGCTGGCGGATTCGCTCTATCTTTTCTCTCAAAAGCAATACAAACATAGCTGAAATCACAATAGTGATTATAAAAGCAATGTAATAATCTTTAGGAATACTATCTACCCCATCTTAATATCTCATAGTTCTTATCTAAAATTAACGTTGATTGCGTGAACTTCTAGTTGGCCTTCGTGTCCTCTTTTGCCTTTTCTTTGCTAAATATTTCAGGCCTATCAGCATGTCTTTGGGGGTGAATTTACGCTTGCATGATTTTATACTAATTATACTGCTCATCCTCATATTCACCATACTTGACGATATCCTCGGACGCATAGTATTTAGAGATTATTTAACTAGCTTCGACATAACTCACAACTTAAGTATATGCAGCAGATTTAATACGGCTCATGGGCTTTTATTCCAAATTATGGACAATATTGTGGACATTGTCTATTGTAATGTCTATAATATTCTGATATAATATATGTGTATTTAATTATAGACATTGTCCTCGACAATGTCTATAAGGGAGTATTTCGTCATGCCTACTTGGGACGTACATTTTAATATCAGTGTATCAAATGAGCATCCAGAAATTGTTACACTTGTTGCACAATGCAAGGCTATGGCATCTGTCATAAATAATATTCCTATTACGCCCAGCCGTCAGAACAAAATTGATAGGCTTAATATTCTGAGGGCAGTCCGTGGTACCACTGGAATAGAAGGGGCTCAACTTACTGAGGACGAAGTACGACAAATAATGGAAGCAAGCCATAACAAACCTGTACTCCCCCCGTCGAGAAGACGTGAAGAACAAGAAGCACGAAACGCTGAACAACTTATGGTTCACGTTGCTAAGTTGATGAACCAACATCCAAATACTTGTCTTACAGAAGAATTAGTATGCAAACTACACAAGATTACAACAAAGGACATTGATTATTCGCACAATACACCTGGTAAATACAGAACCCATGCTGTAATTTGCGGTAATTATGTGCCTCCAACAGAGGCAGATAAAGTTAACCGACTGATGACAGATTTCGTGCGTTGGTTTGCCCAGGGAGCACCATTGAAATGGGATCCGATAATTAGAGCAATCGTGGCTCATTTCTATATTGTTAGCATTCATCCTTTTGGTGATGGGAATGGCAGGACATCACGCGCTGTTGAGAGTTTCTTATTGTACAAGGCAGGCATCAACGCACGTGGCTTTTACTCTTTAGCAAATTTCTATTACAAAAATCGAGAGGAATATGTAAGACAGCTAAACGGTGCTCGTTTTGAGACTGACGGCAATTTAACTCCCTTTTTACTTTTCGCTCTGCGCGGTTTACACCATGAATTGCAGGAAGTCCACCAAGAGGTTTTATCTGAAGTTCGTGAAATATCATTTAGAGATTATGCAAGGGAAAGATTGCAAGAAAAACTTGCTACAAAAGCGGGAGAACGCATGCTCGCCTTTCTAATTCGTTTAGGACACGAATCTATACCTATAAAAGATATTAAATCTGGCCGGCATCCCATTGCTCACTTTTATACTAATTTGACACCTAAGACACTAGCGCGTGATATAAATTATCTACAAAATGAAGAGCTAATTATTAAAGAAAATGGAATGATAAAGGCAAACATGCGGATTATGGATAAATTTACACCGCCCTATGAAATTGTAGCTTAAAGTTGACGGCAGGACAGATTTAAAGAGAAGCATTTTCACTTAGCCTGATAGGCACTTCTGCTATACTTAAAGAATCATCGTTTGGGAGGTTGATTAATATGCAGATGGAGAAAGCTGCTCGACTTAGAAGACTCTGGAAAGCTAAGGGTAACCCTCCGTGCACCCATTCTCATTTAGACAAAGAATACTACTTAGGAGCAGATACAGGAGATTATGTATGTACGACTTGTGGTGAAGCTGGCTTTGGATCTGACTGGCCAGAAAAGGAGAAAAAAAACAAAAATCCATGAATTCATTCTCTTAATTAGCTGAGATTCTATATCCATCCGTACTTGCATAATTCTTTAAGGCGTGCATTTAATTAATACGGCAACCTGTTGGTAAAAATACTACATCACAGCCCTATAATTTCAATCCTTATGAATACGGAAGCGTATTTTGTAGTTTACTCACTATCCTATTCCATCTCCAACGTTGCATAAAATGGAAGCCTTTTAGACATAGTTAATTCCTATATGGCAGAATAGGAGTACGTGTAGCGGGTGAGATAGTGAATCAACTACGAGTTAACTTGACCGGAGACCGGTTTTAAATTTGCCTGTTCCGGATTTATCAGTGCAGCAGGCCGTCCCTTTGCCGCAGTGCTTCATACATAACCACAGCGGCCGCCACGGACGCATTCAATGACATGATCTTGCCCTTCATGGGTATGGAGGCCACCCAATCGCACCTCCGGCGTACCAGGTCCGACAGGCCATGCCCTTCTCCGCCGATCACTATAGCCGACGGCAGCGTAAAGTCGACGGCACGGTAATCGGTCTGCCCGTCCATATCTATGCCGGTCACCCATACACCGTTTTTCTTGAGTGTGACCACAGCCTGGGCGATATTAGCCACCCTGGCTATATTGACATACTCCACAGCTCCCGCCGACGCTTTGACCACCGCAGGCGTAATGCCGGCAGCCCTGCGCTCGCGCACAACAATCCCGTGAACGCCCGCAGCTTCGGCAGTCCTGAGGATAGCGCCCAGATTATGAGGATCTTCGATGCCGTCCAGCAACAGGTAAAGGGGCTTGTCCAGCCTTGTGAGCGAGATTTCCTGCAGCTCGCTCAGGCCGACAAATTCCTTGGCCCCGGCGAAGGCGATAACGCCCTGGCTGGATACTGTGGAGCTGTGCTTCTCTATGGCTGCCCTGTCAACGAATTCGACAGGCACCCCTCTGGCCTTTGATAGATTTAGAATCAGCTCAACCGACCCATGCCTTTTGATACTGCTATCCAGCAATATCCTGCTGAGCGGCCGGCCGGCCCTGAGGGCTTCGATCAGCGGGTTCCTTCCCTCGATTATCTGCACAGGAGCCTGCCTTCACGATATACGCCCGGCACGGATGCACCGACGGTTACGGGCAACGAGCTTCAGCCCTCCACCTTAAGTTCCATCACTTCCTGAAAATTGCGCACGACGTAGTATTTTTTAACCCTGACTTTAAAAAGCACCGAATCAGGAGAATGGACGAATTTCTCAAGGCTGTGATGCTTAATGAGGTAGAGACCCCTCAATTGATCTATCTGATGGTCTTTGACCTCTTCCGCTGTTCCGATTGCCGTTACAGCTACAGCATTTCGGAAATCCGAGTCCCGGTTGGTGCGGTTATCGATCAACATGGAAACATTGTTATTGGTAAGCAGATTTGAGTACTTGTTGGTATTGCGCCTGGTGGCGAATATTATATTTTTCAGGTCGTCCGTGGCGGCAAAGGCAACCAGGTTATTATAGGGCCTCGTCAGCTGCTGTGTGGCCATTGCAGCAAACAGCTGGTGGCGAAAAAGCTCACTGAGCAGTTTTTTAAGATGTAACTCGTCATCGTGCATATCCCTCGCCCCGAACGTATTTTATATTATTTCACCGGACTTAGCCTGTATTCCAGTTGATGTAAAATCCAGTGCAGGCGGCTGACTCGAAAGGAGTCAGTGCGACTCACTTATGTAAAACTTCGCCGATGCTCACGATGCGCTCTTTATTGAGTGCAATGAAATCGAAGCGGGAACGGTTACCCGGCATGGACGGCTCCACTTTTACCTGCGTCAGGGGTATAAAGAGCTCTTCGCCTTCCAGCCTGTCGGTGATATGACCCCAGCTATCGACATAAATACATCCGTTGATTTTAAACTGTATGGTCGATGCCCCCGCCGCATAGGCCATAACTGTCACGGGCAGCTTCTGGCTGAAGGGATAAGTGGTGAGCGGCTTGTCTGGAGTTGCGCTCCTGGCCTGAGCTACAAAAATTATGTTGTTTTTCGATATGTGCACGTGCGGCGCCGCAGTTTTACCGTCCTTAGGGTTGTGTACGGTAACGTCCGACAGAGTTAGAAAATCCATCAGGTGCGACCGTGTTTCCGTCCTGATCCCTTCGTTTAAGGCATCCAGCAGGCGCTGGCTGAAATTGCAGCGCATCCTGCCGCTGAACACCAACTCACCCGTGCACACCAGAACATCATAGTGCCGGTGAAGTTCACTTCCTTCTGACTCAGGATGCATCGAAACAACCCCCTGCTATGAATAAAAATAGCCGGTATTCATATACTATGGCAGGAGCAGGTAGACCTGTCAAGCATTCCACGGGCGTATAAACAATTCGCTGCATGCAACGTTATATATAGCGTGACGCACGTCCAAGGAGGTACCAATGTGCAATTAAAAGAGGCGACAGTTTTCCAGGTGGAAACAGCATCTTTAAAGGAGGTCAGAATTTGAAGTTCATCATCCCAGGTCTAATGGCACTTTTAATCGGTATAACAATGGTCCTGCCTGCATCTGTTCCCACACAGGCGGATGCAAGCAATAAAGGCATGCTACCACAGGTAAAAAAATCCGCGCTGACGATCAAGGTGGAGAATCCCGTTGTGGTCAGCCAGCCGGTAACTATCAGCGTTTTCAGCAGGCACAGCCACGAGACAATTGCAGGAGCCCCGGTCTACGCCATCAAAATGGGCAATAGGGTCGGCCCGGCTGGCACGGACAATTATACTACCCTCAACGCCAACGTTGAAGCTCTGATCGAGGCGGACGGCACATTGCTGGGCACATCCGGCAGCGACGGCAGACTATTAGCTACAATATCCGAGTCCGGCAGGTATCTGCTTATAGCTACCAAGGACGGCTACATACCCGGCTTCGCCAAAATGGTGGTCAAAGAGAAAGATGAGAGTGATCAGAAGCTCCGGTTGATCCTTCAGGCCCCAGCCTCGGCCCCCGCAGGTCAACAGATCACGATTAAAGTGACGGGCGGAAGCTCGGGCCAGGCGGTGGAAAACGCCACCGTCAGCGCCATTAAAACAGGTCCAATGCTGCCGCCGGTCGTCAAGCCCGTGCCCGTTCCCGTGGAAAACGGCACTGCCACACAGATGGTCATAAGTCAGCAGGCGCCAATCATGATCGATGCCGAGAAGGAAGCGGCCCTGGCCGGCAGGCTGGGCAAAAGGGAGATAGTGCTGGGCAGCAGCAACAGCGCAGGGGAAGTGGTTTACACCTTCACCGATCCCGGTACATTCATGTTGCTGGCCAGAAAGAGCGGCTACCTCCCGGGCGCCCGCAGGATCAATATCCAGTCCGAAAACACATCCAAGTCGCTGGAGATAAAGGCCACCGTCAACATTATGACCGGTCAGTCTTCCAGCCTACTGGTTACAGAAAAAATCAGCGGCCAGCCGGTGGAGGGAGCAGCAGTCTATTCGCTTAAAGCGGAAAATAACAGAGCCCTGAAACAGATGCCCCCCACCGCCAATAACTTCAAGGCGCAGCTGATCCTGGCAGGGAACGATGCCGCCAGAGTTAAAGAGAAGGGTGTGATGGTCGGATACACCGACAGCGCTGGGCAGGTCACTTACAGCTTCCCTTCCCCCGGGCAATATATACTGGCAGCCTTCAAGGATGGCTACAAACCCGCGGCCACGCATACAGGCTATTTCCCGCGTGTGTCCACAACGGTCGGAGCAACTGTGAGCGGCACAGCTCCGGTAACGACAGTAACGACAACAGAATAGTTGAACGATTGTATGGAAGGGTGGGACTCGAGTCCCACCCTTCCATACATAGGCTATGACGATGTATTACCCTAAATATCCTGTATCAATTATAACAATTTAGGTTGTTCTGTATCAGTTTCCATTTTAGGTAAATATACCCGATTCCGCCCATATCCCTTGGGCACCAAATGACCCCTCGCAGCCATATCTAATAAATCACGTGTGGCAGTCAATTGAGAAACATTCGCTATCTCTATATATTCCTTACGTGTAATATATCCCACTTTGATTGCATACATTAATCCATCTACTTGTCTTTCGCTTAGACCAAATGGTTTCCATTGCGCATGAGCCTTATCGATAAATATCCTCCAATCTGTTAGCTTCGCTTCAAGAGCAGCTATTTGAACATCTAAAGATAGTGCAAAGAATTTCAACCAAGGAGTGCAATCATAATTATCTGTATATTTTGAACCCAGTGAGTCACATAATGATTGTATATACGAATCACGGTTCCGTTGATAATAGTTGTCAATTGATAATAGTTTACGAAATCCATAACCGTATTTTCTAATTAACAACGTCGCTAACAACCTTGCGGTCCTTCCATTACCATCTATAAATGGGTGAATAGCCACCAAGTGAATATGTGCAATTCCAGCCTTAAGAATGGGTGAAATCCCATCCTCCTTTTGAATCCACTCCGAGAATTCGCTCATCAATAAAGGTATATTTACATGAAAAGGCGGATCATAGACTTTTACCCCTTGATGTTCAATCCAATTAGGTTCTGTCCTATATTGGCCCGGCTTGTAGTATTCGTCTTTGATGCCTCTCATTAAATTCCAATGTATTTGACGAATAACAGACTCATTAATTGCAATCTGACTGTCGTTAATAACGAAGTCTATAAATTCAAGCGCTCGCCCATAATTAGCGACATCAGTTCTAGTTCCAGGTAGATTCATTACCGGAGCCTGTTTTGCTACCTGCTCCATCTCTTGCTCAGATATAGTTCCATCTTCAACCATGGTTGAAGAGTATGCCGTGCGTATGAATGTCTCTCTCTCTATCCAACGCTCATATTTAGGCATAATCACTATGTTCTCAATTCTAAAACGAATGCGCTCTATCTCCTTGAGATCAAAATTGACTCCCGAATCATCCCCTGAATATTTTGGTTCAAACATAACGCCTTCTCCCTAATTTTGATATTATTAATCTTATCATTTATTTACTAATAAACGATTAAATCGTTTACCTGTAAACCAATGATACTAACAATACTATCATCTGTCAAATTAAATTGTTTTATACAATATGAAACGGGAAATTAAGAAAAATGGCGCTTGTATCTTCCGTTTGAACGCTATCTACAATTCCACAATAGTGGCGCCGGTGCTGCCCTCGAAGCGGCTGCCCGTACGGAAGGACTTCACCAGCGGGTGGCTTTTCAGCTCCCGCCTGACAACCTGCCTCAACGCACCCGTCCCCTTGCCGTGCACGATCCTTACCTCTTTCAACCCGGCCAGGCATGCATCGTTGAGATACTCATGAATCGCAGGAAGGGCCTGGTCAACAGTCATGGCATGCAGGTCGAGCTCAGGGCTAACGCCGGCCCCGCGTGCCGCTTTAGAGCTTTGTTTAAAACCTTCCTGCTGTTTATGCGTCATCCGATCTCATTCCGCCCTGTGAAAATCCAGCCGGAGCACCTTCTGAGTAGCGGTGGTGACTTTGGCGCGGTCGTCTATGCGCCAGCCTACAATCCAGACTATTTGCTGCGGAGAATATACGATGGGGACGCTGTCACGCCACGAGCGCGGTATCGAGGAGTCGACCATGAAGTCCTGGAGCTTGCGGCTATGTGACATGCCCAGCGGGCGAAAACGGTCCCCGGCCCTGCGCCCCCTTACACTGAGGCGCTTGCCCACCCTGTCCAGATCAAAGCTTGCGCTGAATATATCATCATCCTTGAAGAAATTCTCGCTCATGACCGTGGCTGAAACCAGCCAGCCGGGCAGCTTCGTTTCGCCGGGTATGCTGAGCGTAAAGTCAGTGTCCAGGACCGGCCATGGGCAGGCCGCCGCTCCGGGGGATGTCACGACCATGCGGTTCCGCTCATTGGTAACGACGGTGCCTCCTGGCAGATACACGCTCCTACCCGTGCTTGAGAACAGCAGCCTGACCAGCGCATCTATATGCACAGACTCGATATCATGCAGGCTCCCGCAGGCGCGTTCTATCATCATGCGGAAGACCCTGCGCTGCAGCGCCAGCGGAAGCCCGCGCAACTTGCCGGAATCGAGACATGTAATACGCCCTTCGCCGGTCAACAGCGAATTACAGACGGCAGCGGCCTGCTCATCAATAAAATCGGTGTCTTCGCCCGCCAGGTCAGCCAGCCTCAGCAGCGCGCTATCGATATCCGAGTTGTACTGCCTCAGCAGCGGTAAAAGCTCTCCGCGTATCCGGTTGCGCAGAAAGCGCACCTGGTCATTGGTCGTATCTTTTCGCGGTTGCAGGCTGCCGGCAGCACAATAGGCTTCGGTTTCCCGCCTGGTAATCTCAAGCAGGGGCCTGATAACCCAGATCCCGTCCTCTTTGTCGCCGTAAGGTATATGCGCCGCAGGCCTCAGGCCGCGCAGGCCCTGTATGCCCGACCCCCGCAGTATATGCATGAGAGTTGTCTCGGCCTGATCGTCCCGGGTATGCCCGATCGCCACACGCCTGGCGCCGGTTTGCCGGGCTGTGCCCTCCAGAAAGCGGTACCTCACCTCGCGGGCCGCTTCCTCGAGCGAGATTTTTCTACCGCTCTTCCATTCGGTCACGTCTTTTTTCTCGACCGTCACCGGGATACCGAGTGTGGACGCCAGATTTGCCACGTATTCGGCATCCGCTCCCGACTCATCGCGCAGGCCGTGATCAAGGTGCGCAACATGCAGCTGTATATCAAGAATTTCCTTGAGCTTATTGAGCACATGCAGCATGCATACAGAGTCCGGCCCGCCCGAGACCGCCACCAGCACCTTCTCGCCGCCGGATATCAACCCGTATTCCCTGATGAAGCCGCTTATGCGCTTTTCGAGGGCAGTGCTGTCGGACGGCAAATTATTGCTCCTTTAGGTGACAGATATCGCTCAGCAGCAGAAGGCGCGGCGGATGGTTTTCATTGAACTCAAGGATGGTCAGGCTGCTGGGCTGTATGCGCACTCGGACCAGGTGAGTCAGCGGCATGCCGAGCGCGGTACACACCACCGTGGCGGTGACGAAGTAGTGTGAGACCACTGCGGCATCGCCTCCTCGATTGGCTTCAACAATTCGTCTGACAGCCGCCCACACCCTGTCCCTGAACCGGCCGAGATTCTCGCCGCCTTTGAAATCGACCGCGTCTCCTTTAGTCTGCCAGTCTACCAGGAACTGGCTGAAGTTCTGGCCGAAGGTTTCCAGCGACATCCCCTCCATCTCGCCCACATGTATTTCCCTCAGGTCGGGATCGGACACAACCTCCAGTCCATGCGGACCGGCTACAGCGGCGGCTGTATCAATCGCCCGCCTGAGCGGGCTGGAATAAACGGCTGTAAGTAAATAATCTCGCATGACCGCGCCCAGCTTCTCAGCCTGCGCCCTGCCTTTTTCGCTCAAGTCGGTGTCGCTGCCGCTGCCCTGGATGATGCGCTGCTGGTTCCAGGTGGTCTCACCGTGCCTTATCAGATATAACCTAATCTCGCCTTTCCTCCCTTCAGGATAACGGCCTATTATATTGCTTCAGGTTGGAAATATAAAATCAGCGCCGAACAGGCGTGCCACCAGGTTAAACACTCTGGAAGAGGCTATAAAGGAGGCAACTTTCAGGCAAAGACCAGCCTGGTTCTTTCGATGGATGAAGGAAACTCCGTCAATCCCAGCGCCTTGATGATCTGCTCCGGCCGGCCTGATCCGGAGGAGTCGCAGCGCAGCCGCATACCGATCTTATACAGATTATTTTTATTGCCTTCCATCCACAGGTCGTCGAGCAGCGGCCGCAGGTCATAAAAACGCTCGCCCGTGTCGCGGGAATGGTGCCAGGGTAAAGATTCCATAGCCAGCAGCGATTTAAGCAGACGTTCGATTTCCCCGCTATCCTGCCCGGATTCCACTTCGACCAGGTACTCGGCAAAGCGGAGACGCGATTGCAGCGACGGGGCTTCCAGGCTCACAGGCTGGATATCGATTATCGAAATGCCCTGGGGCAGCTGGGGGTCGACTTTTTGAACGAAATCGCCATGTGTCATGCGCCGGTTGAGGAAAACGTCCATCAATTCGGACTGGCTGGTCATGCCTACAGCCAGGGGGGCGGCCAGGGATATCCTGGGATGCGGGCTGAAGCCCTCCGAGTAGGCCAGGCCCACACCGGCCCTGCGAAATACACGCTCCCACAATCTCATCAAGTCGAGATGCGAAAGGAATCTAAGCTGCGTGCCGCGGCTGAACTTAAGACGCAGACGATGCATCCTTTTCCCTGGTTATGGTGATGCGCTCGATTTTGCGGTTGACGATCTCCGTAATGGTGATCCTGAGATCACGATACCTGAAATGCTCGCCCTTCTTTGGAATGCGTCCGAGGTGGCTGAGGATAAATCCCGCTATCGTATCGTATTCACCTTCCGGAAGGTCCAGATCAAGCTCTTCGTTAGCCTCTTCAACCCTGAGACCTCCATCTATATCGTAGGTATTGGCATCAACGGGGATGATCTCTTTCTCGTTGGCAACCATCTCGTCCCCGATGCTCCCCATAATCTCAGAAGCCATATGCTCGAGATTGGCAATGCCGGCCACACCGCCGAACTCATCTATAACAATGGCCATATGATAGTTGTGGTCGCGCATCTCGGCCAGCATCTCACCCAGCCGCTTGGTCTCGGGAACGAAGAAAGCCTGCCTGACCAGGCCATCGACCGGATCGGCATTCTTTATCTCACCCCTGGCAATTGCCATCAAAACATCCTTGACCGTCAGCATGCCAATCACGTTGTCCATTGTGTCCTTGTAAACTGGGAACCGCGAGTGGGGATGCTCGCTGTAAGTCTGGAGAAACTCCTCCAGCAAGGTGCCCTCCTCGATGAACGAGATCTCCGTCCGAGGCTGCATGACGTCGCTGACCGGCCGGTCGGGGAACTCAAAAGCCTTGTGTATCATATCGGCTTCCGTCTCCTTCCAGACACCCTCGGCCTCTCCGACGTCTATAGCCGTGCGTATTTCGGCCTCATCGACGGTCATCCTGACCTCGCCGGCATCGGTAACCATGCGTGTAAAGCCGGCGCCGATCTTGTTCAACACCCATACGAGGGGGTAAAGAATCCAGATCAGCAGCTGAACAGGGATGCTGTAGGCCAGCGCTATTTTCTCCGCATTGTGCGCCGCCACCGTCTTGGGGATGACCTCACCCAGCACAAGCACCAGAAGAGTAATGCAAATGGTCGCCACCAGCGCGCCCATACTGGGTCCGAAGATTCCCACAGCAATCACAGTGCCCAGAGACGCTGCGGCGATATTGACCATGGTGTTGCCCAGCAATATAGCCGATAGGAACATGCCGGGCTGCTTTTGAAAGCTATCCAGTATATCGGCAAACTTAACATCGTGGCTGAGCAGGTGCTTGACCCTGATACGGCTCAGCGAAACGATTGCCACCTCGGCGCTGGAGAAGAAAGCGGATAAAAGGAGGCAGACCAGTATTAATATAAAGTATAGGGTACGTTCACTATCCATACGGCGCCCATTCGGAACGGGCTTAAGTTATGATATCATCCGCTATCTGCACAGTCAAAGTCTGCCATGGGCCGGGCCCGCAGCCCGATACGGAGCAAGGCCGGCCGCTAAACGTGATAGAATTATATTGCCATGCAGGTGGATTTCGCCTTTATCTGCGACTATGCCGAGGCTACCAACAAGGTCAATGCGCTGGGCATAGGTTTCGACACTATCATGGCCATCCGCATTCCGGTCAGGCATCCAAGTTTCTTCCTGGTAATCCAGTTGCGCGCCAATGTCGTTGAAGCGGGGGAAAAGAATTTCGAGGTACATCTGATCGACGACGACGGCAAGCAGATAATTCCCCCTGTCAAAGGCAAGCTCAACATACCTCGTCCCCCGGCGGGGACGGAGAGCACCGGCCGCATTGCCATGCGCTTCGACGGGGTGGAATTCCCCAGATACGGCACGTATTCAATACATGTGATGGTCGAAGGGCACGAGATGAGCAGGATTCCCCTGAGAGTGACACAGCCGCCCTCTCAAAACTGATTTATAGCCCGGCTGTTCCTGACAAAGGATCAGAATAGTGAAAATTGCATCGCTGCTGAGCATAGCTGTTCTCATAATATTATTGCTCTCCGCCCCGCTGCCGGCGCTGGCAGACAGGGACCCTGGCTACTTTTATGATAGTGTGGACGTTGATATCCTGATCAGGCCTGATTCAGACTTGCAGGTCTCGGAACTGCAAAATTTCAGGTTCCAGTCGGGTGATTTCCACGGCGGCTATCGTTCTATACCGACCGATAAACTCGTTTCCATCGATAATGTGGAAGTATGGGAAGGCGCTACACGGTATCCGCTGAATCCCGAGGTTAGAGATTGGGTCAAGAAACGCATCTCCTCGGGCAAGGTAATCGGCAGAGAGGAATACGGCTATGCCACCTGGACCGAGGGCAACCGGTTCTGGATCGGATGGTGGTTCCCCACCACTATGAGCGGGTCAAAGGCTATCGAGGTTAAATATACGGCCCACGGCGCGTTGCGAATCCACGATACTGTGGACCGGCTCTACTGGAAGGCCATCTGGCCTGACCGTACAGCGGGGATCAATTCGGCCACAATAACGGTACACCTGCCCGGTAAGGTGGATACATCACTGGTCACGCTGAAAAGTTACGGCGCCGCCGCAGAGTCGCGCATCCTCGACGATGGTGTCACCGTGGTCTTTTCATGCGGTGGTGTCGTCCCATCGCAGGAGGTGGAACTGGATATCGCCTGGCCGCACGGCCTGGTAGCTGCTGACGCACCCTCATGGCAGGCAGGAGCTGAAGAATCTGAAACAGCGGCATCAGCCGACCGCCAGAGGAAGGCCTATTACGATGGCGAGGTGAAACCCTATGTCAACCTCATTATGTTCGTGCTGGCTCTGCTGGTTGTGCCGCTGGCAGCAGTAATATGGTTGAAAGGCGCATTGAAACGCAGGGGGCAGGCGATAGAAGTGCAGCGCGATTATGGACCGCAGTACACTCCCCCCGATAACACTCCTCCATCTCTGGTGGAGCTTCTGGTGTCGGGCAGGTCTACCATGGGGCTTGCCTCCACTATATTCGATTTGGCCCGCCGGGGGATTATACGTATTGACGAGACCTGTCAGAAATATGCCTTTCTAACCAGCAGAGACTTCGTGCTGACGAATTTGAAAGAAAACAACGGATTCGGATTCGAGGAGATGGTCAGCAGTAAGCTGGCCAGCCCGGAGGGAGGGAAGCTGTCCTCCTGGCGAAACAAAATGCCCGCGCTGCTCAAGGAGTTCAATAAAAGCGTTGAAGACGAGGCTCTGAGGCAGGGCCTTTTTACTGAGCCCCCTTCTCAGTCAATGAAAAGGCTGCTGACACCGGGTTTGCTGATTATGGTCGGGGCCGTCATCGTAGCGGTGCCCCTGACGATCTTTCTCTTTGACTATGCGGAGTTCGTTTTCCTGCCGTTTGCCATGCTGGCCATCGCCGGCATAGTTGCAGCCGCTCTGTCTCCAAAGCTTATCAGTTATACAGCAAAAGGCGCACAGGAGGCGGCTGCCTGGAAGGCTTTCGGCAAGTACCTCGGCAAGCTGGCTAAAGACAGGCAACTTGCCACCGGTCATTTAGATACCTGGGACAGTTACCTGCCCCTTGCCGTCATATTCGGGCTGGCCCAGCCCTGGATATCCCGTTTCGCATCTATGGGCGCTCCGGCGCCATCATGGTTCTACGTTTATCATGCTCCAGGCAGCGCAGGAACCGCTATGGATACGGCTGTCTCTCTTTCATCCATACAGTCGGCTTTCAACACCATGGTAAGCACCATCTCGGGAAGCGCGGGCGGCAGCGCCAGAGTTCCTAATAGCGAGGACAGGGCGCGATCCGGCGCCGCACCCAAGCGCAAGGGAGGCCCCGGAGGCAGAAGCGTTGCGACGGCCGCGCCCGGCTCGTTGGCCCTGGACACCTCGGCCAGCGCCACGC
>CAZDXZ010000016.1:0-25087 GCA_964509615.1 uncultured Dehalococcoidales bacterium
AGGGGCCGACCATAACATGGATGTCGCCGGCCACCAGGGGCAAGTATAAAATCACAGTGACGGTCAGCGACGGTAAGGGGGGGCAGGCTACCGCTGTCCACGAGGTCAACGTAATTATAAATGCGGATGGCAGCGCCGGTGCGGATGCTCCTGTGGTGTTAAAAATGTCGCTGCCCTCCAGTGAAGCTATAACAGGGGCCAAGCGCATGCGCATCTGGACGGCGACACCGATCGAGTGCGTCGTTGAAGGTGCGGACACTAAGAATTTGAGATTCAAATGGTCGGCAAACAGCGGCAAACTGCAGGCCGCCTCAGGTATGAGCCTGAGTGACGGAACTGCCAGTAAAGTAAACTGGATAGCCCCCGGAGTGGGAGGAGAATTCAAGGTGAATGTTGTCGTGACAGACGCCAGCAGCAATGAAGCCAAAGGTACCGTGAATTTCGACGTTTTCTGCTGCAGCACTGAATAGAGATGGAACCCGGCAATATTATTTTTCTTGAAAGGCCGTCGCTACGTCAGCCGGACCTGGTAGCGGCCTTTATCGGCTGGCCCGACGCCGCACAGGTCTCCACCGGCACTGTGTCTTATATGATAAAGAAGCTGCCGGCCGTCAAGTTTGCCGAGATGAAATCCGACGATTATTACGATTTCGATAAAATAAGGCCCTCTATTAATGTCGAGAACGGCATGCTGTGGCCCATCAGCATGCCGGCCAACAGTCTTTACTACTGGCATAATACGGAGGGGCCCCGCGACCTCATCATTTTCAGCGGCATCGAGCCGCAGATGAGGTGGCAGTCGTATGCAGAAGTGATTACCGACCTGGCGGGTTATTACGATGCGCACCGTGTCTACGCTGTCGGCGGGCTGTACGACAGGATCCCGCATACGAGGGAGACGCGTATCAGCGGGCTGGTCAACGACCAGGCTATGATTGAGCTGCTGGAGCGGGCGGGTATCGAGCCGATCAATTACACTGGGCCCAGCAGCATACACGGGCCGCTGCTGAGCGTATGCGCGATGCGCCGTATTCCGGCCGTCAGCATATGGGGACATGTCCCGTTCTATATACGTGCCGAGAGCAATCCCATGGTATGTCTTGAAACCGTTAAAAAAGTGACCGCCCTGCTGTCCATCGGGCTGGACCTCGGCGATCTGAAGAGATCAGCCGACAGCCTGTGCGGGATACTGGACCGGCTGATCTCTGAAAACGAACAGATGCGCGTTTTCCTGCGGTCGCTGGAAGAGCAGTACGACCTTGATGGAAATGCCACGGGCGTCGAGCCCGAAGGATCGGAGCAGATCATACAGGATATCGAAGCCTTCCTGCGGGACAAGCGCCAGGAAGACTGACCGCACAAGCGCCGGCAGGCGCTGATATTTAAATGGGAGGTAGAAATCTATGTACGAGGTAAAGGGTAAAAACGTTCTTATAACGGGGTCTGCTTCAGGCATCGGAAAGGAATTCTCCCTGCTTTTCGCCCGGGACGGCGCCAATGTGCTGCTGGATGACATGCCGCAGAAGAAGGCCGCTCTCGATCAGTGGGGGGATGAATTAAAGTCCAGATTTAATATCCGCGTCTGGACTTTCGGCATAAACCTGGCGGAGGAAAGCGGTGCGGAGACTCTTTACAACCTGTCGATTCAGGCTGCCGAAAGAATAGATATCCTGATGAACGATGCAGGGACGTTGACCTACGGGAACTTCACGGAGACCGATTATCAGAAACAGGATTTCATGATAAGGACCAATGCGCTGGCCGTTTACAGGTTGACCAGGCTGGCCCTGCCTGCCATGCTAAAGGCAGGTGACGGGCGCATACTGAATATGTCGTCATGCTCGGCTTTCCAGCCCACCGTCTATCATGCTGTTTATGGGGCCACCAAGGCTTTTGTACAGAGTATGAGTGAAGCGGTCAATGCTGAGATTCAGGGAAGCGGAGTGAAAGTACTGACCTTCAGCCCTCCCTATACAAAAACACCTCTTTTAAAAGATGCCAATATGCCGGAAAAGATGATGTGGTATAAGATCAGCGGTCTATGGGACCCGGCGGTCATCGCCGCCATCGGCTATAAGGCGTTTAAAGACGGCAAGACCATCTGCATCCCGGGGCCGATGAACTGGCTGATGCACTCAATTGTGGTCAGGCTCAGCCCTCACAATATGCTCAATGCTATTTCGCTGCGGGCCATGAAGTAGCAGCGCTACATGTTGCGCCGGTATTTGCCGCCAACCTCGTAAAGCGCGCCTGTTATCTGCCCCAGGGAAGCATAACGAGCAGTCTCCATCATCTGCTCGAAGATATTGCCGCCTTCACGCGCTACCTGCTGCAGTTTTTTGAGCGATTCCCTGGCCCTGGCGGTGTTATCTTTCTGGAAAGCGCGCAGATTGACTATTTGGTCTTGCTTCTCTTCAGCGGTCGAGCGGCTGAGAGGGATATCGAACGGAATCAGGTTGCCCTCTCTGGGATTGAGGAAGGTGTTGACGCCGATAATAGGCAGCTCACCGGAATGCTTGCGCTGTTCGTAAAGCATCGACTCATCCTGAATTTTACCGCGCTGGTACTGCAGTTCCATTCCGCCCAGAACGCCGCCTCGTTTGGAGATGCGTTCAAACTCATCCAGAATGGCCTCCTCCACCAGATCGGTCAACTGCTCCAGTATGTAGGAGCCCTGCCAGACGTTCTCGTTCTTGGTCAATCCGAACTCACGGGTGATGATAAGCTGAATAGCCATAGCGCGCCTGACGGATTCCTCGGTAGGGGTGGTTATGGCTTCATCGTAGGAGTTGGTATGCAGGGAGTTGCAGTTGTCGTAGAAGGCCAGTATAGCCTGCAATGTGGTGCGGATGTCGTTAAACTGTATCTCCTGTGCGTGCAGCGACCTGCCCGAGGTCTGAATATGGTACTTGAGCTGCTGGCTGCGCTCGTTGCCGCCGTATTTCTCACGCATAGCCACCGACCAGATGCGGCGCGCCACCCGACCGATGACCGTGTACTCGGCATCCATGCCGTTGGAGAAGAAGAAGGACAGGTTTGGCGCGAAAGAATCGATGGGGAAGCCCCTTGAGAGGTAATACTCCACATAGGTAAATCCGTTGGCCAGCGTGAATGCGACCTGCGTGATGGGATTGGCGCCCGCCTCGGCGATATGGTAGCCGGATATGGAAACCGAATAGTAATTGCGCACGTTGTGATTGATGAAATACTCCTGGATATCCCCCATCATTTTAAGGGCAAACTCGATGGAGAAGATGCAGCTGTTCTGGCCCTGGTCCTCCTTGAGAATATCGGCCTGGACCGTGCCGCGGACGTTGGAAAGCGTCTGCGCTTTAATCCGCGCGTGCTCGTCCGGTGTGGGCAGCCTCCCGTGTTGTTCTGCGAACCTGTCGATCTGCTGGTCGATGGCTGCATTGAGGAAGAACGCCAGCATCACGGGCGCCGGGCCGTTGATGGTCATGGAGACCGATGTGTTGGGCGAGCAAAGGTCGAAACCGGCATATAGCTTCTTGATGTCTTCCAGCGTGCATATGGATACACCGGACTCTCCGATCTTACCGAAAATATCGGGGCTTTCCTGCGGGTCTTCACCGAACAGCGTGACCGCATCGAAGGCGGTGGACAGGCGTTTGGCCTCGTCGTTCTGTGAAAGGAAATGGAAGCGCGTATTGGTGCGGACGGGCCCTCCCTCTCCGGCGAACTGGCGTTTGGGATCCTCACCTTTTCGCCTGAAGGGGAACACGCCTGCAGTATAGGGATAGTGCCCCGGCACGTTCTCAAGCATCAGGTACCTGATCCTCTCGCCGTGGTCTTTGAGGTCCGGCACAATGACCCGCGGGATATTCGTTCCGGCCAGCGTGGCATCGGTCAGTTCCACTTTATATTCCTGGCCGCGCACACTGTAGCGGAAATAGTCGCCGCTGTAGGTCCTGCGCAGCTCGTCCCAGCCTGACAGCAGTTTGCGGCACTCGGGTTTAAGCTTATCGTGCAGTGATGCAATTTTCTTTTCGACTGCTTCCCGTGCGGTCTCGTCTTCGATTTCCACCAGCGCAGAGCGCAATTCCTGGACATGACGGGCGATGTCCCCCTGCTTGCGCACATGCTTCTTGTAATCGCGCACCGCCTCAGCGATCTCGCCCAGGTAGCGTATGCGGTCGGGCGGGATGGCGAAGCGGACCAAGCTGGTGTGCGATACCCTGTCCGCGGGTATGTTGCAGGCAAACCGCTGGCTGCATTTTCTGTCGATACATTCAAGGAGCCCGGCATAGAGGCCGTTCACGCCCTCATCGTTATAGCGTGATGCGATGGTACCATAGACAGGCATGCTTTCCAGTGACGCATCGAATTTTTCATGTGTGCGCCTCAGCACTCTCCTCACGTCTCGCACGGCGTCTTCAGAGCCTTTTTTATCGTATTTATTGAGCACCACAATATCGGCGTAATCAAGCATGTCTATCTTTTCTAGCTGTGTGGGCGCACCGTACTCGGCCGTCATGACGTAGAGGCAGACATTGGAAATATCCACAATGGCGGTATCGCCCTGGCCGATACCGGCGGTCTCCACCAGCACCAGATCATAGCCGGCGGCCTTCACCACGTTGATGGCGTCCTGTATGACTTCGGGGACCTCGGTTTTTGACCCTCTGGTGGCAAGGGAACGCATATATACATTGCCGCCGTATACGTAGTTCATGCGGATACGGTCTCCCAAAAGTGCGCCCCCTGTGCGGCGTTTGGAAGGATCCGCCGAAAGGACCGCTACTGTTTTGCCGGGGTTGTCTGCCCTGAAGCGCAATACCAGCTCATCCAGCAGTGAACTTTTACCCGAGCCGCCCGTGCCTGTGACTCCCACCACCGGGGCTTTGCTCTGGGCTGCTTTATCTTTCAATATATCGCTGTACTTGTGCCACGGATCAACTCCCATCTCTGCCAGGGTGATCATGCGGGCAACTTTGGCGGGTTCTTTTGTGCTGAGTTTGGCGGGCGCCGGAATGGCTGCGCCGCGTTTGGACCTGTCATGTTCGGATGTGATACCGATGGTGTGGAAGTCGCAGCGCTGCAACAGGTCGTCTATCATGCCCACCAATCCCATGTTGCGGCCGTCCTCGGGATCGTAAATGCGCTCGATACCGTAGTCCTGAAGCTCTTTAATCTCGTTGGGACGTATGACGCCGCCTCCTCCGCCGAAGATCCTTATATGCCCTGCTCCCAGCTTATCGAACATGTCCTTCATATATTTGAAGAACTCCATGTGTCCACCCTGGTAAGAGGAAACGGCTACAGCCTGCACATCCTCTTGCACGGCCGCTTCCACTATCTCGCCTACCGACCGGCTGTGGCCGAGGTGGATGACCTCGGCGCCGCCTGCCTGTATCAGCCTTCGCATAATATTGATGGCCGCATCGTGGCCATCGAACAGGGCAGTTGCGGTAACCACCCTGACTCGGTGTTTAAGTTCATAACGTGAGTGCTCGCTTTCGCCCATGTCTACCCCTTTATATTTATATGAGATTGGCCTAAGGTCTGCAATATTTTAGTCCAAACTGCGGGATTTAACCACACCGGCTTGGCCGGTTACCAGGTCATAATGGTCGTCGCAAGAGACTATATTCAGAGCGCATACCAAATGAAAAATTTATCATCTCAGATAACGGGATATATAATTAGAATACGCTGTTTGATTGATTTAAACTTAATAAAAGGAGGATGAATGTTGTGGAGATAGTGCGCAAGGTGAAGGCGGGTGATATCGCAGCTGACTTCACGCTTCCGGATCATAATGGTAATAGCTTCGTTCTCTCTGTGCAGAAGGGCAAACGAGTCCTCCTTTCATTCCATCC
This sequence comes from uncultured Dehalococcoidales bacterium, assembly GCA_964509615.1. Taxonomy (GTDB): domain Bacteria; phylum Chloroflexota; class Dehalococcoidia; order GIF9; family UBA5629; genus CAIMUM01. The sequence continues at coordinate 5,841 of CAZDXZ010000016.1, forward strand.
GCTGGCTTGGACAGCAGTATGCGCCAGTCAGATGCTCTCGCTGGAGAAAAATTGTGAGGTCTTCGAGTCGCTGAACACTGTGCCTGTTGGCTTGAGCGTCGACCCGGTCCCTTCTAAAAAGGCCTGGGCCGCAAGCCTGGGCATCAAGAAAGTGCCGTTGCTTTCCGATTTCTGGCCGCATGGCGGCGTGGCCAAACTATTCGATATATTCCGTGAAAAGAACGGTTTTTCCGAAAGGGCCAACATCCTGGTCGATGAGAAGGGTGTGATTGCGCTGTTTAAAACATACCCGTTGAGCCAATTGCCGGATATAGATGAGATAATCGCGTTTATCAGGCGAATGCCGTAGAAATCAGTAGCTTAAATGAACTTATTACTGTTACAATACCCTGAATGAAGCTGCCGGTCTGCCGGGTACAGGAGATATGCGATGAGAAAAATGATACTGGCGTTGGTTGTAGTTATGGTTCTGGCGGCAGGATGCGTGACCGTAGTGACCGCCCCTGCTCCGGCGCCCCAGCCGGAAACCCCGTCTTTGCCTGAGCAGCCGGCAACTGTTGCACCTGCTCCTGAGCCGGTGACGCCGCCGCTGAACCTTCCGGAGGTGGCTGTGTTCAACGTCACTCCAGCCAATATCGCCTCAGGTAAATACGCCACCCTCACCTGGGACGTACGAAACTGCTATGACGTCCAGATTGAGCCGGGGCTGACCATCATTCGTCCGCAGGGTTCGCAGCCGGTAAATCCGGTGTTTACTACGACATACAGGCTGACGGCGACTAATTCGCAGGGTTCCATACTTGCCACAACGACGCTGACCGTATCAGGGGAGTCTCCCTCGATCGATACACCGGTTATCAAATCATTCACCGCTACTCCAACTGTGATCCGCAGCGGCGGCTCTTCCATATTGAGCTGGCAGACGGTTAACGGCTCTTCCGTCACCATTGATAAGAACATCGGGACGGTGGCCGGAGAAGGCAGCACACAGGTGTCGCCTAAAACTACCACCACTTACATGTTAACCGTTACCAACCCGGAGGGCGCCCAGTTCCAGACGGTGACGGTCAACGTTAAGTAGCTGAGCCGAACTTTCTCAGCTGGTCCAGCTTGCGGTTGATATCGCTGAAAACATCGGCGCGGTCGCTGCGAAAAGCTCGCCGAGACTGTCTCTCCCTTGCCCATTGATCGAAAACCGCCAGGCGCAGGTATTTCTCCCTGCCTTTTTCATCGGTTACCACCTGCCTTTTCAGATCCCCTCCCAGCTTAAGTATCCCTTTCTCCATGGCGCTGTCGCGGCCCGGATCACAGACTCCCCATCTACCGAGCCAGGCTTCGCAGTCAACATGGTCCCGCTCATCTCCCAGCTCCTCAAACCGCGCAGGCAGGTTATTTAAGCGGCCCATCCGGTTCCACAGGACGCTGTCCGCTTTAATTCGATATACCCGATAGCGTGCGGGTATGCCCGACGACCTGAGCATGGCGACCAGCAGGTTGGACTTGCCGGAGCACATGCCCCAGCCTTTCTTCAGAATATCGGAAGCCTTTAAATCCCAGTCTTCGAAGCCGTAGGGCAGCTCCTTAACATAGGCAAATATCTTCTCGAATCTCGACCGGCGTGTTTTGCAGCCGGCGGTAAATTCCAGCACTTTTTGTTTTATCAGGGGGCTGGTGTCGAAATCGCAGAGCTCGCTTGGCTGCAGATAGAGGTTTCGGTTGAATGTCATGCGCTATGTCCTTATCTCAACTATTTTATTGCGTCCGCTCAAACCGCTGGTAATGCGCACCTGCGATCTGGTAACCCCGAAGTGCTCAGCTACAAGCTTGATAACGGCCTCGTTGGCCTTACCTTCCTTCGGCTGCGCTTTAACCCTGACCAGATAACCTTCGTCCGTTTTCACGATCTCTTCCCTGTGGGATCGCGGGATCACTTTGACGCCTATTTTCAAATTGACACCTCTCCCCAGAGTCTGCCCTGTCTGCGCTTCTTCGACCTGCTGATAAAGGATGGTACTGAAGCACCGCTTCGGTCGAGCAGGCGTGTCCCCGAGATTGTATTGGTGATATCGCTGCCGCTCCTGGTGTAAACGCGGATATAATTATCGGTTAAACCTGAGAAAATCTGAGATCCCGGGCGCACCTCGTTTTCCCATAGAACTTCCCTGGTCCGGCCGATGAAACGCCCGGCGAATTCATCGGCTGAGACGGCGGCCAGTTGCAGCATGATACCGCTGCGTTGTTTTTTAATGTGTTCATTCACTCTCTCAGACATGTGTGCCGCCGCCGTACCGGGTCTTGAGGAGTACGGGAATATATGCAATGCGGAGAACTGCATGAGGCGGCAGAATTCGAGGCTGGTTTTAAAGTCCTCATCAGATTCGCCGGGGAATCCCACAATGATATCGGTTGTCACCGAAGCGTCGGGGACAGATGCACGCACCATTGCTGCTGATTGTCTGAAGGTGTCCGTAGAGTAGCGTCTACCCATCAGCCTGAGTACTTTGTCGCTGCCGCTCTGCAAGGCGATATGAAAATGACGGCACAGCCGTTTGTCCTGCCACAGGGCCAGCAGTTCCAGTGTTATCTCCATGGGCTGCAGCGAGGTAAGGTGTAATCTTGCGACGGCCGTTTCACGCAAAATGCGCCTGATCAGGTCTATCAAATGCAGACCGTTGCTGGAGTATGAGCCGATCTCCGTGCCCGTCAGGACAATCTCTTTATACCCATCTGCCACTCTTGAACGGACTACCTCTACCACTGTGTCGGCGTTCACACTATATTTTAGCGGACGGACCAGCGGTACAATGCAATAAGAACAGAATCTATCGCAGCCGTCCTGTATCTTGATGAAACTTCGCACCCTTTCCGATCCCCGCGCAGCGGCGCGGGACGATCTCTGCACAGGCCGGGCCGCCAGCGATTCCGCCAGCGCGGCTTTATCACGGTTGCCGCAGACCACATCGGCTCCGCAGTCGATTAGATCATTTCCGGCCCTCTCAGCGTAGCAGCCCGTGACGGCGATGGTGGATCCCGGATTGAGCGCACGCAGCATCCTCACAAGATGGCGCGATTTCGCGTCAGCCGCCCGGGTGACGCTGCACGTGTTGATGACTATTATGTCGGCGATATTGCTGCTGCCAACAGCCAGGCCGCATGCTAAAAAGTCCATGGCCAGCGCCTCCGATTCGGCCTGATTCAATTTGCAGCCAAGAGTGTGTATGGTGGCGGTACTTCTCACTGGCATATCTACTGCGAAATTATATGTACGTTCGCCGATCAGCGTCAAACTTGTTTTATATTGCCTGTCAGGCTGTCTGAGCGGGCCGTCCCTGCTACATCGACAATTTCTTGTAAAGCATGGGAAGGCGGTGGGGAAGCGTTTCTATGTCATCCAGGACTTCGTAGCCTATATCGCTGCACATCGTACGCAGGTAATCGTTGCCGGCGGAATCGACCGTCAGGCAGAACGGGGTGATGTTTTTCTGGGACGCTTCTATCAGAGCCATTTTGGTGTCATGGATGGCGTATTCTTTATCGTCATCGTCGTATCCGTACAGGGAATCCTGGGGATAGCCGTCGCTGACCAGGAAAAGCAGTTTCAATGTATTGCCGCAGGCATCCAGCCTGGAAATTGTATGGCGTATGGCCGGTCCCATGCGGGTGCCGTGAATCGGTGCTATCTGGTCGACCCGGCGTTTGATCCTCTCACCGAAAGATTCGTTGAGGTCCTTGATGACCAGGAATTGAACGTTGGAACGGCCATGGCCGGAGAAACCGTATATGCCGTAATTATCTCCCAGCGTCTCAATGGCATGGCAGAGCAGCACGATGCTCTCTTTCTCGAGGTCGATGATGCGGCGGCGGGGCTGCATGACGAATTTCATGAAATCGTACTTGAACGATTCCTCGTACTGCATGGTCGGGCGGTTCTTGTTTATCAGGTCGGCCGTTGAGCCGCTCATATCCAGCAGAAATGCGACGGCCACATCGCGCTGGATCTTCTTTTTCTTGGTATAGATTTTACCTGAGGGGGTGTAACCCGCACGTTTGTCTGCCAGCTCGCCGATAACCAGGTCCAGATCGAACTCATCTCCATCGTCCAGGTTCTTTGCCTTATAGAGCATCTCGGCGGGCAGCCTCTCGAATTGGCGCTTGATTTCGGCTACCAGCGGCCTGCGGGTCTCCAGCGTTTTATCGTAAAAGTAACTGTTGCCCTCTCCCAGTGTCTTCTCCCTGACACAACACCAGGAGCTCATATAACGGTTCTCCCTGAAATCCCATTCATCATAAAAAGACAGCCGTTCATCAGCTTCGGCCGGAGCGGGTTTCGTCGCATCTGCCGGCCTGTAGCGGTCGACCTGCGTATATTTGTCATTGGAGAACTGGTACACGTGCACTCCACGTGGGATGGAGGCTGATGACAGGCCGCTGCCGGGCAGGGATTTGACGTCTTTGATATCGGTAATGCCGACTTTCTGGTCGGCCAGCTTCTCCATGTCTTCAGCGGACATGGGCATGGTGGACTTCTGGCCGGTGGGGGCCTTAATCTCAAGGTCGAGCTTTATTTTGTCCGTCTGGAAATTGCCCATGAATTCCTGGCCTTCGAGGTCCGATGAATTGGGCTCCCTGCTCTCCGATCCGTATCCGCCGGCGCCGGAGGCCAGCGCTTTTTTAGGCACCGTCAGTGCGATCTGATAGATGCGGATGGCGGCCTCGGCTGTGTCTTCCACGTCTGCTGTAGAAGTGCATAACATGTCCAGGACGTCCCTGGCATTGTTCAGCGGCTCATACAGCGCTTCTTCATCGATAGCCAGGATGGCATCGATCTCCAATCCCTCCAACAGCTCAATGAAGGCGCGCCGCAGGGTTATGCCCGACAGGCGGGCCAGAGCGAGCAGGTTATACTCCTGCATGCGGCGGTAGCTCCGCCTGAGTCCCGGATAGTGATACTTGACCAGGTAATTAATACGCACGTTCTCAACAGCCGCAAAGACCTGCATGGCCAGCCTGGGATCATCGAAAAGGGCGAAATATTTTTCGAAGGGGGAGCTGCCGTGTCCGGTCTCACCCTTTAACTGATAGCGCTGATCTTCAAAGATGGTAGATTCCTTGTCGAAATCGAAATTGAAGGAATTAAATTCGCTATGCGCGATCTGCTGTGTCACCACCGATTTATACCAGCTGAAATTGTCGGTGTAGCTGGCATAGTCCATAAAAGAGGCCGGGATCAGCACATTGATATGCCCGTCGGGCGGATCGCCTGATGCCAGCTGGTTCCACCAGGTATTGCGCAGAGACGCAGGAGGCCCCTTGGCGGATGTGAAATCCACCTCCATGCCGGTCAGCGCCCTGCAGTAAACCTGCAATAGGGGTTCGATCGAGGCGAATTCTATGCCGTGATAATTGTTGATTGTCTCCGGCTCAGGCTGTTTGATTTGATCATTAGCCCTGCTCATATCTCATGGACCTTTTATTCGAATATGGCTGTTACGACTTCCTCGAGCGATTTCTGCACTTCTGCATCATCCGTGATCGACCAGACGGCAGCCACTTCGCAGGCCCTTCTGGCCGGGATGCCCTGACGGATCATACGGGCAGCATATATCAGCAGCCGGGTGCTGATTACCTCCGAAAGGTCCTGCTCCTTGAGGTTGCGGATCTTCTCTCCCAGCTGGGCCAGCCGGTTTGCCGTGTCATCATCGACCCCGGCTTCGTGTGCGATAATCTTCGTCTCAATGTTTCTGGGAGGGTGTGTGAACTCGATGGCGATAAAGCGCTGCCTGGTGCTGTGCTTGAGGTTCTTCAGTATGCTCTGATACCCGGGATTGTAGGAAATGACCAGTATGAAGCTGTCGCTGGCTTCCAGCATCTCGCCCTTTTTCTCGATATATAACGAACGGCGGTGGTCGGCCAGAGGATGGATGAGCACAATGGTGTCCTTGCGGGCCTCCACAACCTCGTCCAGGTAGCAGATGCCGCCGCTCTTTACGGCACGGGTTAACGGGCCGTCCACCCAGCGGGTAGTATCTCCTTCAAGCAGGTACTTGCCCACAAGATCGCTGGCGGTCAGGTCCTCATGGCAGGCGATGGTAATCAAGGGAATGCCATCCCGTTGCGCGGTGGAGTCCTTACGCTTATGCTCCTTCTGGCTCATGCAGTAGGTCATATACTCGAGGAAACGGGTCTTGCCGCAACCTGTCGGGCCCTTGAGCAATACTGGTATCCGCTCAGCGTAGGCCGCTTCGAAAAGAGCCACCTCATCTTTGAGGGGGAGGTAAAAAGGCTCCTCAGTTATGTAGTATTCCTCGATGATATGCGACTTGTAATCATGTCGTCTGGCTTTATGAGGCATGGATCTGCTCCGGTTGTTTAATTCAGGCTCCAGGTGATAATTCTATGACTTGCAGCCGAAGTTGGCAATTAATCAGCGCCGGGAGAGATTGAATTGCTACATTGAAGATGGCGGCGACTGCCTAACATCCGCCTCTTTGTGTAATGTCTTCCCTTCCCAGAATGTCGCCCCTGTTTTCCTAGGGTGGGGGCGGTGTCTGACGTATAAGGCGTCCCTTGTACTGGATGGGCGGGTTAGAATTGAGCGTGTGGTGTTCGACGATGCGCACGGGTTTCACTATATTGGCGGGATTCCCGCCCCGCGATGCAGGCGATTCCCTGATAGTATGATGAATTATCCCGGGTTGAGGATTTGTATTTCCCGCATTTGCCTGAGCCTTGCGATAGCCCGGGCTGTTTTCTATGGTGTGGTGTATATTTGCGGATTGCTGTTGCTCGCTGCATTGCGGCATTTGGCGCAGTGTGTGATGAATGGTTTCGCCGGGTATAAAAGGCGGCTGCGACCTGACCGGCGCCGGGCCGGGACGGAAAATCTCGTGGTGCACCTTCACCCCGGGCGGCAGATGCTCCCTGATCTTATCGCCTGCGCTCTTTTCAGGCGCCGTGCGCGACCGGATGAACTGCTCGCGGGGTTTGACCTGTATGACCGGCCTGTTGATATCCTTGAGAGGGAGCTGGCCCGTATGGATGGTCCTGGCCTCCCAGGTTATCTCCCTGCCGCGTATATTATCAATCTTGTATACATACTGAGGATAAGTGCGAACAACGCGTTGCGGTTCTGAAGCTGCAGAGCCCCTTTTGCGCATCAGCAGGGCAATGCCGATAGGGGTTGTGACCGGCTCGGGCGCCAGAATGAGCGCTACGGCTACGACATCGAGTACTGCATCTTTCGGCGTATAAGTAAACGTCAATTCCGGTACCTGATATTTAACCTTTTAAATTTATTATGCCCTCTCCCGGAGCCAGGTAATTCTTTCCGATACAACGGTTACAGACTCTTTCTGGGTCTGGCACCTGGCGATGTCGCGGGACAGCTTGTCGTCGCCCAGCACTTCACGTACCCAGCGAGCGAAATCGTTTTTCTCATCCGTTACGTGATGCCGGTATGTCGAATCGTGCATTTTATCCAGAGCAGTCTTTAAATCATATATAGTATTCAGGATCTCACCGTCATGGCAATAAAACCGTTTTACATCGGGTACATGCCTCAGTACCCTTTGAGCATCTTCCTTATTTCTTATAGCCATGTTAACCTCCTTCCCCCCGGGTGCGTTACGACAATCCTAATTATAATCATACCTTCATGGGATAGCTTAATCAACCCGTGGTAATCGTATGAGATGATATACGTTTATTGGCCGCGTGGAATAATTTTTATGCGCTCTTCGGTGCTGTTCTTAACGTTCCCCAGTGAACCGAGGTAGTTGCTCATGGCGTCTACGTCCCTTATATTGAGGTCCGTATAATTCAAGTAGCTTTTGAGCCAGGATTTGATGTTATCCGCAAGGGGGCCCATCCATCTGATCTTGAGGATAAGAGGCTGGATGCCCTTGTCCGCCAGATAATCGGTGGTGACCATGGTATAGTCGGCATCCATATCCATATCTGAATAGGAACCGTCCGGCTGTCTGACCTGAAGGCTGGTTATACGCTCGCCGCTCCCGCGGTTCATATCGATAGTCATCCTCAGCCCCGAGATTTCAAAGCAGGGGGGAGGATCCTGGACTTTCAGATGGGTATCTATGCCCATCTCCAGCAACATTTTGACCACATTGCCTCTGACCCTCATGGTGGCCAGATTTTGGCGCAGCGCAAGTACCATTTCAACATCGTTGCGCAGGATAACTCCCTTCAGGATATCGGACCGGATATTGGAGCTGTCGAAGATAGCGAACTTGACGTCCGGATTGATCTTTTTAGCGCTCCAGAGGAAGGCATCGGCTATGAGCGGACCCGGACCCCTGTTTAAGCCCCGCAGCAGGTTCTCATCGGCCGTGGCAACCAGGGTGTTGAGTTCGCCGGAAACCTGATTTACGTAGGGCTGCAGGATAGCGTCAATATCAGGACTGTTCCAGTAAATTTTGATGCCGGGGACTTTGGCTACGGCGTTCATTATCTGAGTATATTCCGGCCTGCAGGGGCAGAGATGGCTCCAGCCCCAGACATCCTCGGTCGCAAAGCTGTTTGTTGAGAAGATAAAGGGCTGGCCCTTATAGCCGACGATGCGCCCCTTTTCGTCAAAATCCAGCTTGATACGTCCCAGCAACTGGTTGCTTTCCCATGCCTGCACGATCAATACCCGGCCGTCGTCAGGGCCGGTGACCTCCACGGGATAGGGCATTTCCGGCTTGAGGCCGATCTGCTCGAACTCGGGCCCACCCATGAATGTTGCTGTATGTCCACCCACGATAAGGTCGATACCGGCTACTTCCTTGGCCAGCTCCACGTCGTCCTGATAGCCCAGATGCGAGAGAATAATAATTTTGTTAACGCCCATTTTGTTCAGTTCAGCTATGTATTTGCGGGCCGTGTCGGCGGGCGGCAGGAACACTATATTTTTACCGGGATTACTCAGAAAAGCTGTGTAGGGTGTGATAAGGCCGATAACTCCGACCTTTTCACCGTCTACGGCACAGATCACGTAGGGACTGACGCCGGATAACAACGGCTCGCGGGACACGTCCATATTGGCCGCCAATACGGGGAACCTTGCCCGTTTAACCAGGGCTGCCGCCTCCTGGACATTTTTAGAGAAATCGTGGTTTCCCAGCTCAAGGGCATCGAACTGGATGGCGTTCATGGCATCTATATCGGTCATTCCCTGGAACCTGGTTGTCCAGATGGTTCCCTCCAGCACATCTCCCGCATGGAGCAGCAGGACGTTCTTTTCCTGGCTGCGTATGTCCTCAACGGCCGAGTTGAGCAGGCTGTATCCGCCTGCAGTGGCTACCGTATCCTTACCGTTGATCTTCAACAGGACATTGTGGGGAATGACGTATGAATGTGTGTCATTGACATGAAGGACGGTCAGCGATATGGGAAGTGAGGTTATCTCCGCCGGTTGAGAGGTTGTTGGAGCTGCTGGCGCGCAGGCGAATACAGGCAGGAGCATCGACAATGCCATAATGAAATAGACTGCCGACAACCTTGAGTGAATCATGCTTAACTCCTGCCAACAAATTGGGGATATTATATGCTTTTCAGAGTGCTTTCCAAAATGTCTCTTTGTGATCGCCGGGATTGTAAAAGTCGGGGATGGTGCTGACGTGTTTGTAGCCCAGCGTTATATACAGGGAGCGGGCTGCCCTGTAGTTGGGATTGGAGGAAGTGTCGATTAATATGAGGCGACCCCCCAGCCTCTTGATATGATCGGCTGCCGTGGTGAAGAGGGTACTGCCTATGCCCTGCCCCTGAAACCGGGGTGAGACGGCGCACCAGTACATATCCCATGCGCCGTGCGTCATGGGGGTGGGGCCGTAGCAAAGGTAACCCGCAAAATCGCTCTCGTGTTCTGCTATCAGGAAGTAGTACCCGCAGCCCTCCGGATCGCTGAAATACTCGTCCATGATCTCGCCCAGCACAGTCAATTCATCGGGCAGGAATGCTCCGGTTTCATCGGTCACCCCGATGACACGAGGTTTGTCGGAAGGTACGATGCCTCTTATTTTAACGGCCACAGTCTCACTCCAGAGCGAGATCTACTATTTTCTGGATAAGATCTGCATAAGTCATTCCTCTTGTAGATGCCTGAAGAGCGATACCCAATTCGGGCGTGATGTCCGGATTGGCGTTAACCTCCAGCACCTTGATACTTCCATCAAGGTCCTGCCGCATGTCCACCCTGGCATATCCTCTGCAGCCTGCCACGCGGCAGGAGGCCAGGACGGTTCCAGTTATGCTTTTTCTTAAATCCGAGTCGATCTCAGCCGGGCAGGATACGGCGGTGTTTACATAGTAGTCGGTCTCCTCGTACCATTTCGAATCGAAAGTCAATATGCGCGGCAACCCGGGCGGTAAGGTGTAGACGATCTCGGAGATCTCAACCAGCTCATGCGACGAGTTCCCCAGGACGGAAGAATTGAACTCACGGCCGTCGATGAATTCCTCCACCAGGGCACTGCCCCGAAAGCGGCTGCTGATGCGAACAACCTGATCCTTCAGCTGCTCCATATCATACACGACATTCTCCGGTAAAAGTCCGTGGCTGGCATCTTCGTCCCTGGGCTTCACGATGCAGGGAAACCTGAGATGGAAATCGCGAATATTGGCGGGTGTCAGCACGACGTAGTCGGGCGTGTCTATGCCGGCCTGGCGCAGGACCTGTTTAAAAGCAGCTTTATCCAATGTCAGGTCCAGCACGCTGGAGGGATTGCCTGTGAATGAAAGCCCCATCTCCTCCATCATGCGTGCCACCACCGGCTCTGAATGGGGCTGGTCCTCGAATCCCTCAAAAAGGTTGAATATAACATCAGCCTCAATGCAGCGCAGTACAGACCCGACAGTGTCCAGTGGAGGCCTCAAAGGAACTTTCTCCACCTCGTGGCCATGGCTGATAAGGGCCCTCTTAACGGCCACGACCTCCTCAAGGACGCCGGTGATAGCCTCCTCTTCCCCGTCGGGAATAATGATCTCGCCCGGAGGTTCGTTGTAAATGATGGCAACCGTTAGAGGCATAATCGACTCCTTTCCAGCGCAGCTTCCAGAATTGTCCGTATCAGCCGCTGATAAGTCCAGCCCATCTTGTAGGACATAATAGGAAGGTCTCCTGAATCAGGATTGAGCCCGGGCAGGGGATTGACCTCGAGGAAATAAGGGGTACCGTTCGGTGCTACGCGAAAATCGACGCGTGCACAGTCGCGGCAGCCCAGCGCTTTATAAGCCCGGATGCTGGCCTCGCTGATGCGCTTGAGCGTTGACGCCGCCAGCCCCGCAGGGCATTCATAGTCCACCAGGTTGCGCCAGTCGCGCTTGATTTCCAGGGAGTATATGAATGTCCTGTACTTTTTTTTGGGGACGACCCGCATTATGCCGACGATCGAGGGGGGATTATTGCCGGTTATTCCCACCGTTATCTCCTCGCCATCGATGTATTTTTCAATTATAACCGGTTGATTATACCTGCGCAGCAGCGCGCCTGCGGCAGCCAGGGCCTGCCTGGCGGTACTGACGCGTGAGGTCAACCGGATACCCTTGCTCGAGCCTTCGAAGGCGGGCTTTATGAACGCCGGCAGCGGTATGGATTGCCCGTTCAGTGTTTTTATATCCTCCTGACATCTTACTGTTATCCAGGGAGGTGTGGATACACCGGCACTGATCACGATCTGCTTTGCCAGTGGTTTGTCCAGTGTGATGGCCAGAGTCAGCGGGTCCGAACCGGTATAGGGGATATTCAACATCTCAAGCACCGCAGGCGCCTGCGCCTCGCGGCTGCGCAGGTTACCTCTCCCCTCCGCAATGTTAAAAACGAGATCGACCTTTGTCTTGAGCATATTAACGAGGAACTTGCGACCCCCACCCAGATTAACCGTACGGTGTCCCAGCGAGCGAAGGTTGCCGGATATAGCCCTGATTACCTTTGCCGAATCGTACTCTTCAAGCACGTCCTCAGGGAAATCCCCGCCTGCCTCTATATCGTCCTTGAGGTCGTAGGCGAGGCCAATTCTCATATCGTCCTGTTTACGCCGCTACGAGCTCCAGAACCATCTGCTGATCGTTAGTCTTGCGCCGTCCGTTGCGTCCGGCCGAAGCTGATGCAGGCTTGGGATTATGATAACTGTAGGTTTTACCCAGGTAGTTCTTGAATATCAGTTGTCCGTCCTCGCGAGATATCAGGTAGCTGGCCTGGAGCGGCACCTTGCCGCCGCCGCCCGGCAGATCGATAACATAGGTGGGCACTGCCAGACCGGAGGTAAATCCTCGCATGCCCTCGATGATGCGCAGGCCCTTTTCCACGGTGGTGCGCAGATGTTCTGTGCCCTCAACCTCATCCGCCTGGAAGAGGTAATAAGGACGGATTTTAGCCCTGAGTAAACCGTGGCAGAGCTGTAGCTGGCTCTCTATCGAATCATTGACGCCTGCCAGCAGTACCGACTGGTTGTTGACCGGTATGCCGCGGCGCAGTATTTTCTCGCAGGCGGCCCTGGCTTCATCTGTTAACTCATTGACATGGTTGAAATGGGTGTTCAACCAGATTGGGCCGTGGCGGGAGAGCATATCGCAGAGATCGTCGTCTACGCGCTGGGGCAAGACTACCGGCACGCGGCTGCCGATGCGTATAATCTCGACATGAGGAATGGAGCGTATCTTCTTCAGTATATCTTCAAGGTGCTTGGTGGAAAGCGTCAGCGGATCGCCGCCGGAGATAATTACATCCCGGATCTTCGAATCGTTGCGTATATAGTCGATCATTCGGTCGATCTCATGCGGAGGACGCACCCAGCGACCGCGCCGCCACTCTCTTTTGCGTGTGCAGTGACGACAGAACATGGGACAGATATCGGTCACGACCATCAGGACGCGGTCGGGATAACGGTGGACCAGCCCGGGGACCACCGAATCTCTCTCCTCCTCCAGGGGATCTTCGGAAAGTATGCCTGACAGGGCGATCTCTTCGAAAACAGGCATGGACTGCCTGCGTACGGGATCGTCCGGATTATCGTGGTTGATCAGGCAGAAATAGTAGGGTGTGATGGAGATGGGGAATTTTTCGGCGACCAGCCTGAGGCTCACCTGGTCGTGTATGGTTAAAAAGATTAGTTTAGACAGGTCTTCTATACTGGTGATTCGGTTGCGGAACTGCCACTTCCAATCGTTCCAGTTTTCATCGGACACGCTGTTGAAGAACCTTTGCCGGTTCCTCAACAGGCGCAAGCTCGGAGGCTCTTCTACTTCCGTTGCAGGATGGCCTGGAGGCTCCTCTTCTGCAGAGAACTCGAATAAGTCTTTTTGTTTGGTCGTTGATGCTTGCGCCAACTTGGGCTGTGCCTCCTTAAAATTTAAATATTTTTTCCTATTTGTTGCAATCGTATTTTTTTATTCTTTTGTTTTTTATAGCATGTACAAAAATTCATGTCAAGTATTTTCGGCAAAAAAATCAAAAATTTTTTTGAATTGTATCTACGATGGATTTTTGAGGGTTGATTTTTAGACGGAAAAGTGGATGTACGTTTACGAAAGTAGGCATGAAATTTCGGCTCAAACCAGCGCCTGTTACTGCGGGCTGTTTAGCTAGTAACCGATTATAAATTTATCTACCGATGGAGTATACTCTAATAGTATTAAAATAGTCTCATAGATTTTCAAATACAAAATGCGCGATATTTTTGCTGCGAAATTTGATCCCAGGAATATCATAGACAATCCATCTGAAGACAGGTTGAGGAACTGGGCCCTCGAGCAGGGAGGCGTTATCTCTGAATTCGGCAACCTGGCGGTGACGACACGTGTCCGCAACAGGATAGCCAAATTCACTGAAGTGATACTTGGCGAGATCGAAGACGAGAATGTCAAGCTTGTAGATGATGTACTGAAATATCTGAATCACCGCGACATGATCATGCTCGACCGCGTGATGTGCCAGAGCAATGGTTATAAGAAAAGGTGTCGGGTTTATGTGGATGCTCAATATCCGCGCATACCGCTGATGTGGGGCAATACACTCTTTCCCGCCGAGCCGGGCGAGCCCGATTTCATTACGGTCACCGTGCCGGACTGGCCTGAAAAAAAGGTGCTGGTCTTCCCCGGATCGGGCACAACGTTGATATTGGGCAGCGATTATAAGGGGGAGAACAAAAAGGCAATGCTGCGCCAGGTCATGTACTGGGCCAAGAAGGAAGGTAATATCGGCCTGCATGCAGCCAGCAAGATTCTTCGTATTGTGAAGGACGGCAAGCTTTGCGATAAAGGATTCCTGCTCTTCGGACTGAGCGGCACCGGCAAGACTTCGCTGGCCTGCCATTCTCACTGGCTGAGGCCGCCCGAAAGGGTGATTATCCGGCAGGACGATGTGGTCATACTCAAGGCCGACAGCAGCGCAATCGGCACAGAGGAATCTTTCTATATGAAGACCGAAGGTCTTGAACCCGCCGCACAGCCGCTGCTCTACGCTGCCGCCATCAGCCCGCGCGCCATACTTGAGAATGTGCATGTCGATAAGGCAACCGGCAAGGTCGACTTTTTCGACTCAACATTGACTTCGAATGGACGCGCCATGGTGAAACGCCGCGACATAGCGTTTACCGACAGCGAAGTCGATCTTGAGAAAGTGGATTATCTGATATTCATTACCAGGCACAATGAGATAGTTCCTCCGGTGGTCAAGCTCTCTCAGGAATGGGGGGCTGCCGCCTTCATGCTGGGCGAATCGGTGGAGACATCGGCGGGAGATCCGTCTGAGGCGGGCAAGCAGCGCCGTGTTGTCGGGACCAATCCTTTCATCGTCGGTTCCGAAGAAGAGGAAGGCAATATGTTCCTCGATATACTGCGAAAAAATCCACATATGCAGTGCTACCTGCTGAATACGGGCAGGGTAGGGGGTCTGACCGGCGGGCAGAAGATTACGGTGTTCGACTCGGTCAAGATCCTGGAGATGATAGCCAGGGATAAAATAACCTGGAAAAAAGACGAGTTCTGGGGCTACGAGGTGCCGGCCGATATACCCGGGCTGGATATAAGCAGGTTTGACCTGAGCAATTACTATCCGCGGGAAAAAGTCGCCTCTCTCAGCCAGGCTCTTAAAAAAGAAAGACTGGCGTGGCTTTCACGTTTTGAAGGCATACATCCCGATATAATCAATGCTCTGCAGCCATAGATCATGAGGTCCATGCTGCTCAGGTTCCTGCCCTGTTTTCTGCTTTTGCCAGCGCTGATGCTTGCCTGTGCGGGGCCTTCACTGCCACAGGAAAATGCCGGTTCTGAAAACCTGACTGTGCCCGCCGGCGGGCAGCCTGTTATCAATGCTGGTGACAATACAACGTCCGCTAATCCCGCCGCTGTTTTGCTGGTAGCCGAGGAATACGACCGGGCAATCGCCGAGGCGGCAGCGTCGCTGGAGGGGAATGCTGAAAACATCACACTGAAGGAGAAGCTGGCTGACGCTTATATTGCCCGGGCCTGGTACTACAAGATGAAGCGTTTAAATCCAAACACGCTGGCTGATCTGAGCAGGGCTGTGGAGATCGCGCCCGGGTATTACAGGGCTTACTATGAGCTCGGATGCTTCCACAACAACCAGTGGCAGTTCAGCATAGGGCGCCTGGATCTGGATAAGTCACTATCGATTAAACCGGATTTCGCGCCCGCTTACAGCGAACGGGCTTACTCCAACTATAAAAGTCGGAAATATGAGGCGGGACTGGCTGATGCCGGCAGGGCGATTGAGCTCGATCAAACGCTGCCCCGCTCTTACTGCGTCAGGAGCCTTATTTATGCGGCTCTGGGCAAGACCGGCCTCGCCATCCAGGATGCTGATCAGGCCGTACACCTGGCGCCGCATGACGCGGCATCATACTACAACAGGAGCATGGTATATACTGCGTCGGGTGAGCCTGCACTTGCCATAGCTGATCTCGAAACAACCCTCAAGCTTTCGCAGGATGATCTGCTCACCACGAGGGCCGGCGCCGACCTGCGGGCTCTCAATAAATAGGCCTTTTACTGGATTTCCTACTCGTGTCGCAGTGACTCAATGGGATCGAGACGGGCGGCGCGGAAGGCAGGGTAGGTGCCTGAGATCAGGCCTGTGCCGATCGATACACCCAGAGCAATGAATATGATGCCCGCCGAAATAACGGGCGTTACAGTCGTATTTCCAAGTGAAATATTGCCCATCAGCATGGCGCCCAGCATAGCCAGCCCCAGTCCGACCAGGCCGCCGGTCAGGCTGATAGCAGCCGCTTCTATGAGGAATTGCAGCAGTATATCGCGGCGCTTGGCGCCGATGGCCTTGCGGATGCCGATCTCGCGTGTTCTCTCGGTAACCGATACCAGCATGATGTTCATGATACCGATGCCGCCGACAACCAGTGATATGGCGCCCACCGCCCCCATGAAAAGCGAGAACCCGGCCAGTGTTGCCTGCATGCTGGCCAGCGTCTCGCGCATATCCGTAATGGTGAAATCGTCAGCCGCGCCGGTCCTGATGTAATGGCGGCTCCTCAGCACGCTGGTCACCTCGGCGATCACAGAGTCCACCAGATCGGAGCTGGCAGCCTTGACGGCGATCTGCTGCACATTGTTACCGCCGCCGGTCAGCTTGGATTGCATGGTGGTCAGCGGCATCAGAATATAGCTGTCCCCGCCGAAGCCGCCCATTTTCTGCATCGTGCCAACCACCTGGTACTTGCTGCCCTGGATACGCACGCTCTTGCCTACCGGGTTGTCGCTGCCGAAGAGGTCCGTCGCCGTCTGGTAGCCCAGCACAACTACATTGCTTCTGGCGGACACATCCTGGTCGGTGATGAATCGGCCCTGATCGACCTGATAGTTCCTGATCTCTGTAATCACGGGTTTCACGCCTGTGGCCTGAACGTTAGAGCTGTTGTTGCCGTACTGGATTGTTGCCCTGCTGCTGAGTGTGGGCGAGACCACGCTTATCGAAGGCGCCAGGGTCTTATCGCTCAATGCCTGCGCATCTTCGAGGGTAAGCGGGCGGAGGCTGGTTACCGTTTTATCCGTGGAGCTTGATACATAGAGGGCGCTGGCCCCCATGTTATTGAAGGTGGTCGTCATACTGGCCTGGAAGCCCTGCCCCAGCGAGACCAGCAGGACCACCGCGCACACGCCTATCACAATGCCGAGCATGGTGAGGAAAGAGCGCGTCTTATTTGAGAAGATGGCCTGCCAGGCAGACTTGAGGCTTTCCCAGAAACTCATCGCTTCTTGTCCTCGATGATGACACCGTCCCGCAGATAAATCGTGCGCTGGGTATAGGCGGCGATGTCTTCCTCGTGGGTGACCACGATTATGGTGATGCCCTTCTTGCTCTGTTCGACCAGCAGCGACATGATGTTGTGGCTCATCTGGGTATCAAGGTTGCCCGTCGGCTCGTCCGCCAGTATCACCAGCGGATCGTTAATGAGGGCGCGGGCTATTGCCACGCGCTGCTGCTCGCCGCCAGACATCTCGCTGGGCTTGTGGGAGGCGCGTTTACCGATCCCGACTGCTTCCAGCGCCGCCACGGCGCGCGGGCGTCTGTGGTTGGTGCCGGAATAGATGAGCGGCAGCTCCACATTGGCAATAGCCGTCAGTTTGGGCAGCAGGTTGTAAGACTGAAAGACAAAGCCCAGCTTGCGATTGCGCATGGTGGCCAGCTCGTCATCCGTCATGCCGGCGACGTCAACTGAATCTATGATGTAGCTGCCGGAGGTCGGACGGTCCAGGCAGCCCAGTATATTCATCATGGTCGATTTGCCCGAGCCTGAATGCCCCATGATGGAGATAAACTCGCCTTTTTCGCAGGTGAAAGAGACATCATTGAGAGCAGCCACTTTCACGTCGCCTATATTGTATATTTTACTGATGTTCTTAAGTTCAATCATTTTTAAGCTCTTGAATAGTGTATTGTTATCTGAGCACGCGCATGGGATTGCCGGTGCTTGAGGTCCGGCCGGGAGCAACTGCCGATTTACCGGGCAGCTGGACCTTATCTCCTTCACTCAGGCCGGATGTCACTTCCGCGTACTGAAAATTCTGAAGGCCGAGGGTTACCTTTCTGGGCTCGGCCTGTCCGGTCTTGCTGTTCACAAGCATGACCATCGAACCGCCGGGCGTGGTGATGATGTAAGAGACGGGAACCAGCAGCGCATCTTTTACGCTGGAGGTGATTATCTCCGCAGTGGCGCGCAGTCCGTCCTTCAGGTCCTCGTCCGGAATCTCGGTCGGCACAATGATTACATCAAATTTGACCACATTGCCGGACTTGGCGCCGAACGGTGAGATGAATTTCACCTTCCAGATGAATTCCTTATCGGGTATGGCATCCACTTTCATCGTGGCGTTGTCCCCCACATTCACTTTCATGATGTCGATCTCATCCACCTTGCCGGTGAATTTGATGACCCTCGTATTCACCAGTCCCACAGCCGGCCGCGTGGCGTAATCCTCGGCTGACAGCGGATCGTTGACCTTGAGATTTACACTGAAGATGGTGCCGCTGGACGGGGAGATGATGACCGTGTTCATGATATCCCGCTTGGCTTTATACAGGTTGATCTCGGCGGCCTGCAGCTTTAGGTTGTAGTCCTGCAGCGTTTTCCAGTTGATGTTACCACCGCTTTCAAAGATGAGCACCTGATTTTCGAGCACGTCCTGGCCCACCTGCAGGTTGAGCTTGGCGGCATACAGGTCCCAGATAGTGTCGCTCAGATCAGCCGCACCCATCGTTTTCTTTATACCCTGCAGAAGGCGCAGTGCGGACTGCAGGAAATCGGAGCTGGTAGGTGTGTCCGCATACTTAAATATCAGCCTGCTTTTGATGGTAATGGTGCTTCTGGCGGCCTGCGCCGCGAGGGACATCTCCTGGCGGGCCTGCTCGAATTGAGGGGCGATCTCTTCGTAAGGCACGTTGGGGTCTCTCATCAGGTTGGAAAGGATAATCAATTTATCGCGGTATGCTCTCATTACCTGTATGGCCGCCTCGTAGTCCGGTTTTATAGGCTGCCATCCACCCGCGTCTATATCGGGCGACCAGGTGGAATTGTTCTTGACGCCTGCCAGCTGCGCGGCGTTAGGCCTGGTCTCGATCAGGTTCTCGCACACCTGTATGTCGAAGAAAGTCATGACCAGCCAGTAGCCGGCATCTTTGTAGTCACCTGCATGGAAGTAGCCGGCCGCCGTGTTCATATCCCGCTCCGCCTCATCGGCCATACGGCTGACGCTCAGGTCGGGGTAATTGTAAG
>CAZDXZ010000017.1:0-25023 GCA_964509615.1 uncultured Dehalococcoidales bacterium
ATAGTAAAAAGGGACATCAGATTAAAGCCATGCTGGTCGCCGCCACCATGGCGCGCGATGTCGCCTTCGAATACAGCAAGGTCTGCGCGCAGCTGGCCGAGAATGAATCAGATAGTGCCAGAAAAAAAGAGCTCCTCACAATGGCGGAAATGCTGCGCAGGGTGCCGTGGGAACCGGCACAGAATTTCTGGCAAGCGCTGCAGGCGCTTTGGCTTACGCATATGCTGGTTATGAGCGATGAGAACTATCCCGGACCAGGTGTCTCATTCGGCAGGGCGGACCAGTACCTCTACCCCCTCTGGAAAAAATCGCTGGACGAGGGTATGGACCGCGAGTTCGGCAAAGAGCTGCTGAAGTGCTTCTGGATCCATTGCAACTATGCCTACGACGCCATGATAAGGACCGGGGGCAACCAGGGTATCACAGCCGGCTTCGGACAGCTCATCACTCTTTCAGGCATGGGTAAAGGCGGAGTTGACCTCAGCAACGACCTGACTTATGCCATGCTGGAGGTAATCGACGAACTTGCTCCCTTGCTGGAACCCAAGCCGAATGTGCGCCTGCACCGGCACAGCCCGGACCAACTGCTGGAGAAAGTGATCGATATGGTCGCTTCCAGCCAGGGATCGCCCTTCCTGCTGAACTTCGATGAACGCTCGATTGCCGGGATGCTGCGCGAAGCAAAAATGGCCGGCCTGGAAAAGCTGATCAATGCAGATAATGTCTTCGATTATGCTCCGGTCGGCTGCCTTGAAAATACCATGTGCGGAAATGACCGGTCGGGCACAGTGGACATTAACCTTAACCTGCTCAAAGCCGTAGAGCACGCGCTCACCGGCGGCTACGATTTGATACCCTGGGTAGATCCCATGACCGGCAAACAGGAACCGGTCAAACGATGGGGAGCCGACACGGGTGACGCAACCGGGTTCGGGACATGGGATGAATTCTGGAATGCCTATGTAATTCAGACCAGACATGTTATGAAAAGAGCGGCCGACCTGTACGACTGGACGGACACGATCAGGGCCCGTTATCTGCGTACCCCTTACCTCTCATGCCTGGTGCGGGGATGCGGCGATAAGGCCATGGATGTCAACGAAGGCGGGGCTGAAATAAACCTGGTCACGGTTGAAGCCGTAACTTATGCCACAACCGTAGATTCCCTGCTGGCCATCAAGTACCTTGTTTTCGATAAGAAGGAATGCACCCTGCAAGAGCTCATACAGGCTCTCAAGGACAACTGGAAGGGGCACGAGGTCCTGCAGGCCAGGGCGCTTAACAAGGCCCCCAAATACGGAAGGGATGACGACGAGGCGGACAGGTTGGGCAAAGAGGTAATGGACCTGTGGGCGGGCGAAACCTGGAAATACCGCACTTCGGTTACAGGTAAGCAGTATCGCCCCGGCATGCTTTCCTGGAATTACTGGGTGGGCGACGGCTTCATCCTGCCGGCCAGCCCTGACGGCAGGCCCAAGGGACAATTCCTTTCCAACGCGATCTGCCCCTGCGCGGGCGCTGATATCAACGGCCCCACAGCCAATGTTAACTCCGTGGGCAAGGTGCTGGGGGGCAGGGACCCGGCAGGCAAAGGAGATTGGGAGGGCTACCTGAACGTGTTGCCCAACGGCGCCAGCCATACAATGACCTTTAGCCCATCTCTGCTGCGCGATCCGGAGCATAAATCAAAATTCAAGGCCTTCCTGCGCAGCTATGCGGAGAATGGGGGAAGCGCATTGCAGATCAATATGATAGACGCCGAGATTTTACGCGATGCGCAGAGCAATCCGGACGCCTACCGGCACCTTCTTGTGCGCGTAACCGGCTATAATGCATATTTCACATCGATCGGCCGCGAGCTTCAGAACGAGATAATCGCCCGCGAAAGCCACCGGATGTAAGATTATCCTCATGAGAATAGAGCAGGCGCAGGCAGAGACCGGCGTAGAGCCGATACCGGAGCATGCAGTCCGGGGCGATAAGGCCATTATTCTGCATACCCAGAGGCTGTCAACCGAGGACGGCCCGGGCATACGCACGACGGTCTTCTTCAAGGGTTGCCCCCTGAGCTGCCTGTGGTGCCATAACCCGGAAAGCATGTCTTCCAAACCACAGATGCACTGGATGGAATCACGCTGTATCGGTTGCGGCATATGCCTTAAAACATGCCCGGGCGGCTGCCTGACAAAGACCGGGGACGGCATTAAACGGGACAGGGCCAGGTGTCAATCCTGCGGCAAATGCGCGCAGGAGTGTCCTGCCGGCGCGCAGGAGATGCTGGGGAAAGTAGTAGGGCAGGATGAGCTGTTAAAAGAGCTGCTGAAAGATAAGGTCTACTACGATAAATCGGGCGGGGGTGTAACCCTTTCGGGAGGCGAACCTCTTATGCAGGCAGAGTTCTGCGCCGGCCTGTTGGGCAAACTGAAGGAAAACGGCGTTCATACCGCCGTAGATACCTGCGGCATGTGTTCCACGGCGGCCCTGGATGAGGTCCTGCCGCTGGTCGACCTCATTCTTTTCGACCTTAAGGAGATTCATCCCGAGAAACACCGCGGCTACACCGGCCACGATAACCGCCGGATACTGGAGAACCTTGTTCACGTACGTGACTATATCAGGGCAAACCCCGGCAGGCGGCTCTGGATCCGCACACCGCTTATACCCGAAGCCACAGCAGAGGAGGAAACCATAAGGCGCATCGGGCGCTTCATCCACAGTACGCTGGAGAACGACGCGGAGCGCTGGGAGCTCTGCGCTTTCAATAACCTGTGCCGCGACAAGTACCGTCGGCTGGATATGGAATGGAAATACGCCACCACGCCTCTCATGAGCAAGGCCGATATGACCAGGTTCGAGACGATCGCCAGAGAGTCGGGACCGGACCCCGACAGAATCTTTGTCACCGGGGCGGCGCGGGTGGAAAAAACTGATGTCTGAAGGAGGACGGCCATGCAGGAGAAAAAGAAAGTATACAGGACATTTTCCGAGCAGGACATTGAGAGCTTCAAACCCGAAATGAAGATCGGGCTGATCGCCACGGTTAATGAGGCGGGTCTGCCCCATTTGACGCTTATTTCCACGCTGCAGGCCTGCTCCCCCACCGAGATGTTCTGGGGTCAGTTCTCGGAAGGCATGAGCAAGGTCAATATTAGAAGCAATCCCAGGACCGGATTCCTTATCATGACGCTGGATAAAAACCTGTGGCGCGGTAAAGCCAGCTTCACGCGCACAACCAAAGCCGGCAGTGAATACGAGTTGCTGAATAACACGCCTATGTTCCGCTACAATGCATATTTCGGCATCCATACGGTCTACTACATGGACCTGGTAAACCACACCGGCAAAGAAGCGCTTCCCATGTCCAGTGTAATACAGGCGGCCGTAAAAACCATGATAGCCAAAACGCTGGCGGGCAAAGGCCAGGGCCAGGATGTGCTGAACCATTTCACACACAGGCTGATAGATAAAATGGATAACCTTAAGTTTCTGACTTATGTGGATAGCGATGGGTATCCTGTAATAGTACCGGTGATACAGGCGCAGACCGCAGGCAGCGACCGTGTTATCTTCGCCTCATCGGTCTACAGCAGCGACCTCAAATCGATCCCGACCGGCTCGACAGCAGCGCTCTTCTGCATGTCCTTCGAGATGCAGACCGTGCTGCTGCGCGGCATCTACAAGGGCACCCGCAACATGGGCGGGATTGAATGCGGTGAGCTGATCGCAGACTGGGTATACAGCCCCATGCCTCCCAAGTCGGAACAGATATATCCACCGCAGAAGCTGGAGGCGGTCACTTCTTTCTGAAGCACCAGTTGCGCTGATACTATCTCTGGCTGCGCCTCTTCATGAAGCCGTTGACAAATATCCTGGTCGAATCCATTGCCTCGATAAAGAAGCCGTGCTTTTTATCCTGAAGCAGGGTTAGCTCCGCACCCGGTATCCTCTCCTTTAGCAATTCGCTGTTTTTAAAATTGACCAGGTGGTCGTCGGTTCCGCTGATAATCATGGTAGGCGACTTGATATCAGGTAGCCGGTCCCAGGTATCCTCGGCAGCTATCGCTTCGGCCTGCCGCTTAAAGACAAACAGCGGCGTCGGATAGTCTGTGGTCACTTTGTGATAGTACTCAAAAGCGGTCCTGTTGGACTCGATGTATTCGTCGGAGCAGAAAAATTTAAAAACCGTCATCGATCTTTGCTCGAGCGTCATCTTCTGCATATACTCGTAATCAAACAGAATCCTCATCCCCTCGGGATCCGTGGGCACTGTGTGCGATCCTCCTGGGAATGTGCAGCCCAGCACCAGGTTGTTTAACCGGTCTGGATGATTGAAAGCAAACACCTGAGCGATTAAACCTCCCATTGAGACACCGAAAACACTGGCCTTTTTTAATCCGGCTACGTCCATCACTCTGCAAACGTCGTCAGCCATCATGGCGATGCTGATAGGCGCGTTCACCTTATCACTCCTGCCCGTCCCGCGATTGTCCATTACTACAATCTGGCAGTTATTTTTAGCAAACTGCTGCGGCAGATCGCCCCAGTGGAGTGCATGGTGGCCATAACCCATGATGAGAACAAGGGGATCACCCTGGCCGATGACTTCGTAATAAAGTTTTACATCCCCGGAGCTGGCAAACGGCATGGCAACCTCCTTTAAGGTGACCGGTCTTCATTGAAAAGACCGGTGAAAGGGATTATACAGGTCAGGGGATTAAAACTGAAAACATTTTGAAAACGGCAGGTGAGCACCTTATAATCCTTACGGACAGGAATATATTAAACCGCACAATCGGCTCCGGCCCGACAAGGAGGTAGAATATGGGAGATAGTCGTTTTTTAGCCAGAGGTTTGTTTATATTGGCGCTGCTGGCCGCTTCCGTGAGTGCCGCATGCCTTCAGGTTCCTGTTGCGCCGCCTGCGCAGCAGGAGGTATCGCAGCCTTTGCCGCAGAATGGCGCCGTTTATAAATTTGATCCCATCGTTATTTCACCTCTGTCCGTGTCGGCCGGTCAGCCCGTGACTATCAGCATGAGAATCGAGAACACGGGCAATGCTTCAGGGATATTCGTAGCTGAACTGACGATTAACGGGACCCTGGTGGAGACGCGCCCCGTGCCGATAGAGTCATCAAGCTGGGCCACGGTGGAATTCTCCACTACCTTCCCCAGGGCCGGTCACTATGAAATAAAGATCGCGCCGCAGGTAACCACGCTCGATATACCGGAGCGTAAAGAATTTATGCGGCTTAAACTGGACAGTAGCGGCGTGGACGGATGTGACGTTCTGGCCGGGACTACGGGTGATGCCGGCAACATGATCCAGATAGTCGAGGGAAATATGATCAGATTTACGGCGCCGCCCGGCGGTTACGAGATAGATAAAATCGACATACTCGGCTACATCAAAAGCAGCACCCACGATTTTGATATGAATCCCCAGTTTGGGCCGGGCACGTGGGTCTATGGACCGGATATCGCGGCCATTGAGCCGGTCAATCCCGATTTCACAATCAATATCTGGGATAGCCGCCATAACAGGATTTTCAGTCAGGACTACAGCAAGAGCGTGTTTTCCTATGTCCCGCAATGGGTCAGCGTGGATGTCCCCGGCATAAAGGTCAACGGCGACTTCTATATAGAGCTGGTCACCCATAATCAACCCCGACTGGCCGGCAGTGGAATGGGGGGCTACTGGTATTACGGCAGTCCTTTTTTCGTGCATACCTGGTATTACCAATTATGTATCGGGTACGAATATTCATTAAATGTTACATCATCAGTTTCGCAGAACGGCAATGTGGTGCCGGATGAATACCTCACCTATAACTGGCTGATCAGGACGGATGGATACCAGTTGCAGAACTGAATATCATACATAGAGAAGGAGAGCCCGCCATAGCAGCTACTGTCATTGCCGTTACCAGATATTGCGTCATCGGGGTTGGTATAGCCCTGGCGTATTACCTGTACTTCATCTGGTCGGATGCCAGGCCGGCGCTGGAAGTGATCCTTCTAACCTGCGTGGCTTTCAACGGCCTGGTCAGTTTCGTCAGCCATGTTATCTTTTACAAAGCCGAAGCCGCCCGCCTGGGCCTGCAGTCTTCCTCCCCCGGATATCAGTTCGAGGTTGGATTTGCCAATCTGGCCATGGGCCTGTCTGCCCTGGCCGCCATTTACTTTCAATGGGGCATACCCGTATACATCATACTCGTGCTCTGCTACTCGCTGTACATAGCTCAGGCTGTAGTTTTTCACTTCTGGCGGTTCGTACGGGGAGAGAAGAGCGACGCAGGGTACCTCTGGGGCAGCGTCGTATTCACCGCCTTATATGTTGCCAACATGCTGTTCTTTGCACTGGCCGCCATCACGCAGGAGCGATTGGCGCCGCTGTCTCACGCCGCCGGTTATTTACAATGCATACTTTTTATGGTATAAATCCCATCAAGAAAGCGAAGATGCCATTTGGCCCATACACATTGGAAGCTCATACCTGAAGGCGAGAAGCCCCCGCTGTTCCGGGGCGCAGGTTCTCTCGTGTCCCGGCTTCTTTACAACCGGGGCATCACAAGCGCTTCCGACGCCGAGACCTTTCTCAAAGCGGACAACCGCCTCGCCATAGACCCCTTCAGCGTCCCCGATATGCATCAGGCTGTCAACCGCGTCTATAAGGCGCTGCTGTCAGGCGAAAAAATGGCCGTTTACGGCGATTTCGATGCCGACGGCATCACAGCCACAGCGCTGCTGGTCCAGGGCTTGAGTGAGCTTGGCGGAGATGTCGTGCCTTATATACCGCACCGCATGCAGGAAGGCTACGGATTGAGGATACCCGCCCTGGAGAAACTGCGTAAGCAGGGCGTTACGCTTGTGATAACGGTAGATACAGGCATAACGGCTTTTGCTGAAATCGAGAAAGCCCGCAAGATGGGCATGGATATACTGGTCACCGATCATCACGTTCCACTGGCTGAGCTGCCACCGGCCGGCATTATCGTGGACCCCAAACGCACCGATTCAAACTGCCCCTTCAAGGAATTTGCCGGCGTCGGTGTCGCCTTCAAGTTACTGCAGGGGCTGCTCACCAGCGGCGGGCATGAAGATCTGCTCAGCAGCTCATTGGAGCTGGTAACCGTGGGGACTATTACGGATATGTCTCCCCTGGTAAGTGAGAACCGTTACTGGGTGAAATCCGGGCTCCGCCTGCTGCACAAAACCAGGCGCACCGGGCTTGTCGAGCTGATGAGCGTGGCCGGAATTGAAAAAAGCAAGCTGACCGCCGACAGCATCTCATACCAGATCGGACCCAGGCTGAACTCAGCCGGCAGGCTGGATGACGCAGGCACAAGTTACCAGCTGCTGGTGACGCAGGACCACGCACAGGCCAGGGCTCTGGCCGCCGAACTGGAAGAGAAGAACAAGGAGCGGCAGCGGCTTGTAGCCGAGACATACGAGAAAGCGCGCCGCCAGATACTGGAGGATGGCGCCGACAGGGTTATCCTGATGGCCAGCGATGCCGATTATCCGCCGGGCGTGATCGGACTGGTGGCCGGCAGGCTGGCGGACGAGTTTTACCGTCCCGTTATACTGTTCAAGATCGGGGCAGACTCCTGCCGGGGCAGCGCTCGCAGCATTCCCGAGTTCGATCTGATGGAAGCCCTCAAGACCTGCCACCACCTGCTGACCAAGTACGGCGGGCACGCACGTGCCGCGGGCTTTAATGCTCACACCAGGGATATGCAGCAGCTTCAGAAAAGGCTCCGTTCCCTGGCCGAGGAGCGGCTCACAGGCCTCGACCTGCGCCCGCATATAGATATCGACGCCGAAGTCTCACTCACAGCTTTTACAGGAGGCGCGTTTGAGGAGATGCGGCAGCTTGAGCCATTCGGCATAGGCAACCCCGCACCTGTCTTTCTCAGCCGCAAGGTCGAGGTTGTGGAGCAGAAGCTGGTGGGCAGCCAGAAAGATCACATTAAACTCAAGCTAAAACAGGACGGCATCGTCTGGGATACTATGGGCTTTCGATTGGGAAATTTCCTGGGAGAGCTCAGCCGCCATATAGATATCGTCTATTCGGTAGAGGTCGATAATTTCAACGGTAAGGGCCAGCTAAGGCTCAACCTGCTTGATTTTACGCGCTCTTACTGACCTCTGACCGTTCTGCCATCCCCCCGGCCCTGCGATATAAAACATAGCGTACGACCAGAGTTATAACTGCAGCCACCACCATCAGGATGTCTATCACCTGAGCCTGCGGCAGATTGAACAGGAACGGCTCACTTTCGCGGAAGAATCGTATAATAAAGTCCCCCGCTCCGAAAAAGATCAGCCATAACAGGAAGAGCGTGCCCTCGGGCTTCAGCTTCTTGCGCAGCAACCACAACACCACGAAGCCTGCCAGGTCCCATATGATGTGAAACAGCTGTGTCGGGTAGAGTGGAACGCCGATGGGAGCATAGCTGTTGGGATTGCTGTAGATGACGGCCATGGGAAGCTCGCAGGTCAAACCGTAGCAGCACCCGTTCACCAGGCATCCCACGCGTCCGATGGTCTGCCCCAGGATGGCTCCGGGTGCTGCCACATCGCCCAGCAGCCAGAACGATATCTTTTTAACCAGGCAGAAGATAAATATGGCAATCAGCCCGCCCAGCACCGCACCCCAGATGGCAAGGCCGGCAAAATTCAGCAGCTGCTCGGGATGATAGAGATAGTACTGCCATCTGTCGATAACGTGCAGCAGCCGTGCGCCGATGATACCGCCCACAACCGCCCACAGCGCCGCATCCCAAATGATGTCCTGGGATATGCCCCTGCGCCTGGCCTCAACCAGTGAAAGGACTATCACCGCTATTACAGCCAGGACTACCAGCACACCGTACCATCTGATCTCAAGCGTGCCGATGCTGAATATTATAGGGTTCCAATCGATATCATACATATCTTTAAGTTACATCCCCGAAGATGGCGTTTACAAATGATACGGGGTCGAACGGCGCGATATCGCCGACCTGTTCCCCGGTTCCTATATATTTGATGGGTATTTGCAGCAGGTCGCAGATTGCTAATACTATACCACCCCTGGCAGTCCCGTCCAGCTTGGAGAGTAATATGCCGTTGACATCCGTGGCCTCAGTAAAGCTGCGCGCCTGCGACAGCCCGTTTTGTCCCGTAGTGGCATCTATTACCAGCAGCACTTCCTGTTCGGCGTCATACTTACCGGAGACCTTCCTTATCTTCCTGAGCTCATCCATAAGATTATGCTTGGTCTGAAGCCTGCCCGCCGTATCTATGATGACAACATCGGCAGCGCGGCTGCGCGCAGCCTCCAGCGTATCAAACACCACGGCTCCGGGATCTGCTCCCGGCTGATGGGCCACAACATCGACGCCCACCCTGCCGCCCCACATTTTGAGCTGATCGATAGCGGCCGCGCGGAAGGTGTCGGCCGCACCCAGCAAAACCTTTCTACCGCTGCTTTTATACTCGTTCGCGAGCTTGGCAATGCTCGTGGTCTTGCCCGTCCCGTTGACCCCGACCATCAGGATCACCTTCATGCCGGCGTCCTGCGCAACGTCCCGGGCCTTTACGGGCACATCCAGCAGCCGCACCATCTCCTCTTTCAATGCGGTGCGCACCTGCGTCCCTTCTGCCAGCTTCTCATCTCTGGCGCGCTTCCTCACTCTTCCCAGCAGCTTCTCCGTGGTTTCCATCCCTACATCCGCCGAGATGAGCAATTCCTCCAGTTCATCCCAGGTCGCTTCATCGAACCTGGCCCGGCTGAAAAGGCCGGCTATTTTGGAGAAAAACCCTTCGCGGCTGCGAGTTACGCCCCGTTCAGTTTTCTTTGCTATATCAGACAATGTGAGCCATATACCCGAGTGTTATTTTGTGTCGACGATCTTGGCATATCCCTTGAGCATCTCGGTCTTCATCATCTTGCGCACCATCTCTTTCATCTTGGGATCCTTGATCATCTCGGTCATCTGCTTGCTGAACTCCAGGTACCTGACATCCTGCTGCGGGAAGTCGAACAGGCCGTGCGCCTCATAGTACCGGTAGTCGGCGGTAAAGGGAAACGATAGTCGGGCCCAGATCTGGTCGCGGAAAATTTTGTGCCCGCCCACTCCCAGGAATGTGCGCGGCAATATATATGTATTCACAGCGTTGTCAACGCACTTGGCAGCAAATTCATCCACAAGCTTATTTATCTGTTCGGAATCGGCACACTCATCGGTGACAACTCCGGCCATGTTTGCACCCGATATCTGGGCCATGGCATTCGTAATCTCCTGCAGGTTGGCTACCTGGCTGAGCGGACCTGAAATGATATATCCCATTTGCTTGTCCACTGACGTGGGGATATGGCCGTTGAAGAAGCTCCTGTCCCAGAACATCTTCAAGCGCGCGGAGAAGAAGCGGTCAACGATCTCCCCGGCAAATATGGTTACATCGGCGTCGCGTCCGGCGTTGAAGTAGTCGACGAAATCGTCCTTGCCCTGGTATACACAGATATTATCAAAGGCACACTCCATGCAGCCGAGACAGCCTCCGCGCATTTTTATATCGCCTGTCCTGACAACCTCGATATCGCCTTTGAACGCCTCCTTAAAACGCTGCACCATCCTGGCCAAGTTTGACTTCTCGTCCTTAATATCGGCAAGGACCCTGATCTTCATGCCCCGTGTATCAACGTTGCCCCCTCCTTTGACCGGTTTGTATGTGAACTTCTTGGGGGCAACCGGGGAATACAGCTTCATGGTCGCCGCCTTTTTATCGATAGCGGCAAAGAAATTTTCGGCCCACTTAAGGAGAATACGCCTCATGTTTTCAATCATGATGTCATCCATGTCCGCTGAGAAAGGCTCAATGTACTTCATGTCCAGGTCATCGCAAATGCCGCGCATATAGTTATGCGCTGTATTGTCGAAGAAATGCACTGATGTGCTGAGCGCCGTAGCATACTTGCCGGCAAATGCTTTTTGCGCCCCCTTCTCGGCGATCAGCTCTATAAATCGTTTATACTGCGAGCATACATGAAAGACGTAGAGTGGAAAAGCCCAGATAACACCATCCGATTTCTTCACTTCTTCCATGATCGATTGGAAAAGACTGTCATCCTTTTCGACCTTGACTATATCGCGTGCGACATTGATCAGTTTTAGCTCATGCTGGGGAAATTTCTTCTGGATGAATTTTATGTACTGTACGGTTACGCTGATCTCACCCTTGGGGCTCCCGTTTAACACGGCAATCTTCATCGTCCGGTCTCCTGTAAAAAATAGTGGAAGCGGCCGGGGCCGCTTCCACAAATCATAGCACACGGTTATTTTGTATACAAACAAATATTAAGGGACAGTCACGGTCACAGGCTGCGCCACCGTGTTGGCGCCGTTGGTGGCCACCAATGTATATACAGTGGT
Source organism: uncultured Dehalococcoidales bacterium (assembly GCA_964509615.1). Taxonomy (GTDB): domain Bacteria; phylum Chloroflexota; class Dehalococcoidia; order GIF9; family UBA5629; genus CAIMUM01. Next base: position 11,417 of record CAZDXZ010000017.1, read on the forward strand.
GGACCACACGACCACATTCGCGGACCCCATAGCCGGTACCGAGCCGACACCGTTGTCGATATAAACGCTGTCCGCGTTCGATACGCTCCATGAGAGCAGCACTGTAGAGCCGGCCAGGACCGTGCTGTCGCTGGCTTTGAACTTGTTTACCGTCGGCCACGCGGGAGGAGTATAGGGGACTACCGGAGGCGTGACAGTGATATCGCACGATGCATAGGTCGTGCCGTATGCATTCTGCGCAGACAGGTGGAAGGTAATCGTCCCCGTGCCGGAGGGGTATATGTTCATACTGCCGGAGGATGATACGGGCCCGTATTCCAGCAGGTCGACGGACGTGGCATTGGCCACATCCCAGCTGAGGACCGTGGAACCGCCCGCCGCCACAACTGAGGGAGCGGCTGCGAAGGAAACAACAGTGGGCCTGGATGCATATCCCGGATAAGGAGTTAAACCACCCGGCACCGATACACTTGTCATGGCCGTAACAGTATTCGTACCGTTGGTAGCCTCCAGCACATATGTTGTGGTCATGCCGGGGCTGACGGATGTCACGCCGCTGGTGCCGACGGCGCCGATGCCGCTGATGCTGGCGCCCGTGGCGTTGGATGTCGTCCAGCTTAATACAGTCGAGCCGCCCGGACTAATGCTCGCCGGGGAGGCTGTAAAGGACAATATCACCGGAAGTCCGGCAGCAGGCAGCGGCGGCGTGGTTATGCTCCCCGAGACGGTCAACAGGGCGGTAGCCCTGGTCGAGCCGGCCGAGTTACTGGCCGTCAAGATGTAGGCTGTAGTAGACGAGGGGACGACTTTCTCCGCACCCGTTGTGGCTACTGCCGGCAGGCCGGGATCGATACTGACGGATGAAGCGTTTTTAACCTCCCAGGAAAGTATGGCAGCCTCCCCCGGCTGGATGGAGGAGGGGCTAACTGTGAAACTCACCACCACCGGCGCCTGGTTGACGGCGCCGCCTCCCACGTATGTGATACAGCCGGATGCCGACATCAAAAGTAATAAAGATACGAGAATGATATTCCTCATCAATACATCCTCCAGCAATTAATTGAGAATACCGCCATCATACTATGGCGGTTCTATCGTGTAAAGCGTACTTTCGTCCTGTGCTGCAGCGCCTTTACGATATAGGTCGCCAGCAGCGTCAAGCCGCTGAGCAGTATGATGGTCGCTCCGGAGGCATGGTTGAGCAGATAAGATATCCAAAGGCCGCCGAAGGTGAATATCATGCCGAGTATTACCGACAGCACCATCATTTTCCTGATGTCATGGGTGAACTGCCTGGCCATTGCCGCAGGGAAGGCCAGCATGGCGATCACCAGTATCATTCCGACCACGCGTATGAGTACAACGACGGTAAGGGCGACCATGCACAGTAATAACAGGTAGAGGCCGTCAACAGGCATGCCCGCAACCGTGCCGAATTCTTCATCGAATGACAGCAGCAGGAACTCCTTATAGAAGGCGACGGTTAACACCAGTATAACGAGGTCGAGCCCGGCCATCAGGTACAGGTCGCTCAGCGGCACGGTCAGAATATTTCCGAAAAGATAGCTCATGAGATCCGGTGCGAACCCGGGGGAAAGCCCGATAAATATGACGCCCAGCGCCATGCCGATTGCCCACAGTATTCCTATAGCCGTGTCCTCCGGCAGCCTGGTCCTGCGCGTCACCAGTCCCATGGTCAGCGCCGACAGCAGGGAAAAGAACATGGCGCCCAGCACCGGGCTGAAATTCAATAGATAACCCAGTCCGATGCCTCCGAAAGAAGCGTGGGCGATGCCTCCGCTCATGGACACGATCTTCTTAACCACCACATATACACCCACGATGCCGCAGGCGATGGAGGCCAGCAGCCCGGCCATCAGCGCATTGCGCATGAACTCGAACTGAAACGCTTCGAACATCAATGTTCCCTCAGCACGCGGTGGGGGATATCGCCGTGCGCGATAAGCTGCACCGGGCACTTGTAGGTCGCTTCCAGTATCTCCGGCGTTATTTCACGCGTGCCGTGGTAATAGAGTCGCACATTCAGGCAGGCTATTTTATCTACGAATACTGAGACCGCGCCTATATCATGGGATACCATGATAATGGCCATCTCATTCTTCAACTTCTCCAGCAGCTCATAGAAATCGGTCTGCATGGCTGTATCCACGCTTGCCGTAGGCTCATCCAGCAGGAGCAGTGCCGGATCTGACACAAGCGCCCGGGCGATGAAGGTCCTCTGCTGCTGACCGCCTGAGAGTTGCCCTATCTGAGCGCGGGCATGTGAGAGCATGCCGACCCTTGCCAGCGCTTTTTCAGCGGCCTCCCGGTCTTTCCCATCATACGGTTTCAGCATGCCCCGTTTCCCGTAGCGCCCCATCAACACAACTTCCATTACGCTTACAGGAAAGTCGCGGTCATAATCGCTGTGCTGCGGAACATAGCCGATGCTGCTGCGGCTCCTTTCGGGCAGGTTGCCCAGCACAGTTACGATGCCCCGCTGCGGTCTGATCAGCCCCAGTATGACCTTGAGCAACGTGCTTTTACCGCCCCCGTTGGGGCCGATGACGCCCAGGAAGTCATGTTCTCCCACAGTCAGGTTAACGTCCTCCAGGGCGGGTGTGCCGTTATAGCTTACCCAGACGTTTTCCAGCCTGACGATATCGCCGGATGCCATGGCTACTTCAAAACCTCCTTGAAAGCGGCAGCCACCTTCCTCATATTTACCAGATAGTCTCCGGCCAGCGGATCGATAATTACCACCCGACCGCCGATCTCGCGTGCGATGGCCTCGGCATTCCTGGAGTCGAACTCCGGAGAGACGAAAATTACTTTAATATTCTGACTGCGTGCCTCGTTGATCAGCCTGGACATATAGGCGGCTTTGGGCTCCTTGCCCTCCTGCTCTATGCCGAGCTGATGGAGGCCGTAGTCCCGGGCAAAATACCCCCAGGCGGGGTGATAGACGATGAATGTTCGGCTGCCCGTGCTTTTTAACATGGCGCCCAGTTCGGCATCCAGCCCGTCCAGCTCCTTCAAATATGAATCCCGGTTGTCCTCGTAGTACTGGCGGTTCTGCGGGTCGGCCTGAACCAGGCCCGTGCAGATATTCTGCACCATAATCCTGGCATTGCGGGGTGAGGTCCAGATGTGGGGGTCCAGGCCCGGCTCATCGGGATCATCGCTCTTTATCAGGTCGATGCCGCGGCTGCAATCGACCACCAGGATATCTTTGTTCTGTGCCAGCAGCTTATCCAGCCAGGAGAGCTCAAACTCGATGGGCGAACCGACCTTGCAATATATCCTGGCCCGGCTCAGCTGCACCATCTGGGCGGGCGTGACCTCATAAGTATGCGGGCTGGCGCCCGGCGGGACCATGACGGTTATGTCGACCTTGTCGCCGCCCACACGTTCCACAAACTCGCGCTGGGGCAGCACCGTCACCGCCACGCCTATTTTATTTGCCTCCCGGGCCGGCGCAGCCGCGCTGCACGATGCCATATTCACAAACAGCAGCGCTGCAACTGCAATGAGTACGATCCGTCTGAACATCGTTACGCTATACTTCCCTGACCTTACATTGCGGGCATAGTCCCATGAACTCCAGCAGGTGTCGGTTGATGCGGTAGCCTGTTTCCTGCTCCAGGCGCAGCTTCAGGTGGTCCAGCTCACAGTCGGTGAAATCCGTCACGCTGCCGCAGCCGCGGCAGATCAGGTGATGATGGTGCTCGCCCGGTTGCTCCCGCCTGAGATAGCTGCGGCAGGAGTCGCCAATATGGACCTCGCAGAGCAGGCCGTTCTCCTGAAGCAGTTCCAGTGTGCGGTATACCGTGACCAGTCCTATACCGGGATATTTCCTGTGCAGCCTTTCATGGATATCGGACGGCCTCAGGTGCTCTCTGCACTTGCTCAGCACGGATACTATAGCCTTCCTCTGGGGTGTCAGCTTGAATCCCCGCTTCCTCAGCTCCGCCATAATATCCTTACCGGTCATATTCCCATCGTTAAATGAAAACTATTTTCATTTATAAATGTAACATGATGCCGGAAACGTGTCAAAATAATGGTATTAGGCTTTCATTTCAAGGCCGATCTTGAACGCCTTGCCGGCTGTCTCGCCCAGCTCCTGATAGACATTTGCCGGCAGCATAGTCCATCCAATGGGGCGTATCTTTTTAACGTCCGGATGATCGCCGGTAAAACACTTGCCCGAGACATATGTTTCCTCGATTTTGCCCACTACCAGCATGTGACTGCCCAGGTCCAACATATGCTCGATTTTACATTCCAGGTTAACCGGGCATTGCTCTATCATGGGCGCAGTCTCGAGTGCGCCGTAGAATACTTTGAACTTGCAGACCCTTACCTTATCCACCTTGGCGCCGCTCCTGATGCCGCAGAAATCCACCTCCTTAACCAGATCAGCCGATGGCACATTGACGGAAAAGGTCATATTTTCCTGCATTCCCTTCATTGTATATCGCGCATGCCGTATTGCCACCGATACCATGGGAGGCTCACTGCAGGCGACACCTCCCCATGCCACTGTCATGAAATTCGCTTTCCCCTCCACATTGGCTCCTACCAGGAATGCCGGCGTGGGGAACACCATCGTCTGCGCTCCGATCTTCACTTTATCCATAACATGACTCCTTCTAAAAGATTATCTGCTATTTGTCGAATATTTCCTTCATAGGTGTCCAGTAATAGTCGATCCATCCCTGCTTGATGTCCTCGTAGAACCTGGCCGGAATGCCGACCTGTGTAAATGTCATCTTTGTCCTGCCGTCCTGCTCTTTAAAGGCAAAGGTCGCCTTTGAATAATGGCCTTTCGGCCAGTCTTCGTACCGCCAGGACTGTACGATCTTCTGTCCCGGAACGAGCTCCAGGTTTGTGCCCTCGATATAGCCACCGATGCTAAATTTTCCTCCAACTTTACGGCTGATTATTGCAGTATCGCCTCCGGCAAGCGCAGAGTGTTTTTTAGCATCCATCAACAGTTCATAAACCGCTTTCGCCCCCGCATTGAAAGTCGCTGTCTGCCTCAGGTTCTTTGTCTCCATTACACCATCCTTGCGCACTTCCTTTCTTGAGATTTTAGCATAATCATATACGGGCTGTATCACCACTGGACTACTGCAGGCACTCATCTCAATGTGTACTTGAAGGATACGCGCGAGTTGAAAAAAGACAGCAACCATTGTACATTATAGGTGTTCACCGATGTCGAACTTAAAATTTTTCATTACTTCCAAGGCTAAACGCAACGTGCTTTATCTCTTTCTGCGCGACACCGGCAAACGTTATTACACCAGGGAGGTGGCCCGCCTGACCGGGGAGCCCCTGAACGCCGTCCGCCGGGAGCTCGGATATCTGGAGAAAGCCGGGTTGTTCACTTCACATGTTCAGGGCAATCTCAAGTATTACGAAGTCGTTAAGAGCTTTCCCTTGCTGTCACAGTGGCGGAAGATAATCGTGGAATCTTATGCAGACCGTCCCGCGGCTACCGAACCGGCCGCTGCCGCCGCTGCACCCGTGGAGGAGCATGTCCCCCGCACTATCGAGATCGTTGACGAGGAGGTAAAGCGGCGCCCTCCGGAGATAAAGCATGCCATTGCCATAACCGAAGCATTCAAACATGAACTGCTGGAAGACGGAGAAAAGCCCATCATACCGGGTACCCGTGTAATACCCAATCACGGCCGCCAGCCGTTGCCCGATGTCATAGAGCTGCCCGCCCCCGTTGCCGCAGCGGGTGAAGTTGAGGAAAATGTTGTCGTCAGCACGGAAGCAGAACAGGCAGTTGAGCAGCCGGGGCAACCAGCTGGGCAACCGGCTGAACAACCGTCGGAACAACCGGAAGAACAGCCGGCGGAGCCGGTCCCCAGGACCATCCTCACGCTCCAGTCGGTGATCAATTATCTGCGCGACCAGTTAAAAGACGTAAATGCAATCAATCTAGCCATCATTCACGGCGAGGCCGCCAAGCTGGAGAGAATACCGGAAACCGGCCTCGACCTGCTGATTGTAGGGGATATGAGCAGGGATATGATCATGGAGCTGATAGCCGTCTTTGAGGACGCCACCGGCATAGAGGTCAACCTGACCAGCATGACCCGCAGCGACTTCGATTACCGCAACGCCAAGGGCGATGCCTTTGTCAGACGCATCTGGGGAGAGAAGAAGCTCGTAGTCAAGGGCCGGCAGTGAAAACGTCAGCCCCCACAGTACTGCAGCCGGGCCGTTTCTGCTAAAATATCGCATGGCAGTCGCTCCTTCGATTATTTTTCAGGCATCCAAGCTTGGCGATCTGCCGTATATAATCAGGGAACTGGACCGCGCTGAGAAGCTCCTCAATGAAGATACGCCGGTCGGGCGCATCTACGGTGTCAGTGGCGGTGCACTGACGGCAACAGCCTTCGCCCTGGCCCTGGCGGCGAAAAGAGATGCGCAGAAGTGGGGCAAGGCAGCTTCAGCCGTCAAAGATTTCCGCGACTTCCTGTCGAAAGCGCGCAGCGGCCGGATCCGCTCCTTCAATCTCAATCCCTGGTACGGGCGGTCCAACCTCAATCCATTGAGGAAGTGGCTGGAAAACCGCCTGAATTCATATATAGGAGCTTCAAAAGGGACACCTGTTCAATTGAAGGTGTCGGACCTGGGCCTTCCGCTTTACATCTGCACCATGGACCGTGATGCCATCTTTACCATGTTCGGCCCGCATGACAATAGTCTGCAGTGCCCCTATCAATTCATTCACATGGGCCCGCCGCAGGACGCTCCTCTCATAGATGCTGTAATAGCCGCCGTCAGCACACTGCTGTCCACCCGTCCATCCACCGTCAACGGCAAATATGTTTATGACTGCCGCCCGCCCATAGTGGACGCGGGCGCCATCGTGGCCGACCTGGAAGCCAAAGACCCTCGGCCCATACTGCGCAGCAGGCCACGCGCCGAGATTCGCAAATGGAAACTAAATTTAGTTACGTCGGTCTTCATCATGCACTCTCAACACGAGCGTAACCAGACCCTGACGGCCGACTATTACCTGGATTTGCTGCGGCGCCAGCGTGAACTGCTGCAAAAGGTCAGGCAGGCACAGCCCGCTTTCTCCATGGAAAGCATTAAGACCGGAGCCCCCCTTCCAACCGCCGGCCATGCGGACCTGCCCTATGTGGGCTCCACCGAGGCGGCAACCAATATGCGCGAGTCGTCCAAAAACCGCGTGGCTATCATGGCCCGCTTCAACGAAATTTTAAACGGCCAGCTCGATAATTTCCCCTTCGACCGGCCGGCAAACATCATCTACGGCGCCGGCGGATTCTCGGGCATACTGGGGGGACTGGTTACCACGCGTGCTATCAACGAGGGCTTCAGCCGGGGAGGAGGTGAGATCAGGCAGATATACGGTGTTTCAGCCGGTGTGCTCAACAGCTTTTTCCACGCTGTGCAGGTGGCCGCAGCGCGCTATCCTGATTTATACAGGCCTGCGGCCCAGCATGCGCTGGAAGACCTGGAAGACTTCGTGGCCAACCTGCGCACCGACAGGCTGGTCAAGATGAACCGAAACCCGCGGCGTGTATGGCTGGGACTGGGAAACCTCGATCCGCTGCAGGAATTCCTTGTTCAGAAGCTCAAAGACTATACCGGAGCGTCCAATCCGGAGAAACTGGTCTTCGATGATATAAAGCTGCCCCTGACCGTTACCGCCGCGCGCGGCGACGGATTTACCGATTTCATGGGTATGACGGGTCCGGACAGGAGGTTTGAATTCGGCGGGCGCACCTGGAAGGTCCTGGAGGCTCCTATCATCAAAGCCATGGTGGCCGGATGGAGCATGAATACCTATATTGAGCCGGCCGAGATCAACGGCCAGAGGTACCGCGATGGCGGCGGGACTTTCTATGATCCTTCCCTGCTGGTGATCTGCCTCGACCCGGAGCTCGTCAACCTGATCACCGTGCACCTCGATCATCCCGAGAGCCACAGCGAGAACCTGCCGGAGTATCCTGACATCAGCCGCATAATGCTCGATACCCATAACTACACCTTCCCCGAGCAACAGCGCCGCATGCGCATGCTGTCCGCGCTGTTCTTCGACCACTTCCGCCTGCGTCTTTACGCGCAGGAGAACGGAATATCGGCTGAGCCCGACTTCCGCCGCCAGTGGAAATTGCAGGATACAGGTTATCTTTAACCGCAAACAAAGCCGGGGCTTTGGTCGGTGGTATAATAAACCCATCCGTGCTTCGGCCAGGAATAACAACCATGAAAAAAATTGCGTTTTTATCCATTACCCTGTGTATCGTCGTAACATCCCTGATGGCGACCTGCGCACCTTCCCCTGCGGCCAAGACAAGACTGACCGTGGCCTGCGACGCCACCTGGCCGCCTTTCGAGATCGTTAACGAGCAGACCAAGGCACTGGACGGCTTCGGCCCCGAACTCATACGGGCTGTAGCCGACAGGGCGGGGCTCGACATAGAGCTGGTCAACGTGGGCTTCGACTCGGTACTGGCCGGGGTTTCGCAGTGCCAGTACGATATGGCTGTCTCATCCATTACGATCACAGATGAACGCAAGAAGACTATTTTATTCTCCGATCCCTATTACCTGGCAGGACAAATAGTCACAGTACGCAAGGACAACGACAGCATTACGGGCAAGGACGACCTGGCCGGCAAGACCATCGGCGGCCAGATAGGCACGACCGGGATCATCGAGGCCAATAAAATCCCCGGCGCCAGAGTCAAGACCTTCGACGAGGTCGGTTTCGCCTTCCAGGACCTCATGAATGGACAGCTCGATGCCGTCATAGCCGACTACCCGGTGGCCATGGGTTATGTCGTGAAGAATAAAGACGCTTTGAAGACGGTCGGGCCAATCTTCACGGACGAATACTACGGCATCGCCATCTGCAAGAAAAACGCTTACCTTGTCCCCAAGGTAAATGCCGCCCTCAAGGCACTCAAGGACGAGGGATTTCTGGATAAACTGGACCAGAAATGGGTCGGCCGCTAAGCCGGGGTTTTACTTTACCCTCCGCCGTATTTAAGGCGTATAATGTTATCCGGCTCGATGAGTACGCCTGACAGACCGAAGATCCCCAAGGAAGAGCTGGACCACATACCCGGCACTGAACGGTCCACACGCATCGATGTCTGGTGGTGGCTGGTGGTGCTGGTGGTCGGGATAACGATCCTCCTTCTGTTTGCATGGCCCGACCCCTTCATGAACATCTTCAAGTTCGTCCAGGACGGCATCGTAATAACTGTAACCGTCACGCTGGTCTCCTTCCTGCTGGTATTGATCGTCGGCATGATCGGCGGCCTGGGCAGGCTATCGAATAAACGCCCTGTCTATGTAATCTCAACACTCTATGTGGAGCTGGTGCGCGGCGTGCCGCTGCTGGTCCAGCTCATAATCTGGTACTTCGCCGTGCCGGTGATGATTCAGTCGCTGGGCAAGGCCTGGAACTTCCCGTCGCTGGAAAATTTTCAGGCCGATCCCGTAGTGATGGCGATAATCGGCCTGGTCTTCTGCTACGGGGCATATATGAGCGAGATTTACCGGGCCGGCATCCAGAGCATACCCAAGGGGCAGATGGAGGCCGCGCGCAGCCTGGGCATGACGTATTTCCAGTCCATGCGACATGTCGTGCTGCCGCAGGCTGTACGCGTGATCCTGCCGCCCATCGGCAACGAGTTCATCGCGCTGCTCAAAGATTCCTCACTGGTCAGCGTGGTCGCTGTGGCAGACCTGACGCGCCGCGGCCGGGAATATGCCTCCATCCACTTCGATCCCATCGAGGTATGGATGCTGGTGGCCCTGCTGTATCTGATCATGACGCTCTTTTCGGCGCGTGTGGTGAACTGGATAGAAAAGAAGACCAAATTCGAGAGGTAATGATTGTCTGAACCCATTATCAGCATACGCGGTGTGCACAAATACTTCGGCAAAGTCCATGCTCTGTGCGGGTTGGACCTCGATATATACAGGGGAGAAGTGGTGGTCATCGTGGGCCCGTCCGGATCGGGCAAATCGACCCTGCTGCGTTGCATCAACCGGCTGGAGAACTACGACAGGGGCAAGATCGTGGTGGACGGTATCCCGCTCGACAACGCCCGCAATATCAACGCGGTGCGGCGCGATGTGGGCATGGTCTTCCAGTCTTTCAACCTGTTCAGCCACCTCACCGTGCTGGATAACCTCATGCTGGCCCAGCGCGTGGTGCGCAAACGCCCGTCTGCGGAGGCCAAACAAACTGCGCTGGACCTGCTGAAGAAGGTGGGTATACCCGATAAAGCCGGGGCGAAGCCCGCACAGCTATCAGGGGGGCAGCAGCAAAGGGTGGCCATCGCCCGGGCGCTGGCCATGAATCCCAAGGTCATGCTGTTCGATGAGCCCACCAGCGCACTTGATCCCGAGATGATCAAAGAAGTCCTCGAGGTGATGCTGGCCCTGGCTGCCGAGGGCATGACCATGGCTGTAGTCTCTCACGAGATGGGCTTTACCCGCGCCGCGGCCAAACGCGTTATTTTCATGGACGAGGGGCAGATACTTGAACAGGCCTCCCCGGACGTGCTCTTTAGTAATCCCCAACATGAGCGCACCAGGCAGTTCCTGGGCAAAATCCTCAGCCACTGAATCGTCAGCGGCCGGCCCTAATATCCTTCACCTTCTTTATCGCGCCCTATCACCACGTACTCGAGGGCAGAGATAAAGAAAACGGTAAAGAATATACCTGCCAGCATGTCGCCCGGACGCAGTCCGTTGCTTTTCACAAATTCACCGATGGACGTATTTTCATACATCCAGCTCGCCAGCATAAAGAAGTTAAATATGGTGAGGTAAAACGTAATACGGTTGAACGTGTAGCTGAACGCCTTGCGTATCACGTGCTTGATGTAGTTGTAGGTATCCATTATTCTCCTTGCATTTAGAAATTTGGACGGTTCTGAACTTTCAGAGCGCCTATTTTAGCACGTTGAGCAGTCCGCGCAGTAAAATAACCGCCGCTTTCTTATCCAGTGGCTCGTTGTTGTTGCCGCATTTAGGCGATTGTATACAGGCCGGGCAGCCTTCGCGGCAGGGACATTCCTCGATTGTCTTGAGCGTGGCAGCCCACAGGCCCTCGATGATTTCATAGCCCTTCTCCGCTATTCCGATGCCCCCCGGGTAGCCGTCGTAAATAAAAATCTGCGCCTTGCCCGTATCGATATGAAAGGGTGTGGAGACTCCCCCGATATCGTTGCGGTCGCACATGGCGAAAAGCGGCAATATGGCGATAGCGGCATGTTCCACGGCATGAAGCCCGCCGTGAAAATCGAGCTTGCTCTTCTCTATCATCTCCATCGCGTCCCGGGGCAAATCGAACCACAAGGACTGGGTAATGAAACGCATAGGCGGCAGGTCCAGCACCTCCTCGCCGACGATCTCGTCCGTATAGTGCTTCTTTTTGCGGAAACCCTCCACCTGGTTTGTCACGTCCACCATGCCCAGGCAGACCTTAACTCCACCGGACTCCTTTTCCTTCATCTGCTTTAATATCTTGATATCGGTCAACTCCATGGTCTGCGTGTAATAAGGAACGGCGGCCGGCTCCACCACGGCAATATGCTTCTCGATGTCGAGCTCTTTGACGAAATAGGAATCGCCCTGATGCAGGTAGATGGCGCCGGGATGCACCTGCCAGAAGGCGTGGTCTTCCTCGATCGTCTCCAGTACCTGGTAGCCCCGGGATGAGTCCAGCAGCTGATATTGATCGGTAGAGGCGGTCCTGATATTTATTTCCTGTGCCGGATGCGACAGCCGGGGCGAGATATGCCAGCGTTCTCCCTCCCTTCTCAGCTTCCCTTCCCTGCCCAGTTCGTCCCCGGCCGCATCGAGCGCATCGCCGAAATATTCCCTGTCTCTATCATCCAGCTGCTTCTCCCAGGCCGCGCAGAGCAGGTGCGGATGCAGTATATTTATGTTCTCCCAGTTGATGAGGGCATTCTCAAAGGGCTTACCGAAGAAAAAGTCGGGATTATGCATGAAATACTGGTCGAGCGGATTATTCTGGGCCACGAGAAAAGTGATCGATTTCTCACCCCTCCGCCCGCTCCGTCCGGCCTGTTGCCATGTGCTGGCGATGCTTCCCGGATAGCCGGTCAGCACCGTGGCATCCAGCCCGCCGATGTCTATCCCCAGCTCAAGCGCGCTGGTGGCCACCGCCCCCAGCAGCTCCCCTGAAAACAGCTCCCTCTCAATCTCCCGCCGGTCGGAAGCTAAATACCCGGCCCTGTACGGCCTGATCTTTTCCCCCAGCGGGCTGCCGAGCAGATCGCGGCTGTATACATAGATGAGCTCGGTCAAGCGACGCGTGGAGGCAAAGGCCAGAGTGCGCACCTGCCTGCGTATAAGCTCCGTAAAAAGGTGGGTAACCTCGCTGTTGGTGCTGCGCCGCAGGCTGCGCGCCTCGTCAACGATAGGTGGATTCCAGAAGACAAATGCTTTGCCTCCATAAGGAGCGCCATCCCCATCCACAACTTCAAAAGGCAGTCCCGCCAGCCCCTCGGCATGCTGCCCCGGATTGGCAATAGTTGCCGAACAGAACACAAATTGTGGCCTGCTGCCATAATGAGCACAGATCCGTCTCAACCTGCGCAGGACGCAGGCAACGTGTGAACCGAACACTCCACGGTATATGTGCGCCTCATCGACCACCACATATTTCAGGCGCTTGAAGAACCTGTCCCACGACTTATGATTGGGCAGGATGCCGGCGTGCAGCATATCCGGGTTTGTGAGCACAATACGTGCTCTTTTTCTGATCCCGGCGCGCTCTTCGCCGGGCGTATCTCCATCGTAAGTGGCGCATTCCCAGGGCAAATTAATAGCCTCGCCGGCCAGCCAGGTCAGCCCGCGCAGCTGGTCCTGGGCCAGAGCCTTGGTGGGGAAAAGGTAAAGGGCGCGGGCATAGGGCTCCTCCAGCATGGTATTAAGCACGGGGATGTTGTAGCAGAGGGTCTTGCCGCTGGCGCTGGGCGTCGCAACCATCACGTTTTTACCCAGCCTTATTCTATTGATGGCCTCGGCCTGGTGTGAATAGAGAGTGCTCAGGTCGAGCTTGTCGAGCCGCTCCTGAAGCACGGGATGAAACGGCTTGTCGGGCCACCCTGGGCGCGCATCGCGCGGAGGGATATATTGAACATGAACGATCTGGTCCTTGTACTCGGGGTCGTTCTTAAGGTAATCGAGGAATGCAGAGGTATCCATGCGTCAATTATACTGCCCCGAGTATGCACAACCGGATTCAGTAGATTTCGATCTCTTTCTCCACGATCTCAACCGAAGGATAATCGTGTTCTATCCGGCTGATGGCCGCGCTGATGACCTCGTCAACACGATTATTGTGGTTGGAAACGCAGGCTAATCCGATCGTGGCCATCTGCCACAGGTCATGGTCATCGACCTCGGCGATGGAGATGTTGAACTGTTTCTGCAGGCGCATTACAAGGGATTTAACGATACTCCTTTTATCCTTGAGAGACCTGCTCCCCGGGATATGGAGCTTTAATTTGCAGACGCCTACTTTCACTAAAGACCGCTCTGCCGCCCCGCAGCTA